>NZ_CP147020.1:2059285-2397857 GCF_037126435.1 Bernardetia sp. ABR2-2B | reverse complement strand
CTTCTATTTCATACAAAGAACCGTTCTTTATGTCGAGCCCTTCATGTTTTAAACTTATTTGTTTCTCATGTTCCTTTTTAATACTTAATAGCTTTTCTGTAGAGTATTTAAATTCATCTCTGTCAATATAGTTAGCATGTTCTGAACATAGCCAAATACCATTTTCTATACTTTTTCTCTCCTCATGACTTATTTGAGGGTCATATCTTCTGCTACCTCTTCCATCTGACGCTCCACTAATGTGTGCTGCTACTCCAGTTGAATTAACGGATTTATTAGATTCTTCTGATGCACTAATTGTAAGTTTTTTGCATATCGAACATTGATATCCTGCTCTCTTAGCAAGTCTGTTCTTGGTATCAGCATTAAAGTCATCTCTAGCCACTTGTAAATTACTTTTTGTTTTTTAATAAAAATCTATGTCAATTCATTTTTTGTATAAAAGCCAAATTACTCTCATAACTTGGCTTTTTTACTTCTTAAATCTGTTCTACAAATTCTAAAAATACTTCTTTGTGATGCTCCAAATCCATATTCGAAGAAAGCGACACACGAGCAATATAATCTTTGTCAGATTCTTTGGTTGTGCCTTGTGTAGAAGTAGCAGGAATTGTCCAATAAACGCCTTTTAGCTGTCCATAACTCACACAATATTTGCTTTCATTAGGAATTTTTTTAATCATCATCGTGATTAATTTATCGTTTAATTCTCTCTTGTAAGCTTCTTTTTCTTCTGCTGTATTGCCTTTTGTGGGAAGGTCTAATGAAAAAACAGAAGGCGTAAATCCTTGTGCTGCCAACTCTTCCGAAACAAAATTAATCTTTGCTGTGGGAAGTTTTTCTTCAATGAAATTGACAAACTTTCTAGTGTTTTTATATGCACCTTCGATTCTCTGATTCATTGAAGGTAGCTGTTCTGCTAGAATAGACATTTGAAAGTCTGTAGCTTCGTTATCACAAAGAATAATATGTTTTTCTATATTTTCCATTAGTGTTGCTGCTTTCTCATTTGCCGTGGCATAACCAGCCGTTACTTTTCCTCCACTTGGGAACTTTGAGCCACTCACATACGAAATCGTCTTGACAGTAGAGAGTATTTGATTTTCGCCTAAAAAGTTTACATTTGGGCAAAAAGTTTGGTCAAGAATGAAGACAGGTTCGATAGCTTCTTCTCCATTCGGAGTTTTACGTTTTTTGCTCAATGCCTTTTCTAAATTTTCAAGATTTGGAACTTCTACTCTTGGGTTGGTCGGAATTTCGGCAATGATATACGGAACAGCATCTAGTTCAGCCACTTTATCCAAAACCGAATCTGTACTGCTTACCATATCGTTATCGCCATCGACAGGCAAATCCATTACTTCTACATTATCCAAACACGCAGCTACACGCCTTGCTTGGTCATTTGTGCCACCATAACAGTTTGGAGGAACAATAAACTTGATAGCTTTTCCTTTGTGTTTTTCTTGTGCTTCATTTACAAGTCCCATCATAATGGCGTACTGAACCGACAAGCCACTAGAACCTACAACAGCTTTTGCATCTGCTTTTGTGATTTTTTTGATGGATTCTAAAACAGAAATTTTGTCTTTTTTAGTATCAAACTTTGTAGGCTCAAAAGAAGTATTTCCTACCAAAGACTGTAATGCTGTGTAACAATCAGCAGGAGTCATGGCAATCGTTTCTCTTCTTCTGACGTGCTGAATTTCTGAAATATACTCGTCATTAGTATCAGAATTATTAATGAAAATAATACTTCCAAGCTCATCGTGAATAGAAATAAAGAAATCTATGTTTGAGTTCAGAGTTGCTTTACCAATTTCTTTTTGTTCTGAAACAAGAACTGTGCTTCCATTAAATTCTTTTATTTCTTCTGTGCTTCCAATCTTTTTTACTTCAAAATCATAACCGTAAACTTCTTTCACTACTTTAGCATCAAAACAAGTTGGTAGCTCATCTGTGTAAAGAATTTGCGTTTTCTTTTTCTCAAACAAATTCTTTCTCAAAACAGCCAAAATAGGCGCAGTCTTAGATGAAAAGCTAATAATGTTTTTTGAAGGAAGATTATTTAGATTAGCAATTCCCCATTCCAAAACAGACGATAACGGATGTCCCAAACGAATATAATCATACGCCGTAGGTAGAATTTCTAATGCTGATTTTTTAGTGTTGTTTGCCTCAAATAAAGTTTCAAATTGCTCTAAAAATTGAGTTTTGGCGAGAGATTCGTTATAAATATCTAATCGGTGTGTAGTAAGTCCTATCCAATCGCTTGGCATATTTTCTAGAACTTCTTTTATATAGTTGATGGTTTTATCTTCTGCAATAATCATATTTCTTTGAGTGTTGAATGATTTGGTTAGTGTTTTTGAATTTAACTCAAAGATACGATAATCGTTTATTTTCTAAATTTTATCAAATGATTCAAATTTCAAATCATCAAGATTAATCTCAAATTCTCTTGTTTGAGAGTACGCTTTCTTCTGAAAAACTATTCTGCCATCTTCAGTCAATTCTATTATATCAAACTGTCCTCCTTGAAAGTGAGAAAATCTTGCAGTAGCATTTTTTTGAAAATCAATAAGAAAAAGTCGCAGCGAAACATCACTATCATATTTTATGGATTCTTCATCAAGATTTTTATTGGTATATTCTTCAAATACAATTATATCATCTGTCAGCTTCCAAAATCTCCCAGTAAACCATTTTCCAAACTCCAAAGAATCATCTAATAGACGAAGTTTGTATGTAAAATACCAATGGTCTGCTCTGATATTCAATTTGGAAGGGTGGAATGCCTCTGCAAAAGTTAGTTTTAACGTGTGTGTTTTACTAGAGATTAGAATGTCTTTCATTGGTTAGTGCATATTCAAAAATGTACGATATTTTATTTGTTGTATCAAATGAACTCAAAGATATGATATTGGTTTTTTTATCGTGAATGAGGTTCACTTCTCTATTTTGTTTTTTTATAAAAAAGCCAGTTTTGTGAGGTTTAAAAAAAATGAATCTGTATATTTAGAATATAAATAAAAGCTAAAGTAAATTGGCTTTTTTTGCAATATCTTTATGCCCAATACAATGACTTCTTACCAATTAATTCAGGAGATTAGAAGAAAAAAACACAGCAATCAAGGAGTAGTTTTATTTAAAAAAATTAACATTGATTTTTCTTCTCAGATGCTTTTTCATGAAATCGAATTATATGCAAGTGAATCAATTACATTTTCAGAATGTACATTTACTTGTAAGGATAGTAATAATATTGAATTATCTTTTATTCTGAAAACTCCAATAATCCATTTGATAGAGTGTGAATGTGACTTCAATATAAAATTTATATCATCTCAAAAACAAGATATAATAGTTGTTAGAGAATCTTTCAAAAAAGTATCTTTTGAGAAAGTATCATCTCATAATAT
Source organism: Bernardetia sp. ABR2-2B (assembly GCF_037126435.1). Classification (GTDB taxonomy): domain Bacteria; phylum Bacteroidota; class Bacteroidia; order Cytophagales; family Bernardetiaceae; genus Bernardetia. The sequence goes on along the minus strand of NZ_CP147020.1, from coordinate 2,394,435 downwards.
GCTTTTAGCTGGAAGTAAATTAGAGGTTATAAATATAGAAGATTGCAATCTTGGTAAATTTTTGTTAGATGATAGCAAGTCTGTTCATAAACGTTCTATTAATATTAAAGGACAAGATAGTTTTTTTAATGATTTTCAGTTAAATATAAATGACAGAGACGTAGATATTAAAGACTTAAAGTTGAATCATTTAACTTTAAAAGGGAATAATAATGCAGGTGTTAGAATATCCATAAACAATGTTAGTCTACATACACTAGAAATATCCAGATTTTATAATGGAGGTACTATTGATTTATCTGATACTAATATAATACAAGAGTTTCATATCACAACAACAGCAACAGTAGCAATGATGGAGGCTATAATACGAACAAGATTAATACAAGCAACAATAGAAATAGCAGAAAAAACAGAAGCAAGGATAGCAAAAACACAAAAAGAAAAAGGACAGATAATATTAGAGTATGAACAAGCAATAGCAGAACGAGAAGAAGAGTTAATAGAACAAGAAAAAAAAACAAAAAAAGAAATATTAAAAATTGATAACCTATATAAGTATATAAAAATAGAATTTAAAACACACTTAGATGCAGATAAAATAAAAGATGCAGAAAGAGACACTGAAAAACTAAAACGGATACTAACAGAACGTATAGAAAAAATAAATGAATTAAAAGAAAAATTAAAAGAAACAAAAGGTAATAGATCAAAAGGAAGTGTTGAAATAAATAGTGATTTAGAAAAAATAAAGAGAAAAAGTATAGAAACAGAAAGGAAAACAAAAAAAGCTGCAAAAGAAATAGCAATAAAAGCAGCCGTAATAGCAATGAAAGAAGCAAAAGTTGCAATACCAAGAGCAGCTATTGAAGCAAAAAAACTAATAGAAACTGCAAAAAAGGAAGTGCAACAAACAAGACAGGAAGTAAATTTAGCAGAAACAAAACTGAAAGAATTGAATGTGAAAATAAAAGGTTTAGAAATGCAGTTTAAAGAAGCAGATGACTTAGATGATATAGATGAAGTAGCAGCAATAACAGTAATAGCATTAACAGAAATAAACAAGACAATCATAGAAAAAGAAAAAATAATAGTAGAAACCTTAAAGACAAAAGCAATAAAAGCAGTAGAGACACTAGAAATAACTACAAAACTAAATAAAACAGCAGCAAGAGCAGCAGAAATGTTAGAAACAGAAGAAATAGATATAGAACTGAGTGCAGAAACAATAATAGCAATAGTAGAGAGTATCGTAAATGCTCTTCAAGTTTCTTTTAAAGAAAAAACAGCATTAAAAATACTAAATTCGACATTGGGAAATGCGACTTTTAAAAATATTGATTTATCTAAATTTAGTAGTATAGAGATAAAGAAAGTAGACTTATCATCTTTGAAAACTTTTAATTCCACATTTCCAATAAAAGGTCAGATAATAAAGGGAGAGCATAAAGAATTGTATGAAATATTTAATGATTTATATACATCTTCTAAAAATAAAAATGATAAAACTGAAGAATTAGACTATTATAAAGCATCTAAAAATAATTTGCGTAAGTATTTATATGATAAAGAAAAATCTGCTTCAGATTATTCCTCTTTAATCAGTCTATTAATATCTGAAGGATATAGTAGTTTTGGTACTAACTTTTTACAAGCTACAATCATTACAGTAGTAATCAGTTTCATGTTTTTTAGTCTTATGTTATATAATATTGGTTACACTCTAGAACTAAATACAACTGGCACAAAGTATTTTTGTGATAACTTAGTAGCTTATTGGATTCAATATATAAATCCTGTTCATAGAGTAGATTTTATGAAAGAGGTTAATCCAAATTTTTCTGAGAATCCTTTTTTTGTGTTTTTTGATTTTATGGGAAGAATTTTTATTTCAATAGGTATTTTTGAAACAGTACGTTCCTTTAGAAAATTTGTATAAAATAATTTCAGTTCTCAACTTAAAAAGTTATTTCAGCGTTAAGAAAGTATATTCATTATTTAAAAACTAAATTATTTCGATTATGGAAATAAAAGTAAATTTGGCTTATCAGCAACTACTAGAGATAATAAAACAATTTCCTGCTAGTCAAGTGCAAAAACTGGTAATAGATGCACAAAATGTATTAGAAAAAAAGAAAGTCCAAAAAAATACGCCTTCATTTGATAATGATTTTTTGTTGTCTGCACCAAGAATGAGCGAACAACAATATGAAGAATTTTTAGAAAATCGTAAACAATTCAATCAATGGAGAAAGAAATAAATCTTTTTGTATAAACTATAAATCAAATATTAAAAATACTATGAATACTCATTTGCAAGTAGATTTTCCAGTAGAACTAGCCGTTGTTTTGCGTATGCAAGAAGGCGAGTTTGGAGAAGAAATAAAACGATTAGCTTTAGTAAAACTCTTCGAACTTGGTAAAATATCATCAGGGAAAGCAGCGCAGATTTTAGGAATTACACGTATAGCATTTTTTGATGTTTTGGCTAAATATGGCGTAGATATTTATAATGATAGTAATAAAGAATCTTTAAAAGAAGATATAAATAATGCCTAGACTAATAATTTCAAATACAACTCCTATTATTACCTTTTTAGGAATTGGTAAGTTAGATTTATTCGAAAAAATGTATGAGAGTATAGTTGTTCCTTATGAAGTTTATTTGGAAATAGAAGCAGGAAAAGACAAGCCATTTTATACGGACTTAAAAAAGATAGATTGGATTAAAATAGAAAAAGTCAAAAACAAAGAATTAGTAGAACATTTGACTACATTTTTAGACAAAGGAGAAGCAGAGGCTATCGTATTAGTAGAAGAACTACAAGCTGATTTATTACTTCTTGATGAAAAAACGGCTAGAAATTATGCTAAGTTGAAAGGATATACTTGTTCTGGTTCGTTTGGTGTATTATTGAAAGCAAAGGAAAAAGGGTTTGTTGCTGAAATAAAACCATTGCTAGAAATTGCTCAATCAAATGGAATACGACTAAGCAAAAATCTTATTGAAATTATTTTACGAGAAGCCAATGAGTTTTAGTGTTGTTCCAAAAACCCCACCTCAAACTCCAAAAAACGCCCCTCCAAATCCTTCCTTATTTTTTCCTTTTCTGATTCAGTTAAGAATGAATAATTGATGCTATTAAAAACCATTTTTTTGATATCTTGATAGTTTATGGAAGGATAATCTCTTATCAGTATCAAAAATTGCTGCGTCAAATCTGTTCGAAGTACACCTGCATCGTCTGTCGAAATCACTATCGGTACGTTATACGATTTATACAAAAGTATAGGATGTCTGTTTCCACTCACACCCAAAATAAAATCATTGCTAGAAAAACTAATTTCTATGGCGATTTCATTTTGTGTCATATATTTTAAAAGCTCTTCTGAATTTTTCTCATACGCAATATCAACGCCGTGTCCGATTCGCTCTGCACCTGCCACCAATACAGCATCGTTTATATGAAAAGTCAAATCTTCTGGTTTTACTAGCCCCAGTGTTAGTTCTCCTGCGTGCATTGCTGTTTTTACGTTTGGATAAACAGATTTAAAATACTTAAACATTTGCATATGAAGCCAGTAATCTCTCATCGCAACGGTATTGTTTTCTGGCGCAACAATATTTACTCCCACCACCAAATCTGATGTATGGGCAGAATGAAACGAAATTAGAAACGATTTGAAAGTAGTGGCTGGGTCAAGAACACGTATAAAATAGTTTTGATAACGCATCATAAATTTGTCGTCGTCTATTTTATTTTCTGTGTGAAGGGTTTGTATTAGTTCGTTGTGGTCGTTTACTTTTGAAAGAAATATCTTATTTTCTACTGCTGTATAATATTTATAAAGTTCTGCTAATTTTGACTGAATAGATTTATCTTTTGTTTCTTGTAACTTCAATAATTCAGTAGCAAAATCTTCATCTTTTTCAAATGTATTATAAAAACCTGTGCTTGTAAACATCGTTTCTATGTAACTTACATTTTCAGAAATGGCTCTTTGTTTTATCTCTCTAATTCCTTCATTAAAAGTAGCGTTTTCTGGAATACTGAATTTATCGAAGGTAGAAAAAAAGTGTTCGTCATTGGGTTTTGAAACATAATTGAAATAGAGCTTCGACCAAGATTCTATGATTTTTATTTTTATATCTGACCAATAGCCATCTGCTTTTAGTGAATTTACCCTTGACCATTCGCTTCGTTCGCTTCTTGAAACTTCGCTATCAGAAATAGCAAAAGTATTTCTATTAATCCATAAATTATTCTTTTCTACATATTCCAAATACGTTTCTGCATAAACAGAACCACTATAATGATGATGAATATCTGCTCCTTTGGGAAGTTTTGTCAGAAATTGTCTGAGTTTTGCTTCATCATTTCGGATACTATCCAAATAGGTATCAATTCTTTGTGTTGTTTCTTGATTTGTGTTTTGTGCAAAAGTAAATTGAACGATAAAAAATAGTAGAAATAGGCTTAACGAATGTTTCATTTTATAGTAGTTTGTCTTAGTCTTTTTTTATAAGGACACTAATATACAACATTCGTTTGTTTTGCATAACAGCTTGTAAATAGAAATTACTAAACAAAAAAATACTCCTAACTCAGCAGAACCAAAGTAGGAGTATTCTTTAAGAAAAAATTACTGTGGAGTTCCTTTGAAACAACCAATATTGTTTTTAATTTTCTATTACAGGAATAACAAACGCATTCATTATTTCATCTGTATAATTATGTCCGTTTCCATTTCCATAATTAGTTGTTGTTATTACGACACTTACGCCTAATTCTGGTATTGCTAGTATTTTCTGTCCACCGTTTCCAGCCATACAAAATGCTTTATACATTTTTTCTTGCCCAAAACTTTTTAGCCAAAATAAATATCCATATTCAAGTCCTTCATAAACTTTTACTTTTGGTGTAGTTGCTTTTTCTAACCAAGATTTTTCTAAAATTTCTTGGTTATTCCACTTTCCGTCATTCAAACACATCTGAATCAGTTTCAAAAAATCTCTACTTCTATATTCACTTCCTCCTGCTGTATTCAAAATTCCTTCTGGATTATAATCTAATTTGTAATCTTTAATACCAAGAGGTTTGAAAAGGTTATGATAAGCAAAAGAATCTAATTTCATATTTATACTTCGCTCTAAAATCTCTGCCATAGTTGCAGCTCCAGCCGAACAATAACGAAAAGAACGTCCATAAGGCTGATTTTCTGGTTTTGGCTCAAATGTATAAGCTCGTATAGGCAAATCAATAAAAAAACTTGTCCAGTCTTCTATCAAGTACATTCTTTCTTCATTTCCCCTAGAAAAACTGTTGTAGTCATCACATTCCATTACAGAACTCATAGTGAGTAAGTCTTCTATCGTAACTTCCTCTTTTCTTTTATCAGCATTTTGCGTAGGTAGTTTGTGCTGTAAATACTTGAATATTTTATCTTTTTCAGAATTGATATACCCTTTTTTTATAGCAATTCCTGTCAGTAAACTCGCCATTGTTTTTGTTGCCGAACGAGTATTGTGCATTGAGTTTGAATCTGTATCATTATAATATTTTTCAAAAATCAAATTGCCATTGTGAGCGACCAAAACGCTTGTTATTTGTTCATATTTTCCTGCCTTTATTGTACTATCTAGTTTTGAAAATAGAGGGTTTTTGCTTATGTTTTCTTTAGAAAAATCTAATTGAGCAAATGAAATTTGACTTGCTAAAAAATAGCAGAAGAAAGTGAAGATAATTTTATACATTGAAACAATAATAGTTTGATAAAAATTTATTTAAAGACATAAAATTAAAGTTTCTTTTATGGATAAAATAGAACCAAATTAACATCAAGCTTTTTCTGACTTAAAACACCTGTTTAGAAAACTGACTAGGAGTTTTGTTGAGATAGATTTTGAAAGTGCGTGTAAAATGACTTTGGTCTGAAAAACCACACAAATGAGCAATTTCTGTTAGGGAATAATTTTTTGAAAAAATATAACTTAATGCTTTTTTGATTTTTTGTTGGCGAATATAATCTCCTAATGAACTTCCAAAATACTTAGGAACTGCTCTTGAAATATGTACAGGATGAACGCCTAACTGATTAGAAAGCAACTTTAAATTCAAGTTTTCTGAATCTTCATTAAGTATTTGTCGTAGCGAATTAATCCAAATAGGCTGTTTTTCCTTTTCATAAAATTCATTTTTTTCTATCGTTTCACACAGTTGAAGCGTCAATAATTCAATAGAAATATCTGAATATATATCTTGACACCGAAACTCAAAGTAAAGTTTTGCCAGTAGATAGTGTGATGTAGGATTGTTGATAAGTTGGCTGCCTTCCCAAAGATTACTATCTAACTTTTTTTGTTCAAACCAACTTCTAGGAAATTCTAAATGAAAACCTCTTGCTTGTGTAGTCGCTTTTTCGTTGTAATGAGTTTCTTGCCAGTTGTGGAAAATCAAACTACCAGAAGTACAATGTGTCGTTACTTTCTTATTTGTATCATATACATTACCTTGAAGCAAGTACATAAAGTATGGGTTTTCGTGATAATGCCAATCTGTACGAGCCGAACGATAATCATATTCAGACAAAATCAGTTTATCAACATTAACTTCAGACTCTTTTCTACCATAATATTTACCTGATGTCAGAATTTTCATAGCTAAGGTTTAGTTTGTACTCTGTTTTATAAATATATTGAATTTGTTTGGTTAGAAGAAATAAAATTAAAGTCCTTTACATTTTGCACAAGCCCCAATATTTTCAGACTTTTGTAATAAGAAATTTCAAAAAATATTTTCTTCGCCTTTGTTTGGTATTTTAGCACAACAATACCGACAAAACAAATTACTAATTATGACTTCTCGTTATTCACAACGTGGTGTTTCTTCACAAAAAGAAGATGTACACGCAGCCATCAAATCTGTCGATAAAGGAATTTTTCCGAAAGCATTTTGTAAGATAATCCCAGATATTTTGGGAGGAGATGAAGAATACTGCAATATAATGCACGCAGACGGTGCAGGTACAAAATCATCTTTGGCTTATTTGTATTGGAAAGAAACGGGAGATTTGTCGGTTTGGAAAGGAATTGCACAAGATGCTGTCATTATGAATATTGATGATTTGATTTGTGTGGGAGCAACCGATAATATTTTGCTTTCTTCTACCATTGGTCGCAACAAAAATCTAATTACAGGCGAAGTTATCGCCAAAATAATCAACGGAACAGAAGAATTATTAGAAAATCTTAGAGAACAAGGAATTACCATTTTCAGTACAGGAGGAGAAACAGCAGATGTAGGTGATCTTGTCCGTACAATCATCGTCGATAGCACCGTAACAGCACGAATGAAACGAAACGATGTTATCAGCACAGACAAAATAAGCGAAGGCGACGTGATTGTAGGTTTAGAATCGTTTGGACAAGCGACTTACGAATCAGAATACAACGGAGGAATGGGAAGCAATGGCTTAACCTCTGCAAGACACGACGTTTTGACTAAAAAATATGCCGAGAAGTACCCAGAAAGTTTTGATAACTCCGTCCCTAGCGAACTTGTTTATAGTGGTTCTAGGAGTTTGACAGATATTTATGAAAAGCTTCCAAAGGACATCAAAACAGATATTGGAAAATTGATTTTATCGCCTACACGCACGTATGCGCCAGTAGTGAAAGAGATTTTGAATAAAATTAGAGAACATATACATGGAATGATTCATTGTTCGGGAGGAGCGCAAACCAAAATTCTTCATTTTGTTAATAATTCTCAGAATTTACATATTATAAAAGATTCTTTATTCGAAACACCACCACTTTTTGAGTTGATTCAATCAGAAAGCAAAACAGATTGGAAAGAAATGTATCAAGTCTTCAATATGGGACACCGTTTAGAGATTTATCTTCCAAAAGAACATGCTCAAACGGTTATTGATATTTCAAAATCGTTTGGAATTGATGCAAAAGTAATTGGTAGAGTAGAAAAGAATGACGGCGAAGGTAAAAAGCTGACTATTTCTTCTGCTCACGGAGAGTTTATATACTAAGTTTGAATTTAGATTTTAGAAATTAGAAATTAGAATTAATTTCACTAATTCAAAGTATTCGTAATTACTTCTTACTTCTGAAATCTAACTTCTAAATTTATTTCAATATTCCTCATCCTTAAAAACTTCCTCCTTAAAATAAGTAATAATATTCATTTTGAGGAGTTTTTCTTGTTCTTCTATTTTCAGAATAGGTAGTGGTTTGATGAGTTTCCAATGCACCCAGCCGTCTTCATCTTTTCCTTCTAGCTGATAATACTCTGCATAACTAAGTGCCTTGCAAGTTGCCATGTGCATCAAATCTTGTTTTTCATCTTTGCTAAAAGCTCGGATTCCTTGTCCTAGTTCTTGTATTCCCATCAAAAATAAAATACCATTTAAGTCTGGTTTTTTATCAAAATGAGATTGTAATTTTCGGCATAATCTAAACCATTCAGTTTCTATGTCTTTGTCTTCGTTCCATTTCATAATTAGTGAAAATTCTACACTACGTTATTAACTATTTAAACCATTTTGTTGAGTTCAACAAAATGGTTTAATGTATTTTATATCGTTTTCGTGAGTTTACGAAAACGTTTGTTTTATGGCTTCTTATTGGTATTTTTTGGATAGACCATTTTCGTGACCTCACGAAAATGGTTATTCCAATAATCAATTTATGTTACGCAAGGATAAAAATTTCTTGCATACATAAATGAAACCCATGATTTTAATCGTGGGGAAATTTTCGAATGCGTAATATTAATCAAGAAGTTTGTGTGTATTATTTCTTGTCATTCTTACTACCCACAACATTTTTATTACCCTTTTCAGCAAAATCAACTGCTTCTTGTCTTGCATTGCTTGAAAACGAACGCACAAAAAAGTATGTTCCTACAAGAATAAAGGGAATGCTTAAAAGCTGTCCCATATTAATACCATAAGTTGCTATCATCTCAACTTCCCAGTTTTCCTGTGTGTTTTTTACAAACTCAATCAAGAAACGTGCGCCAAAAAGAAGCATTAAAAATTGTCCAAAAATACGACCTCTAGGAACATAACGTTTCATTTTGAGATAAGAAAACATCAAGTAGAGAAAAATTAAAACATAAGCCCCTGCTTCATAGAGTTGAGTAGGGTGTTTGGCAAGTGTTTCTCCATTTTGAAGATAAATAAATCCCCAAGGCAAATCAGTAACTCCTCCATAAATCTCAGAATTCATTAGATTTCCTAAACGAATAAAAGCACCAGCAAGTGCAATCGGAATTACAATTCTATCCAAAAGCCACAAATAAGGTTGGTCGGGATGGTTTTTAGCATATAAAAATAAGGCTACCAAAAGTCCGATAGTTCCACCATGAGAAGCCAAACCACCTTTCCAAATTTTGAGAATTTCTAAAGGATTCGATAAATAATAGACAGGGTCATAAAACAAACAATGTCCCAAACGAGAACCCACAACGGTGGCAATAACCATATAAGTAAGAAGCGTCTCTAAGTCTTCTTGTGGTTTGCCTTCTATTTGATAAATCTTAGAAAAAATAAAATAACCAACAATGAAACCAGTAGCGAATAAAAGTCCGTACCAACGAAGGTTAATAAATTTCCATTGCCAAATTTCTGGGCTTACGTCCCAAGAAATGGCTGAAATGAGAGTGAGAAAGTCTAACATGTTTTTGAAATAGGTAGCCGACAGTTTCCAAACTGTCGAAAATATTTTTAGAACTAAAAGTTGGAAACTATTAGTTTTGATAACAATGCAAAGATAACGTAAATCTTTTTTAGGCTACAAATTATAGCCTTTCTTTATGTTTTTTTCAGAACATTTTGCTAGAACAAAATCTAATAAATTAATCAAAATAAGCTTTTTTGATTGTATTTTTAATATATAAAGTTTGATATTTTTAATAAACACAACTTTTTGGTTAAAAATTTGGTTTAATAATAAAAAATAGACATGTAATTCTGTAAAATTGAGAATTATAAGAATAATCTATTAAAAAGAACATAAATAAAACCAATTATGAAACAAGATAATAAAATACTAGACCGACTTTTTACTCAACTCCAAACAGCACGTTCTACGGCTCGTATAGAAGCTATCCTAACTCAAATTTGGAATATTTGGCTCAATACAGGTAATGTAGAGATGAATACCTTAGTTAGACAAGGAACTCAAAATCTTTCAAAAGGAGATTATACAGATGCTATCAATACGTTTACACAAGTAGTAGAGCAAAACCCAAATTTTGCAGAAGGGTGGAACAAACGAGCAACAGCTTTTTATTTACGAGGAAATTATAAGGCAGCCATTGATGATATTCATCAAACTTTAAATTTGGAAAACCGTCATTTTGGAGCGTTGGCAGGACTGGCAACCATCTATTCTGAAATTGGAGACGAACATGGCGTATTAGATACACTTGAAAAACTCTATCAAATACATCCTTTTCAACCTAAACTAAAAGACCAAATTGAAGAGCTTCGTTCAAGATTAAATTAAAAACGTCTGAAAAAAATCTTTTATGCAAAATCTAAAGACAATTAATTTAGAGAGATAGAAAACTTTTTGTTTACTATCTCTCTTTATTTTTTACTAATTTTACTACTACAAAAAATTAAGAAACCAAAAAACATGAGAAAATGACACCAAACGACATACACGTAGAGTCTGCACGTATTCAGAAAGGAATTGAAGACCATCTAGGAATTGATGGAAGCCTTATTTTTGATTATTCACAAGAAGGAACAACTATCAAACTTAATTTAATTACGGTCAATCCTCGTCACAATCAATCTTTTTTGTTTCATACCGAGCACGGAACAGACAAATTAGATGCCCTCAAAAAAATGTTTGAGTATGTGAAAAATTACCGTGAACGTGATAGTTCTTATACTATTCAATGGGTTTCGAAAGAGAAAGAAGGGCAGCGAGAACTTCAAACGTCTTATTTTAGAGCAAGAAATATGTACGAAGCACTAGACAAGCTTTATTTTGGCAGAGAGCTTAACTCTATTACGGTTTACAGTGTGGTTATGAATCCTTCGGCTTAGGTTTGTTTGTCGTCGGAAAGGATACTGACAACAGAAGAAGAAGGTATGAAACTTGATAAATCAGATTCTGATTTATCAAGTTTTTTTTGTTTACTCTACTTTCAACCCTTCCCATCTTACGCCCTTGAAATCTAATAATGCTTTATACTCTTCATTCTCTTTTTTACGAAAAACTACAGATTCTTTAGATTTTTTATCCCAAAAAAAGGTGCTATCATTTTCAGCAAAGAGTTTTCCATTAAGTTTTTCATTTTGATAAGCCATTAAATACCCATCTTCTAAAATAAATTCTAATTGTAGATGTTCTATTTCTGCAAAATCATAAGTTCCTTCGTAACGAGAAAGCACAGTCGTAGGAAGTTTAATTTCTATTCTATTGATTTCTTTAGGAATCTGATATGGTTTTCCTTCCAAAATCTTTTTCAAATCTTCTACAATTTGTTGAAAAGGTATTTCATCATAATTCGATAAAAAAGTTAAGCTATAATTTTGCTCATAATTTTTGAAAGTATAAGCTCTTTTGCCTTGTGTTCCTCCTGCATGTCCGATTTGATTTTCCTCATTTAAATCCGAAAAATAAGGTTCGTTTCCTAAATAATTAATAAATTTACTCAAATCCTCAACAGTAGAATACAAATGACCTGTTTTACAATCTTCTTTTGGGAATTCTAAAACAGAAATTAATTGTTCGTCTTTTTTGTAATGTCCGTAAACATATTTTTTTAGATTTGAAGTATCAAAATCAAAATGCGCTCCTGAATTTGTCATTTCCAAAGGTTCAAAAAAGGCTTCTTTCAAATAATTATGATATGATTTTTGACTAATTTGTGAAATAACATAATACAAAATCTGAAAACCCACATTCGAATAACGTTCATCTGTATTAGGCTCAAATTCTAATTTTTCTTTTTTTGCTAGTGCTATAATTTCTTCTGAACCAAGGTCGAAGCAGTTATTATTATTGGTAGTCAATTCTCGTGGCAAACCCGAACGATTGTGCATTAAATGTTCAAGTGTAATTTTGTTTCCATTAGGAAAATCAGAAATATATTTATTCAAAAAATCACTTTGTTTCAGTTTTCCTTCACTTTCTAACTTGATTATACTTGCCTTAGCAAACAGTTTGGCAATAGAACGCAAATCAAACTGACTTTGAGAAGTTATCCAAAGAGAAGACAACGAATCAACAGGTTTTTCTGAAAGGTTATAGGCTTTCTTTAAAACTTCTTTTCCATTTTTTTCTAACAAAACAACACCATTAAATTGCCCTAAATTTGTCAGAGCAGTCATATATTCATCAGCATTTTTAGAAAATGAACTAGTTTCAGTATTTTTATAACTAGAAGAATATTGAGTTTTCTGACAGGAGCAAAGAATAAAAAAGATAAGAAATAAACTAACCTTTTTGGATTGAAAAAGTATTGATTGCATAGTCGAATTTGATTTTTACGTGATTAGAATTAAATCACAAAAAAACAAGATTACCTAGACAAAAAATTGTAAAAATGGTAAAATTTATTTATGTCTATCCAAAAAAGGAGGCAATTCTTTAAAAAACTTCGAAGGCGAGACGCCACAAATCCTCTTGAAATCATTATTGAAATGAGCTTGGTCAAAATAACCAAATTCATAACTCAAGGCTGTATAAGAAAGCTTTGGATGCTTTATTTTGTGTTTGATAACTGCCACTATTCGCACAATGACAATAAATTTTTTGAGTGTATAAGTAACTTCATCTTTAAATAATTTATTGATTTCCTGTCTGCTAACTTCAAACTTTTCGGCTAACTTTTGAACTGATGTAACACCTTTTTTCTTATACACTTCTTGACAAATATTTTTTACAAAATGAATAGTTGGAGTTGGTATGGGTGTGTGTTTTTTAATAAATGAAGTAGCTAATTTTTTCTGCTTTTCAAAATTATTGATTTTGAATAATTTCTTGTGCAGCTCAATAATTTCATTTCCATAAATTGTTTTTAAATCAATAATTCCTTTTTGAGATTGAATAGGAAAAAATGAAGCGTTGAGCCACGGTTGAACTTTTATCGTAAAAAAAGTGATAGAATTATCAAATTTGAGCTTGTAAGGAGGATTAGACAAGCTGATTGTAAACGTATCAAACTCAACAGGAATAATTTGTTTTTTGATTCCACATTCGAATTCTGTTTGTTTTTCCTTGAAGAAAATAAAATCATAGCACCCATCATCAATAATAGGTTTATATTTTACCTCTGAATCAGCAGGAATATGAGCAAAATAAAACTCTTTAATCAAATTTGAAATTTCTGTTGTTGGAAAGTGGTTTTCTAAAATCATTTTAATCAACTATTTTTAATCAATGAAATTGTTTTTAAGAATAGAACACAACTTCTCTAATTTTTCAAAACAATTTTCAAAATAATCTAATACAAAAACTCCCTTCTCAAAAGTCAAATAAATTGAAATTTTGAAAAGGGAGTTTTTAGAATTAGTGAGATTCCGTAATCCGTAATCCGTAATCCGTAATTTTTAATTGAATCTACTCAATTCCTAATTCTTCTTTCATTTTACGAATATATTGTTCGATTGCTCCTGTCATAGAAGGCGCATTCGGAAGAGGTGCTTCAATATCCAAACGCAGGTTGTGATCTCTTACTGCTTGTGCAGTTGTAGGGCCAAAAGCTGCAATACGAGTAGTTTTTTGCTTGAATTTAGGAAAATTATCAAATAAAGATTTTATTCCCGAAGGACTAAAAAATGCAATTACATCATAATTTACATTCTCCAAGTCTGACAAATCACTAGAAACAGTAGCATAAATGACAGCTTCTGAATGTTCAATTTCGTTTTCTCTTAAAAAAGAAGGAATATCATCTCTACGAATATCAGAACAAGGAAATAAGAATTTTTCCTTTTTATGTTTTGCAATGACTTTGTTCAAGTCTGCTGCTGTGCGCTCCCCTACAAAAAGTTTGCGCTTACGAAGATTTATATATTTAGGGAGATAAATAGCAGTTTGTTCTGAGACACAAAAATATTTCATGTCATCAGGAATAGTAATCTTTAACCCTTTACAAAGTGTAAAAAAATGATCCACAGCATTTCTACTTGTGAAAATTACTGCTGTATGGTCTAAAATATCTACTCGTTGCTTTCTAAACTCACGTAAAGAGACAGGCTGCACTTCAATAAACTGTCTGAAATCAACCTTTACATCATACCTTTGTGAAAGGTCGTGATAAGGAGATTTGTCAGTCAAAGGAGCAGGTTGAGAAATCAATACACTACGAATTTGCTTAGGTGCAGGTGTTGGGTGTGAGGCATTCGCTTCGTTTGCCATATCGTTGCAAAAATTGGTTTGTTAAAAACTACGACTAAAACTGTTTGTATAAACTAAACGTATCTATCTCATCAATAAATCAGTAATTAAATAGCAATTTATTCAGAAAATAATTTATATTTACGCAAACTATAAACACAGAATTAGAAACGAGTCTAAAATCTGTAAAAATTTATTTATTCCCATCAAAACTTTGTAATGTAAGTAATTTTATTTTTTTAACTAAAAATTGTATTTAACTAAAAAAAATAAAATTGACTGAATTAATTGAGAATAAACTAAGAAACTGAGATAATCCATTTTGAGGCAATCAAAAGAGGAATTATTTCGGTGGCGCAAAGGTACGAAAAAAGATACAACTTACCAGCATTTGTTCGTGTAAACAAATAATAACTAACTAATAAAGTGTGAGTTAGGATAGAAATAGTAACTAATAAAACAAAATAATAGAGAAAAGAACTATTTGTAGTGGCGAGTAGTGTATCTGAAGAAGGACTATAAAAGGAACTAATTAGGAAGGAAAATAATATTGTTGCTACAAAGATTACACTCATCACAAATGAATTTCCTAAGGTTAAAGCTTGTATGTGTTGTTCACTAATTTGACTACTTTTGAAAAAAAGCTTACCCATTAACTGAATCCAAAACAATCTAAAAGCAGCAATACACAAACACCAAAAAGCAGCATAAAGCCAATTCAAGATAAAAGACAAAAGACTATTTTTGATGATAAAATAACTATTTGTAGTCGTTCCGTAAAGTTCTACATAACTATAAAAAATCCATACAAAACCCATTACTAAACTAAAATAGACTACATAACCAATTTGAGGTAATAGTTCTGTTCTTTTGAATGTTTTGGCAGGTCTAAAAAAATAACTCCATGATTCTCCAAAGGCTTCTGTTCCTATAATTGGATGGACAACTACCGAAAAAACAACAATAATTCCGACCATAAACCAATTTATCATCAAAATCCAATCAGGAATAGGTGAATTTGGCTTTTTTACTGTTATCGGATTTATATTTATTTTATCAACTATTTTTTCTTTTTTAAAACTATCTCTTTTAGTGAGAATATAAGCAGGATAAGACTCAAGAATTTGATTTTGAGGTTTTTCTTGATAAACAGTAAGCATCAAAAAGCCATTAAAATCTTTATGTTTTTTTTTATCAGAATATAAATTTATCAGACTATCAAATGAAATCTCTATGTATTCTTTTTTTGTAACAATAGACGAAAAGCGAGTGTTCCAAAATAGCTTTGCACCTTGTGGTAATGCAATCCCTAAATAATTATTCTCATAATCACTTAGATTTTTATTGAAATCAAAAATTAAATGTAAGGCTCTGTATTGGCTATGAACTGTTGGTAAGTAAGGAACATAATTTCCCAAATCTTCATCATAAACCAACCATTTTTCACTCAAAGTTTGATAAATTGAACTAGATTCAACAGTAGGTAAGACAGGCAAAGCCATCACAGAGTTTTGAACACTCAAAAATACCGTGAAAAATAAGATAAAGGAAGAAATAGAAGTTATTAGAGAATGACTAAGACTTTTCACACTAATTTCAGAATTTTTTTTATTTCGCATCCTAAAGGGTATGCTATACTACAAAACTAGCTAATTTCTTTCTAAAATATGACTTTTCTTTTTTGGTTTCTCTTTTTTATTGTTTCTTTTCTGAGTGTCTTAACTTCAATCTTCTTCAAAAATGGACAAACTATTCAAATTGTTCTACTTCCAGCAATATTTTTTTTAGTGTATTTTGTTTTTCAAAGTAAAAAGAACATAAAACGAAACTACTTTTTTAGAGATAAGAATAAAGTTTTTATTTTAATTTTTGGAAGTAGCTTAATTTGGCTTTTTAATGCTGCTTTTGTTTTTGATATTTCTGCTATTTTTGAAGGTGGAAATAATTTTACTTTTCTAATTCCTTCAAAAGATTCTTTTTTTTATGGTCGTTTGTCCGAACAGTTATTGAGTTCCAAGTATGAAACTGTTTTTGCATTTCATGAAGATTCAAAGGCTGCCTTGGGAACAACTCCCTATCATTATTTTGAATTGTGGCTTTCTGCTTTTTTTGTCAAAATTTTTTCTGTTTCTGGATATATTGCCTATTCACTTTTTACAATTCCATTATTACAAATCTGTACTTGGATAGGAATTTTGGCTATTTATGAACAGAAAAATTACTTTAAATTAGGTTTTAAGGTTTTTCTTTACTCTGTTGGATTACTTTTTCTTGCTGGAATCTATTTTCCTTTTTATACAGAAATAAAAGGCTTTCAATCTACTTATTGGCTTACAAACTCTATTTTTACAGGACTTTCAGAACATTATTTTTTTTGGATAGCCGTTTTTTTATGCTTTCAAAATCAAAACTATAGAGCTTGTAGTTGGGTAATTTTTATGATTCCGATTGTTTCTCCTACGCTTTGGGCTGCGTGTTGGACAGGGCTTTTTTTTATTGGAATTCTTTTATTACACCAACAAAAATTAGTTTTTCTAAAAACATACAAATTAGAAATCATAGCTTTTTTCTTGATTCCTCTGTGCTATTTTCTATTTTATTACTTTACTAAGTCTTTTCAAAGCGTAGTTAATATAGATATTTCAATTTTAGTATTATCAGAAAGTAATATCAGTTTGTTAGGGATTTTGAAAGAACTAACCCTCTATTTATTCGGTTTTTTTGTGATTTATATTCTCTTTCTTATTCTATTTTATTCAGAAATAATTTTTTTTTTTAGGACATTTCAGAAGAAATCTGCGATATTATTTTTTATAGGAGGAGTTTTGGGAGGAGTGCTTTTTTATATTCTGCTTCCATTTCATCAAGAGCGATTCCAGTTTTTAAGAAATTTTATCTTGCCATTTATACAAGTGAGTATAATTTATTTTTTCATAACAAAACAAAATTATCTGAATAGCAAAGTAAAAATTTTGTTTTCATTTTTGCTCTTGTACGGATTTGGTTTTACGCTGCACTGGTTTTGGAAGGAAACGCAGCCAAATCAAGTTTATTCACAAACTTATTTGAATAGCATTGAGAATAAATTAATACAAAAAAAGGAGTTAAAACGGGGAGCTATTTTACACACTTCTGATTATTATGATGATAAATTGTTATTCAATCAAAACGAAAATTTCGAAATAGAAGGACGTTATCTAGCGTTTAAAACAAGTTTAGAAGGTTTTTACAACTTAGATATGGTTTGTATAGACTATCAAAACAGAGCTACTTCTTCATTTTCTGAAACTGATATTTTTGCTGTTTGGCTCAACAAGAAGTTACAAAATCAAATTCTGAATGAAAAAATGATTTGTGATGATTCATTGAAATGGCTTTTTGTAAAAGAAAAAAAACTAGATTTTGTAGTTATTGGAAAAAATGTGTCTATTCCTTCAGAAATTCAATCTAAAATTCAGTTTCAAGTGCAGGATAGCAAAAGTGGGGAAGTTTTTTTGAGATTGAGATAAAATAAAGTGAGCTAAAAAAATCTGTAAAGCCAATAAATGAGCTTTACAGATTTTACTCTTATATCCAGTTTAGAAAATCAACATTCATTATAAACTGATTTATTAAATCTACCTTCAAATAAATATTTTGAAACGTATTTTGAAATAAATGAGAGTACGAATCTGTGTAAGCTAGATTTCCAAAGTCAGTTCCATCAAATAAATCGGCTCTTTTCTTTCCACTTGCAAAAAAGAAAACGAGTGCAAGAATAGCCAACACAGCAATTACAGTTAATGCTATCTTGATGGCACTATATGGACGCTCTCCCTGTACTTCTCCCGTACGAGCATTGACTAAAAAACGATATACTTTGTCATTATATCGATAGGCACTAATCCAAAGAGGGAGTAAAATGTGCTTAAAAGTAATATCATTATGGTTGGTTTGAATACTTTCAACACGCTGCTCGTCTCCTCCAATATCATTCGAAACCATCGTTCGAATTTGTGTTTCCATTTTACCTTTCGCAACTTCAAATCCACTTTTCAAATCTACTTGATATGTTTCTGTTTGAAAACCAGACAAATAGCGTTCGTCATACCCAGCTAACTTTTCCAAATCCCAAGGTTCAAGTTTATCTACATATTTCTCTGGCAAAGAATTACTAGCCAAAACTAATGTATCATCAAAGAAATGGTCTATTCGTCCAGATACATTCGTCCAACGAGTATGACGCACTTGCCTAGTTTGAGAGTTGCCATCACTGTCTGTATAATTTTCAGTTGTATAATAATAATCGCCTCGCATTCCGTGATAACGAGAATCTGTATCGCTATCAAATGTCCAATAAGGAATATACATTCCTTTTAACTTTTCGGTAAGTTCGGCTCTTTTTTTCAAATCATTTGGAGCAAACCAAAGACTAGAAACCCACTCTTGAAAAAGTGTTCCTGCTGCTTTTTGCTCAATATTAAAAGGTAATAATGATTTGGGCTGAAATACTTCTACTGTTTCAGGAGATGAGGTTACTAGAGGAGTTCCACAAAAAGCACATTCATCAGAAACTATATTTGGTTTGAGCGTTGTTCTTGCCCCACAACCGTCGCACTGAACAGTTTGTAATGTTTGTAGCTCTTCTTTATTGGCAGTATCTTGAAGTGCTTGATAAA
This sequence comes from Bernardetia sp. ABR2-2B, assembly GCF_037126435.1. GTDB lineage: Bacteria > Bacteroidota > Bacteroidia > Cytophagales > Bernardetiaceae > Bernardetia. Next base: position 2,375,397 of record NZ_CP147020.1, on the reverse strand, counting down.
AATCGTTTTCTATAATAGCAACTTCTTCTTCTGGAGCAATTTCATTTTCTGCACCACAGTATTGACATTTCAAAACAGTAGTTCCGGGAGCATAAGTAAGAGTTGCTCCACAATCTTTACAGTTTAAATCTTTTGCTTTAGCGTTTAAGTCAGGTGTTTCTCCATCAGGGTTACGAGGAGAGTCTTCTGGTAAATCTGGCATAATTTGGTGATGATTATATATTCTCTATTTTGGTTTTTTATAAAAATAGAAAAATACTCTCAAAACTCAAATTCTTTATTTATCAAATTTAAAATCGTAATAAGACTTAATTCGTACCTTTGAAGCTGTATCCAAAATAAGGCACAACAAAAAAGGCACTGCCAGTAGCAATGCCTTTTTGACCTTAACCAATAAACAACACATAAAACACACGCCCTACTATATAGGGTCTAAATTAAGTTTTTAGATGAACTAAAATTCTTAATTCGTTATGCAAACATACTATTTTTTTTTGTATTCTAAAACTTTTGCAAAATATTTTGCAGATATTTAGGCAATTCGCAATATTTCTTGTATTTTTTAGGAAAATTACAACAACATAATAAAAAAATGAGTAAAAATTCTCAAATCGATAGTTGCGACCTTCGCATCTTGTCTGAGCTTACAGATGATGCCAAATTGCCTTATACAGAAGTTGCTGATAGAGTATTTGTTTCTGGTGGAACAGTACACGTCAGAATGAAAAAAATGCAAGATTTGGGTATTGTAAAAGGAGCTGCCCTTACGATTGATTATGCCAAATTAGGATATGATGTTACAGCTTTTTTGGGTATTTATTTGGAAAGAAGTTCTATGTATGATGAAGCTGTTGAGCAGTTATCTAAAATTCCAGAAATTTTGAGTCTGCATTATACAACAGGTGCTTATAGTATTTTTGCAAAAATTATTTGTAAAGATACCAAGCATTTGAGAGAAGTTTTGCACGACAAAATCCAAAAGGTTGCTGGTATTGTCAGAACAGAAACATTTATTTCATTAGAAGAAAGAGTAGAACGTGCGCCACTTTTGAAGCAACTTGCCGAAGAAAGTAAAAAAGCTGAAGAGGGATAGAGTTTTTTTACTTTTGTTGTGCAATCATATTACGTGCTTCCCAATACGAACGAACAGCATGAGGAGCTTTTCCAAAACTAGCTTTCATAGTTGCAATAATTGGCATTGCTTGTACCATATATTTTGTCCAGTTTGCAGCAGGAACGCCTAACAAATCACAAACTCTATCTCCTAAAAGAAAACGCATATAACTGTTGATATAACTTCTAGGAACAATAGGAGGCAGAATATCATCAAAATGGGAAAGTAGAGTTTGGGTCAATACTTTTCCTTCATGAGAAGATTTAAAGTGGCGTATTTCTGTATTCTGAGAAAGAAAAACGGCTTCTTTCATCGTTTGAGGAAGTATTTTTTTATCAATGCCTAAAAGCTGCCCCACCACATACCAAAGGTGTAAATAATCTTCTGCATCTTGGTTTGTATATTTATTACCTAACTTTCTAAGTCCACGCAAAACAATAGATGAAAAAGCAATATTTGTTCCCATTAAATCTTCTTGATTGATAGGTAAACCCCATTTCATATTCCAATCTTTATGATTTTTGACATGAAAACGAATGGTGGCATGTAATAACCTAACTTTCAAAATAGTAATAAAAGCAAGTCCGTTTGGCTTCAAACTATCTGTTTGATTGACTTCAAAAACAAAACGAGCCGTCTCTAAAAGTCTTTTTTGTGCATCATTTCGCATTCTTTCTGAAAAATACAATACTTGCGCTCCATCAGCAGCAGCATAACAATACGGCAATGACATTGTACCTAAAAGGCTCAAACAATCTTCTGCATTTTTTTGAAAAAACTCTTGTCCCTTCGCTATTTTTTCTTGATTAGCATTTGGAGGAAGAATAGCATTTTCTGTAAAATAACTCTGTATAAAATCAGGCAAATCATCAGGTAGGTCTTGGTTGTCTCCCCATTGAATCGTAATTACTTTTCGTAGGTGTTTCCATTCATTTAGCTCTTGTGTTTTCGCTACTATTTCATCAGCTATTTTATCGCCTTTTAGTCTATAATTGTCCCAGTCTATTTGTGTCAGAGTTTGCATTTTTGAGAGTTTAAGTTATTCAAATTAATCGTAGAAGCTTTTTATTTTAAAAAATAATTCAGTCATCTTGTAAGCATCAAAACATCCATATTGTAGATTAGCTATTGTTTATCAAAAAAGTTTAATCTCAAAAAAAGTGCATAGTAGCAAAGGTTATCACGGTTATTTTTGTATAACAGTCTTTCAGACTGCTGGATAGGACAAAATACTACTTTTTATGTTCAGACAAGATGTCTGAACTACCTTAATACAAACCGTGATAAGGTTTAGTATATAGTTTTAATAAGACCTATTCTCAAATATCTAGTTTTTCAAGTCTTTATTTTTCAAAAAGAAATAGTTTTTAATATATTTGGAGTCTTAACATATATTTCTATTTCAAAAATTTAATCAGTATTTAACTAAATACTAGTTTTATAACCATTTAAAAAAATAACTAAAGATGAGTGAGTATTTTGACGATGAGCAAGAAAAAAACAACGATTATTCTAAACCTAATTATCACAACGAAACTGTTTTTTCAAAAAAAGTACGTGCAGGAAAACGTACCTATTTTATAGATGTGAAGCCTACACGTTGGGAAGAAGATTATTATATTACGCTAACAGAGAGTAAGAAAGTATTTCGTAATAATGGAAGTCATTTTTTTGAAAAGCACAAAGTCTTTTTGTATAAAGAAGATTTCAACAAAATTATAGCAGGACTTACAGAGGTAGTCGATCATGTAAAAACTGAACTGATGCCAAATTATGACTTTACACAGTTTGATAGAGAATATGATGAGGAAAGTTCTATCAAAAAAACGAACCCAGAAGATGACGAAGTGAGAAGTCATTTGAAATGGGATTAATAAAAACAAATTCAAAAACGCTTTATTCTGAATAGGATAAAGCGTTTTTTTTATGACTTTCGTAAATTAGTTTTTAGTAAACTCTAACCACTCAAAATACAAAAATAACTGTGATAACACTTGATGAATGATAAATTATAGGTGAGTCATCTTTTTTTAGTTTTATCAAAAATCTACTAATTTTACAGTATTCCGTTACTTTTTGGTCTTTAAAGTATTTTTATAGTAGAGTGATTCATTAAAAAAACGATAATCTTATGTTCAAAAAATCAGCACGTCTTCCCAAACACAAGAAATTTGAATTTCAACCTCGCTTTTACAATCCAGATAAAGAAGATTTTGAGAAACGCAAACGCTGGACAGAGGCAGAAGAAAGATTGAAGAAGTTAGAGAAAGAAGAGGCAGAGCAAGAAGTAAAAGAATTAAGCGATTACAATCAAGAGAATTCTATTTTGAGAGGTTCGTTTGGAAGAGCAAAAGAAAAACGCAAAACACTTTTTGGCAATATGTCTGTGGTCGTTTTAGTTGCTTTATTAGGTGGTGCAGCTTATATTTTTGCTAATTTAGGCAGTGGAGGAAAAGATTTAGGGTGGCAGGTTTATACAATTCTTTTGTTAGTTCCTGTTTATGTTTTCTTTCGTGTTCGTGCCAATTCTAAAATTAAGAAAGACTAAGTCAAGTAACAATTACGAATATAATAAATTGAACGGTTAGTTTAGGGCAACAGGGCATGTTCATAAAAAATAATTGAGCTTGTGAATATGTTTAATCAAATAAGTTATAGTATTTTTTTAACTTTGACAGTCCTTTCAGAAGGCTGTCAGTAGTTGGAAAAATAAGCTCGTCTGTACCTAAACTATTGTCAGAGTTATTTTGGATTACCAAAAACTACTGACAAAGTTTTTATGAACATGCCCTGTTTAGGACAAACCGTTCAATTTATTTCTAAAAGATATATTTTCCCCCTACGATAACTGTAATTCCATTATTTGGATAATAAACAAAGCGTTGGTAATTCTGTCCAATTAGATTATATCCATTTGCAAAGGCAGAAATTCGGTCATTAAACTTATAAGAAACTGCAACACTCAAATCATTGATTGGTTTCAAGTCATACACTGTTTCAGAAACAGGGTTTTGAGTTTTGATTCCAAAAAGCTGTTGTAACGTAAGTTCTGTTTTGAGTTTTTCTATAAATGTATAACCCACGCTCAAACTTGTTTGAAAAGTAGGGCGATGATGAGCAACTTCCAAGTCTGTGAGGGAATAATCAAAATAATTAGCTGACAGACGAGCATTCAAATTATTTTTTTGATAAGAAGACGAAATTCCCAAACGCATAACATTCACTTTATCGTACAATAAACTAAATTGTGAAGAATCTGATACAGAAGACGCAAAAAATGGCATATTATCATACATAGCAAATCCTATTTCTGCATTTGCTTTTAGGTTTTTATTAATTTTTGCTTGAAGAGCTAAGTTTGCGTCCACTTGCGAAAAAGTATGACTAAGTGGTTGGAGAGAAGCTAGAAAAGGATTCTGAACAGTCAGCATTCTCAAAAATTGAGGTTTCACGCCTCCACTTATTTCTCCTAAAACCCAAAATTTGTCCTTAGCGAGTTGATAAGAGAAATCAATATTTGGATAGAAAAAAAGACTGTTTCCTGTTGAGTTTTCTAATAAAGAATCCGAACTATATGCTATTCCAGCTCCTATATTTAGTGTCAGTTTTTCAGTAGAGAAATTGTAGGAAGGAGAAAAACTAGCCAACATTCTATCATTGGTTACTTCTACATTTTGATTATCTGTATCAATAAAAATACTGTTTTGTTGTGTCTGATGAAATTCTGACTCAAAATTTAGTTTTGATTTTGTAGAAAGAGAATAAGAAATTCTACCAATAAGAGGTATTTGCCATTCACTTACATCATTTCTAGCAGCAAAATAATTAAAGCCTACTGAAACTTTATATGCTAATTTATCAGCACTAGCATCTCCAAATTCATCTTTTTTGGGCAAGGAAGACAAATCAATTTTAGTTTCTAACCTATGATAAGTTTGTCTAATATCTTCTTTAGCTGGAGTTTCTACATCTTGATTATAACCATAATAATGAACTCTCTCTAAATTATAATTGATAGAAGAAGCCAAAACAAAATTCTCTTTCTTATGCTCTGAAAAAAGCAATACATTCGTATTCCCGTATCCTGAATTCTGACCATCAACAACGCCATTCATTGATGAAAGATGATGAGCAAAAACACCTAATTTATTTCTTTCATTTATATCACGACTATAAAAACCCTCAAAATAAGGTGTTATATAATTTCCAAAACCAGCTTTTACATAATTTCCAAAGGTTTCTTTCGGAATTGTTGGAGCAAGTTCGTTCGGAATTTCTCTAAAAGTCAGCCTATTGAAAGCAACTGTTTTACTAAAATCAATCTCTGCATCTTTCGAAACTTGTAGTGTTGGAAGAGGAGTAATTTCAGCGTTTGTTTTGATAGGAGGTTTGGCTATCAGTTCAAATTCATTTATTTTATCATAATTCAAATTATCTTGTTCTAGCTCTGCTTGTCCTTGAGCAAAAACATTTTGTCCAAAGTCTGATGAAAAGAATGTCAGTAAATGAATAAAAAAATAAATAGTAAGTATTTTTGTAGCTATTTTTTTCATAATGGAAGTAAGCTATTTTGTTAGGTTGGGATAGAATTTCAAGTGAATTTATTTGTCTTTGTTGATGTCGTTGCGATAACACACTAGTAAAAGTTCTGTTACAATTTTTCGAAACCCTAAGGGTCTTCAAGACCCTTAGGGTTTGAACTACTTAGTCAATTTTTAAAGCTAATTTATTTGCTTTCTGTTGTGTTTCTTTCTGTTCTGCAAATTGATTTCTCAAATCTTGTAAGATAGATTTTGCGCTCTGATTATCTCCAATAGAGTGCATAAGTTCTGCTAATTCATAGAGTGCTTCAGAGGCATATTTCGGATTTGCTTGTCTGTCATTTCCTAATTTTGAAAAGCCCTCAATTGCTTCGTCTATTTGTTGTAGCCCTGCTAAAATCTTACTTTCATACAAACGAACAAAATCATTATTTGCATTTGCTTTTTTATTACGAATGATAGCTAAGTAGTCATTTGCTGTTTCATAATCTTCTTGCATGTAGTATGTTTTGGTAAGTTTTTCCCACGCCATTACACGTATTGCATCATTAGGAGCTATCTTTGCCAAACCCTCATAGCTTGTGATAGCACTATTGTAGTTTTCTCTATTAAACTCAATATCTCCTATATCTGAAAGCGCACTGGTTTGGAGTTTTCCTCCTACTCGTTGCAAGTTTTTTATTGCTTGAAAATTATCACCGTATTTCTCATAACTTTTGCCTAAATAATAATGAATTTGGTCATAATAGATAGTTCCTGCAATTTCATTCTTACTGACAATATCTCTAAACTTAATTATTGCAGCCGAAATATCGTTACTTTTATAAAGATTGAATCCTACATCAAATTCTTTCTGAATAACTGCCATAGCAGCAGGATTTGAGTTTGTAGTAGTAGCAATATTATTTTTATTATTGGGGTTATAGTTTGAATTATGACTTGCATAAATACCTCTAAGCTCTTCTAAATTTTCGACTTCTATGTTATAAAGGTCTGGGAAATTTCCTAAAGCATTCAAAGCAGAAACTGCATCTTTAGAAGTAGGGTAATTCATAATCAATGCTGTATAATCATTAATTGCACTCTTGTATTGTTTAAGTTCAGCCTTTGCATTTCCACGACTGAGTAAAGCCTCACTCAACTTTTCACTTTGTGGATAACGTTTGATAAAGTCATTTGAAAGAGCTATTACTTGTTTGCGATTGGCTTGATTTTCATAAATTGCTATTTTCATTAGTTGCGAATATTGGGTGTAGAGAGAGTTAGGCATTCGCATAACCTTATCAAACTGATATATAGCTTTTGAATAGTTAGTCTGAACAAAATAAACTTGTCCTAAAGCAAAATTGATATATTCAGTTTCAGAATCTCCCAAATTTAAGGCTTTCATAAAATTAACTTCTGCCTCTTCATAATGCTTATTTGCAGCATAAATAGTTGCTACACGAGTAAGTGCATCAACAGCTTTTTCTCTTACAATTCCTGTTGGAGTAGATAAATATTCTTCCAACAGAATAAGTGATTGTTGTTTGGCTGCACTACTATAACTCGCTTTATTAAAGTTAATAACTCCCATTCCGTATTTAGCATCAGCATAAAAACGACTAGAAGCTGGTATTTTTTTATAATAAGATTCTGCTTTACCTACTTTTTGAGTCTGTAAAAGAGCTTCGGCTGTATAAAAATTGACAAAATTTTGAAGAGAATCATTGAGTTGTATTTCATTTTTGAACTGGCTAATCATTTCGCTCATCTCATCATAAGAAGACTGATTGAAAAGCTCTTTGATAGATTGTAGAGCCAAATGAACATACGTTTCTTTGATTTTTTCTTGATTCGTAGTAGCATTTCTAGCTTTCAAATATGACATAGCTATTTTAGAACCTTGACGTACGGCTAGTGCATTTGCTGTAAATAAAGTTATTTCTGATAAATAAATACTCTGAGGAAATTTACTTTCAAATGCTTTACTTTCTGTAATCAAAAAATCATACTCTTCGGATAAATACAGATTTTTTAGTTTAGAAAAATATACTTTTTCAGCATCAGAAGGGTTGTAGGCTGCTAATTCGTCGTAGGTAGAAGCTGCTTTTTTATAATTACTTTGTTTTTCGTAAATACTTGCTTTCATAAGCAAAATAGGCGAATAAAAAGTACCACCAGCAAGAAATGATGTTTGGTAGTCCAAAAACTCGTCGTATCTTTCTGTTACATAAAGCGTATTAAGGTATTGATAAGCAACGGAATCTGAAAGCTGTTTGCTATTTCGCTTATAACGTCCAAACCATTCATACGCCAAGTCAAACTCTTCATTAAGATAGGCACATTGAGCAGCGTAATAAAAAAGTTCTATATCATGTTTTTCGTTTGCGATAGAGGAAACAAAATCACTCAAACTCTGACAGTCTTCTAAGCTGTAATACGATTTAGCTATAAGCTTGTTTGCACTTTCAGTATATTTTGTATCTGACTTTGCTTGATTGAGATATTTTATGGCTTCTTGAAAGCTTCCTAATTCATAATTGATAAAGCCTATATAATAACTAGCTTGTGCGTAATATTCATTATTCTTAGATTGTAGAGATGAAAATGTCTGTAATGCTTCTCTTTTTCTCTTTATTTTGAAATAAGAATATGCCAAGCGAAAATTAATTTCTAGTTCTTCCTTTGTAGTGGGGCGAGATTTTTCTAAAGGCGCAAAATAATAAGCTGCTCGGCGATAGTTTGCTTCTTCATAAAAAGAATTTGCTAAAGCGAGTTTGAGATTATCAGCATAAAGTGTCTGCTCATATTGATTAATAAATTCAATACTATTTGCTTCTGCATACGTTTTTTTGAGGTAGAGTTCGCACAATCGAAGATAATAAATAGCTTCAACTCTTTTAGTAAGCTTATTTTGAAGTGAAAAAGAAGGGGTTTCAGAGGTTATGTAAGAAGAAAATATTTTTTGAGCAGCTTCATAATGTTGCTGTTCAAAAAGGTCAAGTGCGTTTTGGAAGGTGTTTTCTGGTGGATTCGAACCAATACTTATATGATGTTGGGAAAAGGCATATGAAGATGGTAAAAAAAATACTAGAAAAAGACACACACACATTCCTACCACACTTTTTAGTAGGTTTTGGAAAGGCATATTTTAATTATTAATAAGTAACGGGAATAGGATTTTTTTAAGAGTGTCGAATTTAAGACACTTCTTTCTTCTGCAAATTCGCTTATTTTATTAATTTTTGCAAATCTTATTTATTTATTTTGATGTAGATAAAATACCGATTATAAGATTTTTTTATTTACCATAAAAAAAGTTTATTTGTTTTTTACTATCTAAAATATTTTTTTTACGTTAAAATTTAGTTGCAAATGTAAAATAATAAAGTGTCTTAACTATCAATCTTTATAATAAAATAATGGTTCAGAGAAAATAAAAATGTTTGTCTCTCTAAGTTAGAAACTCCACCCACTCTTTGTATAACTTCTGCACAGGCAATCCCATTACATTGAAATAACTTCCATTTATTTTTTCTACTGCTATCATTCCGAGCCATTCTTGCGCTCCATACGAACCTGCCTTATCAAAAGGTTTATATTTTTGGATATAATAATCAATCTCATTTTGAGTCAGTTCTTTAAAGAACACTTCTGTTTCATCAGAGAAGCTATGTAATTTGGATTTCGTACAAATACAAACTCCTGTAATCACTAAATGCTTTTTTCCAGAAAGAAGGTTTAGCATCTCTTTAGCTTCAAAACGATTTTGAGGCTTGTTCAAAATTTTGTCTCCAATGACTACAATTGTATCTGAGGTAATCAAAACTTCATTCAGAAAATCCACCTCTTTTTCTTTTAGTTCGTTCTGTTGTGCTAAGGCTTTTCGTTCAGCTAGTTTTTGAGCAACTTCTTTTGTTTTCCAATCGGATAAAATATCTTCGTTTACGTCTCTGATACGCTGTTCGAACTCTATATCCATAGAAGATAGAAGCTCTTTGCGACGTGGCGACCCAGACCCTAGAATTACCTTATAATGATGTAAAAGATGGTTTAGAAGCATAGTTTTTGGGAATAGAAATATTAGTAATGAATTAATCAATTCAAAGGAAATAAATTTTAGTGATATTAAAAATTTGATAAAGCAAATTGTTGAGTGATTTGTTATCTTTATACTTAAAATGATATAAATTTGAGCTAAACAACAGTCTTTGAAATTCTAAAAAATAATGATATTTCATTCTTCATAAAAGTTTGATGTTTTTTTTATTATAATTTCCTAATATTTATGAATACAAATCAGATAATAAAATCTAAAGAAGAGAATAGTTGGACAGAAATTTTATTGGTATTTGGCTTTTTGATACTAGGAGGTATTGGTTTTCTTTCCATTGGCTACTATATATTTTCATTTTCTTTAGCATCAGAATATGCAGATATACCAAGCATAGTTTTGGGAGGCTTTTTTGCAATAATGGGTGTCCTTTGTATTGTAGTTCCTATTTTATCATTAGAAGAGTTAGAACTGGACAATGAAAAATTAGTGGTCAAATCTATTTTTGGTTATTCAAAGAAGATAATTCTGTTAGAGGATATTGTTCGTTATGCAGAATTAGAACAGAATCAGGAAGATGATAAAGATAGAGTTTTTGTACTCACAATTTATACAAAAACAAAAAAATGCTTTCTCACTACTCAAATGTCTAACTATGAGCAATTCAAGCATATTCTCACTCAAAATGCGAAAGATGATAGCGAAGCTCAAAAAAGAGTAGTGGATAATCCACAAAAGAAATTTACTGCATATGTACATCTCATTGGAGGTGCTTTAATGATGATAATAGGTTTAGGACTATGTTATGTAGTAATGACAAACTGGACAGGTGAGCCTATTTTGAATGAACAGATTACAAACATAAAGGGAACATTAGTTGAAGATATTGAAATAGACTCTGATGCTAATGGTAATGAATCCATTAAAATATTACTACAAGAGTATCCTAAATTCAGTTTTTCTGTTGCATCTATCGCAGCCACTTCCTCAAAAGTGGAGACAGGTTTAAAGAAAGGGGATGTCATAACTTTGGGAATACTAAACGATGAATACCTTAAAAAATTTACTAAAACAAAGTCATTAGAGTTTTGGGACAAATATATAAACTACAAGGTTATTAATGTTTACAGAATCCAAGCGAATAATAAGAAGTATCTTGCTTTAGATAATTTGAACAAAGAGTCAAAAAAAGATATAAAATATAAGTGGGTAGGCTATTTGATAGGGTTTGGTCTTGCTTTGTATGGTGTGTTCGGTCTTATTAAATATAGAAATCAGTATAACCAAATAAATATGTAGATACTTTGAAGGATAAGATATAAGAATAAAAAATCTCGTAAATTTGAGCTAAATAAAGTCTATTGAAATTCTAAAAAACTCAAACAATGCAAAAATGCCCTAGTTGTGCTTGTCCGTATGGATATGCCGTAAGTGAAGAAGTTTATAATTGCCCCGAATGTGCTTTTGAATGGAATCCGAATGAAATAAAAAAAGAAGAGAGCCAAGAAGAAACAGTAAAAGATGCAAATGGAAATCCGTTGCAAGATGGTGATGATGTTGTGATTGTAAAAGATTTGCCTGTAAAAGGCGCACCCAAACCGATAAAAGCAGGTACGAAAGTCAAAAACATCAGAATCACAGATGGCGACCATAATATCGACTGCAAAATTAATGGTTTTGGAAGTATGGCTCTAAAATCTGAATTTGTAAAGAAAGCGTAGCAAGAATTACGGATTACGGAAAATATAATTTCTCATTCCCAGTTCCTATCACCTATTTTCCAGTTTCTACTTTGTCCAATTTTCTGTTTTCAGCTCTTCTATTCTATAAAAGTGTTTTTCATTATTTGTAACAAGAACAAGATTTTCTACAATTGCTGTTGCAGCAATCAGAATATCGTTGTGGGCAATACTGTTTCCTTCCTTTTTTAGTTTTGTATAAATTCCTGCTGCTTTTCTAGCAATTTCTTTACTAAGAGGCAAAATAGTATGATGATTCAGAAATAGCTCAATTTCTTGTGTTCTTTCCTCTGTGTCTCCATAATAAAGACCATTCAAAAGCTCATAATAGGTAATGATGCTGATATTGATTTTTTGATGCTCTTTGAGATAATCGTTTACTTTTTGGGTTACCTTTCTCTCGCTCATTTTTTCATTTCTCAAAAAAAAGGAGAGTGTGTCGGTATCTAATAAAATAGGTTTCATTTGTTAAATCTTTATTAAAAAAAATGCCTATTCAAACTAAATTAAATAGGCATTTTTGATTTTTATTGGAATATAAAATCTCACGCTAAAGTGTTAAAATCATTTTTAAGGCTTCAAAAAGCTATAATTCTCACTAAAATTCATCATCTGCTCTACAAAAGAAGTCGCATAACGAATTTTTACATCTTTGATTTCATCGCCCTCCATTACTGGTTCAAGAACAGGCTGCAAAAACCCAGAATACGGAGCAAGGTCAAATTGAGCATAGCGTTCTTTTACTTCCTTGAGCATTTCTGCATCTACTTTTACGCCATAGCCTTCCACTAATTTTTCGGCTGCTGCATAATCTCCTTCTGACTTCAAACGCTGAATTTCTCTCAAAAGCTCACCAAAAATAACACGTAATTTGTCATAATCATTAACTAAGAAATAGGTTTTTCCATCGATTATTTTTTTCTCAATTACGTTTTCGGCTTGTCCTTTTTCATACGCCCATTTTGCAACTAATTGACGGTTACGCATGTGGTCTTCTTCAATATCTGCACCTTCATCCAGACGGCGAAGTTGTAACATCATTCCATTCATAATATAAGAATCATATTCTGCTTTTCCAGCTTCTACGGAAGGCAAAAGACCTAAATCTACTAATTTTGGATCTAAAAGGTAATACAAAGCCACCAAATCAGCACGAGCTTCTTCTAAGGTCGAAGAGTAATTTTTGAGTGTTTCTTTTGGTGTTCCTACTCCTTTATTGATTTGCCCAGAAGCGTGTCCGATTACTTCGTGAAGTGCTGTGTGCATTTTTCCACCTACATCTCCATATTCTTTCTGACGGTTTTGTAACTCTTCGGTTGGATAAAATTCGGCAGTTGTTTTTCCTCCTGAAGCGTGATTATAGGCATCTTCGATATTTCCCAAAGAAACAGACTTCGAACCATACTGCTTCCTAATCCAGTTTGCATTTGGTAAGTTGATTCCGATAGGCGTAGAAGGGGCAGCATCACCAGCTTCATTGACAACTGTAATGATTCTATATGTAACTCCTTTTACTTCTTTCTTTTTATGTTCGTCCATAATGGAAGAATTATCTTCAAAATACTGTGCATTTTCTGACAAAACAGCCATACGTTTTGAAGCCTCTTTATCATCCATAAAAATTACAGATTCGTAGTTTGCACGGTAGCCAAGTGGGTCGCCATAGACTTCAATAAACCCATTGATAAAATCAACATTTGTATCAGTCGTTCCTACCCAAGCTATCGACATTTCATCAAACGTCTTTAAATCGCCTGTTTTGTAATACTGAACAAGCAAATCAATTACTTTCTTTTGATTAGCTGATTCGGCTACGGTAGCTGCTTTTTCTAGCCAATAGACCATTTTTTCTAATGCTGCTGCGTATTGCCCTCGTTTTTCAGCATTTCCGATGCCATATTTGTATTCATAAACACCGTCTTTTTGAAGTCCCACAAGAATATTGTCAGGAGCAGTTCCTTTTATCAGTTGAGAGTTCAGACCGTACGAAATAGGCGTTTCATCATTCGGGTTAGCAAAACTTTTATAAAAACTTTCTACTTCTTTTTGAGAAAGGTTTTCATAGAAATTAGCTGCCGAAGTTTTGACTAAATCTTGTCCTTTCGTTTTGTTTACTTTCTTCCCATCAACATCAGCATCAAAAATAACAGGATTTAGTTTTGCTAAAAATGCTTTTATATCTTCTCCTTCATTTGTATCTTCAATCATAGGAAAACCATTCTTATCAGAATTAACGAGTAAGTTTTCGAAATAATCATACGAAAATTCAGGCATTATTTTCTTTTCTGAATAATGATGATGAATGCCATTCGAAAACCAAACTCTTTTCAAATAGGTTTCGAATTGTTGCCACTCTTCGCCAGATTTATCTCCGTTGTAGGTTTTGTAGATATTTTCTAGTGTTTTTCTGACCAAAAGATTGTGTTTATAGTTTTGGTCATACGTAATATCACGTCCACTACGCCCAGCTTCTGACAAATAGTAGAGAAGTTTCTTTTGAGAAAGAGGTAACTCATCAAAGCCTTTTACTTCGTAGCGCAAGATTTTTATATCAGCAAAACGTTCGCCGTCATAAGGAGGAATTTCTTCTTTTTCGGTAGTTGTTACAACAGAATCTGCTTTTACTTCTGTGTTTGTATTATCTGTTGGTTTTTTATCGCCACAAGCAGGTAAGAATACCACGCCTGTACAAAAGGCTGCCAAAAGTCCGTAATAGGTAATTTTTGATTTTAATTGAACTGAATTCATTTTCAATAAAGGTTAGTTGATTTTAGCTTGTTTAAGCTAAATGAGTTTCTAAATTTGAGGTAAGTTACTGTTTTTCTGTATTTTTGAAAAACCTTGTATCCAAATCACTTTCAATTTAGTATAAAGCCAATAAAAAAAGCACAGAACTTATATTCTGTGCTTTTTTGTTGTTCTAAAATTATCACTCTGAATTTATTCTTTAATAAGATGCGTAAAAAACACCTCTTCTTTTATTACCACTTTCAAGACATAATTTCCAAATGGTAATTTTGATAAGTTTAGATGTATGTTTTTATTCTATGAATATAAAATTTGAATGTAGACAAAAAAATAAGGCTTAGTAGCCTTTGGTTTAAGTTATGAATTAAAATACAAATTCACGGCTGGAAGCCGAATACATATAGGTTACTTGGCAGAACCAAGCAACGGCTATTTAGAAGCCGAGAAAGGGCAGGGGGCTATCCATAAAAGAAGGTAGATATTCTGGATTCCCAAACCATGGATAATTCATTGCTTCTTGGGGAAGTATGTCTGGTGTGTCGCATTCTTGAGCATTTGCAAAAGAATAGGACAAAATCATTAAAAATATAATGATGATTTTAGTTTTTATTAATTGATGCATAAGAAATTCCAGTATCTTTAGTTGTTGATGTAATTAATTGATTGTTATAAAAAAAACGTCCATAATCAAGTAAATACTTACAAGTGTTCTTATTTACTCTATATTCGTGACGTATGGTATCTGTATCTAGGTAAGAGAGATATAAATAGTAAGTTCTGATTATATCTTCTTCTTTGGGTGTGTCTATATCTACATATACAAAATTACAATCTCCAGTTACACTTTTACCAAAGCTTTCTACAGGCTCGTAATTTTCATCGTAGAGTTGAATGCTATCTGCTGGATATCTGCCAAATAACCCAATAATAGGTTGCCAGTTATCAGGTTCTTTTTCATATATAACTTTGAAGTTTTGCCGTTTTTCTTCGTTTCCATATGTTCCTATTTCTTCATCGCAGTTTATACTACAACTAGATATAAATAGAATAGCCATCCAGAAAGCTAATAATTGTATTTTTTTCATTTGATGAATAATTGTTTATTAAGATATGTAAATAAAATAAGATGCAAATGTAGAGTTTTATTCTATATGAAAATAATTTTATGATAAAATTTATTGAATTTATTATAATATAGACAAAAAAATAAGGCTAGATGCCTTGTGTCAGAATCCAAAAACGGATAGGAATACGCCAAATAATATCATTTTCTATCCTAGAAGTACGGATATTACTCACTCTGCGTAAGCTATCCATAAAAGAGGGTAAATAATCTGGGTTGGCAAACCACGGCAGTTGCTGCATTTCTTCTAGCGTAGCATCTGGCGTAGTACAATTTTGAGCTTTTACATTTGCTAGGATTGATTTTGTATTTGAGTCCACTTACAATTTATCACTAATCATTAATTCAGTTAATTTCTCTATTGTTTTCCAGTTTCTTGTCGTAGCTTTTGTTTTTAATTTTTTCTCAAAGAAGTTATTTGTCAGTTTTGAAGTATGATATTTCCCTTCACAAAAAACAAAGATAGTATTTCCCACAATCTCAAATTTATCATCTGTTTTTGATTCAATTTCCTTTGCTTTTTCTATATTTTGAATAGTTGGGATTTCCTCCAAAAAAGTCAGATGAAGGCTGTTAATGATTTCTTGTTTTTTACTTTCTGATTCAATAAATGGATTTGAAGACCGAATATTGATTAATTCTTCTTTCGTTCGGATAATTACGGGAACTTCAAAATTATATTTCTCAAAAATAGCTTTTTCGATTTGTGTAGAAATTTTATTTTTGTCCAAACTTGAATTAAAGATTACATTTCCACTCTGAATATAGGTTTCAACATGCTCAAACCCCAAATTTTGATATAACACTTTCAAATCTTTCATCAGAATTTTTCGCTTCCCTCCTACATTTATTCCTCTCAAAATAGAAATATATTTCTGCATCTTTATTTGTGTTAAAAATAGACTAAAACTATGGTTTTTTAAAAGTGTTTTTGGTTATATTGGAACTCAATTTATCAAAATATAATTCTCAAAACAATTTTAAAATGAAACAACCCTTAGTTCATCCAAAGTCTTCAGAAGGTGATTCACAACTTCAAGAACTCATCGAATTTTATGAAGAAACATTAGGTTTTTGCCCCAATAGTGTCAAGACAATGCACATAAGACCACGAATTGCCTATGCTTTTATAGAAATGAATAAAGCTGTAATGGAAAATCAAGGCAGAGTTACGAGTGCTTTAAAACGGCTTATTGGTTATATTAGTAGTCATGCAGCAGGTTGCCGATATTGTCAGGCGCATACGATTCGTGCAGCTGAAAGATATGGTGCAGAACAAAAACAACTAGAAAATATTTGGAGTTATAGAACGCATGAAGCCTTTTCAGAAGCTGAAAGAGCAGCCTTAGATTTTGCTTTGGCAAGTTCGCAAATTCCGAATGCTGTAACTGATGAGGTAGCTGAAAACTTGAGAAAATATTGGAAGGAAGGCGAAATTGTAGAGATGTTGGGTGTAGTTGCTCTTTTTGGTTATCTCAATCGTTGGAATGATTCTATGGGAACAGAAATGGAAAGTCCAGCAGTAGAATCAGGAGAGCAGTATCTAAAAAGTGATGGCTGGAATGTAGGAAAACATAAGTATTGAATTGTGAACTGTGAATTATGAATTGTGAACTTTATTCTTTCACAATTCATAATTCACAATTCATAATTTCGTTAGAAGAAACTTGTCTTAGAAAGAATAGCCAAATATTTAGTTTCCCAAAATTTTTCAGAATTAGTAATCTCTAGATATACATTTCCACCTCTTTCTTCAATTTTGAAAGAACCTGAAGGACGAGAAGGTACTAATTTTACTTTTTTAGCTTTTACATCACTTGTACTTCCTATTACGATAGAGCTTGTAGTACGAATATCAATGGCTGTAAACTTACTTTTGGTACGTCCGTCTGGCTCAAAACCTTTTTTATCATTGATAATAATATCTTTATCCTTGAGTTCTTTTTCTGTACCTACTACGTAATATGCTGTATTTGCCATCGTACGAGTGTCTTCCAAGACTACATTAGTAGAATCAAGCTCATCAATTTTGCCAGAATAGCGAGATTTCCAACCTGTTACTTCTGTTTCTAATTCTGCAATTCGTCCTCTCATTTGTGTAATTTCAGCATCTTTATCTTCAATAGAACGTTTCAACATCGCTACTGTATTTGCAAGAGCAGAGTTTTGCTGTCCAGATTCTTTTAGTTTGCGTTCTAATTCTGCTACTTTAGCTCTGTTGGCTTGCATCTGACGCTCAATTTGTTCCATTCCTTGGTCAATGCTCATTCCACCTGTTGATGGGTCAATATCACCACCACGCATATCTGAAGTTAGACGACGAATTTTGTCTTCTACTTGGCGCATAGAATCCAAACGCACATAAATAACATTCATTTCTTGTTGTAAATCAGCTTGATACAAACTGTCTTTTTCTCTAGCACGTCGTAGGTCTTCTACTTCCATAGCTAATTTTTTCTCATTTTCACTAGGTCCTTTATCACACGAAGAGATAAAAAGAACACTAAAAAAGAGTGCAGTACAAAGCACTACATTATTAAAACTTGATGTAAACATAATTCAAAGGTTTTTAGGGTTAATGATTGTTCTATCTTAAATAAACAATAAAAAAAAATCATAACAAAATTAACATAAAATTAGACTAAAAAAATTTCTATTATCTATTTTGTAGAACGATTTATAAAAAGGGAAGTTACTTAAGAGTAGATTGAGCGTTTGATGATGCTACTTTGTTAAAGAAATAAAACTAGCTTCAAGATTATAAAACAAAAAACCAAGTAAAATTAGTGACACTTTACTTGGTTTTGACTGATAAAACTTATGGTTTTTTTTTAAGAAACTTCTTGCTGCTGCTCTTGTTGCTGTACATTCAATAGAGAATCACGCTTACGCATTTTACCAGCAGGAATACCAAACATCATTTTGAAACGACGACAAAAGTAAGCTGTATCTTTGTAGCCCACTTCAACACCAATACTGCGAACACTCTTTTTAGAAGTACGAAGAAGCTCAACAGCTTTATCCATACGTTGATATTCGATATAATCTTGAGGATTTATTCCTGTCAAGAGTTTGAAGTATTGACCAACATAATCCTCTGATACATTAGCAATACTTGCCAAAATTTTGTTTGAAAGGTCTGTATCTAAATTTTCTCTGATATATGTAAATAAATGGATAAGACGAGGGTCTTTGAAGTAGGTGCTATTTGTAGCTAATTTTTCAACAAACAAACGTTCTGTCAAAACAAAACGAATCATCTCTACGACTAATTTTTCTGTATTTAAGACAAGCATTCTTGAGCTACCTATTTGCTCTTCTTCTTCTTCTTCTACAATCTCTTTAATCAAGTCATTAATTTTTGTTGCCTTCTTAAACCTAAAGGGAGGTAAGTCAAGTGAAGTAAAAAAACTTACTGAACCAAAAACACGAGCATCTAAAACAACTTGAGAAAAAATGGCTTCCCCCTCTTGGTCGTGGTAGGTTTGAAGATGAACAGCATTTTTTTGTAACAGGTCATCTGGAGAAATAATATCATATTTTTCAGCCTCTCCAAACGTAATGGTTGTATAATTACCTGCTGGTAAGAAAAGAACTTCCCCCTCTTTTACCAATTCATTTTTAGCTCCAAAACGCATAATTCCTTTATGAAGGAAAATTAATGAATTATCAATATCATAAAAATGCTTGATACGCATCGGAATTGTAGCAACCGTTTTTTTGGCTCGGACATATCGAATACTAAGCGATTCGATAATTTTATTATAATCTTCCATTAACATAAGCAGAGGTAGTTTGTAAAAAAAGGTTTAATTAAGTGATAAAACTAAACGTAGGTATATAAAAAAGATAATTTGAATAGCGACATATAAAATTGTGTTAAAACTGCCTTATTACAAAGTAATTTTAAACCAATTCTTGAAGTAATAAATAGTATTTTACCCTGTAAAAATAGAAATAAATAAGTAGCTTTCAAAATTTAATACTGCAATATACTATAATGTTTCTATAAATAATTAAATTTTCAGTCTAAAAATTGGATTTTTTTGTGAGTATGTACTTTGTTTTTATTTTTTATTGATGCTTTGCTAAACTCTTTTCTTCTCTTATTTATGACTAACTTTTTTATCGCCTTTTGATTTAGATATATTTAGTAGTATTTTTATCAAAAAAATGATTTAGATTTACTTTGATTTATTGTAATCAAAGTTCAGATAAAATTAACCTATAAACTCAAAAATTATGGATAACCCAACAAATAAAAATAACCAAGAACAACAAATAAATATAGAACTAACAGAAGAAATGGCAGAGGGAACGTATGCCAATTTGGTTATGATAGCACACTCTCAAAGCGAATTTTTCTTAGATTTTGTAAGGCTTGTACCAGGTGCGCCAAAAGCTAAAGTTCAGTCAAGAATTATTCTTACACCCGACCACGCCAAACGTTTGTTGCACGTTTTGAAAGATAGTGTTGATAAGTTTGAAGCCAATGTTGGCAAGATTGCAGTTCAAGAAGAGGCAAATCAGTTTCCTCTGAATTTTGGTGGAACAGTAGGAGAAGCATAAAATAAACTTAGAAGGTAGAAATAAGATTTTAGAAATAAAGTGCAAATTCCTAGACTTGATTCCCAATTCCCAATTCCCATTTTCCAATCCCTAATCCGTGCTTCAATTTTTTCGTACTTACGATCCTTTTCGCCTTCTGACGGTACTTCTTTTTTTGTTAGTGCTTCGTTTGCCTTTGCTTTTGAATACCTTTTTTGCTGATATTCCATTATTGAGTCCAATGTTGGATTTTATGTTGGTAGGTGAGCGCATTGCCGAAGGAAATACTATTTATAAAGAGGTATTTGCAGGTATTGCGCCCTTTTCGGCTTGGTTTTATGCAGGTTTGGATATACTTTTTGGTCGTTCTACTTTTGGATATGCAATTATTGGGACAGGACTTTTATTTTTACAGGCCATTATTTTTAATACATTGCTTGTAAGAAGAGATTTTTTACTAGATAGAGGCTATGTTCCTGCTATGTTGTATGTGTTTTTTGGTTCGATTAGCTTTGATTATCTCAATGTCTCTCCTGTACTTTTGTCACTTACTTTTTTGCTCTTAGTGGTTCGTGAAATATTTACGCTTACAGAAAACACACACGACCAAACTCTTTTTACAATTGGTTTTTATGTGGGAATAGCCACTCTTTTTCATTTACCTTCTAGTATTTTTCTTTTTTGGGTCAGTGTTGGATTGGGTGTTTTTCGTTCTACTTCGTTCCGTCAGCATTTGCTTGTTTTGTTTGGTTTTGCATTTCCTATCCTAC
Source organism: Bernardetia sp. ABR2-2B (assembly GCF_037126435.1). GTDB lineage: Bacteria > Bacteroidota > Bacteroidia > Cytophagales > Bernardetiaceae > Bernardetia. The sequence goes on along the minus strand of NZ_CP147020.1, from coordinate 2,354,778 downwards.
TTCTTTCTTTATATTTCTTTTGGAATGATAGTCTAATTGATTTTGTCGTTCAATATCTAAATTCAGTTTCTCTTGCACCCAAGTTTTACCTGTCTGTTCAAGATTTTATTATCATTTTAGCTTTTCCAACTTTATTTTTAGTATTGGCTATCTTGAATATGTTTTCTGGTCGTAGCCTTACTAATTATCAATCTTATTGCCGTCAGATGATGGTTTTTTGGCTTATTGCTTCTGTTTTTAGTCTGCTTTTATGTAAATATTGGCTTCCTTTTCAGTTTGCTTTTTTCTTACCTCCCCTTGCTTTTTTTGGAACGTATTATTTATTTTCTATCCAAAGAAGGTGGATTGCCGAGCTTCTTTTTATATCTGTTTTGGGTGGAATTGGTTTGCAACTTTGGGCTACTCGTACCACTATTTTTTATCCATTAGATTATACAGAAGCTATTATACAACAGCCCTCTGACTTTGATTTGAAAAATGAAAAAATCTGGGTTTTTGGAGAAAACCATAGTTATTATATCAATAACAAACCTGTTACACCCTATTTAGATTGGAAACTGACACAAAATAGGATTGAAGAGTTGGATAACTATCAAGCACTTCTATTATTCTACAATCAAATCGAAAAAGATAAGCCTCAATTTATTATTGATAAAGAGAAACAACTTCCTCCTCTTTTTGAGCGTATTCCCCTGCTATCTCAAAAATATACTACAAAAGATTCTTTAGTTTATGAATTAAAAGAGTAAAATATGTTTGATTTAGTAAAATTCATTTCTTTACTCAAATTCAAATTTCAAATAATTGATGTTCAAGCCCTGTTTTTGCGCTCTGTTTTCATAACGTGTACGTATGCCGTGATGCTCAGGGTAAAGAGGCGAATTGTGTAAATCTCTAGTTACGAGTAGATTTTTGATGTTGTATTTTGATACTTCTTCCAACGTATAATCATAAAGTGGGTCATCATCGGTTTTGATATGAACAGTTCCTCCTTTTTTTAATATTTTTTGATACATATCCAAAAAGCGAGAGTTTGTCAGACGGCGTTTTCTATCTCTCTTTCTTGGGCGTGGGTCTGGATGAATTACCCAAATTTCACTTACTTCGTCTTCTTCAAAAAACTCATCTAGTTTTTGTATTTCAGCACGTAAAAAAGCAACATTAAAAGAATTATTTGCTAAAGCATCCGTACTTCCTCGCCACAATCTATCTCCTTTTACATCAACACCAACAAAATTTTTGTTTGGATAGACTTTGCCCAAACCCACACTATATTCGCCATATCCACAAGCAAGTTCTAAAACAATAGGTTGAGGTGTTGGAAAATGTATTTTATTCCAGTTTCCTTTTAGCTTTGTATAGCTTTCATCTTCCATTTGTAATACATTATAACGTTCTAAATTTTCTTCAAAACGCTCCATTTTTTTTCTGCCCATCTTTTTATATGTTTTAAACGTATATCTAAATACTGTTTTTGAAAGAGATTAATCTTTTAAATATTCTTATTTTTGTGCTGAGACTATAATCTAGCTAGTAATCTGAATACAAATATATTTCATTCTATCTTATCTTGCTTCATTGTGAGCTATAATTCTATTAATTTAAAGCCTTTTTTGAAATGAATACAACAAATCCATTAGATAATATAAATAATTTGAACGCTGAACAAACTCTTTGGAGTGGTTCGCCCTCTTGGCTTTTGCATCTTGGAAAAGTTATTATTTGGGGAGTTTTGGGAATTATTCTTCCTACTTTAATTATTCTTTTATGGACAAAAGGAGTTGAGAATCCAAAATTAGATATGTTCTTTTGGGTACTCTTGTCAGCGAGTATAGTTATTCCCTTCGGAATTGTTTTCTTTAAAATCTTTGATACTCGTTTCATTATTTATACGCTCACTAGCGAACGACTTATCATAAAAAAAGGAATTTTGACACGCACAACTGACGAAATAGAATTATATAGAGTAAAAGATATTCGCTTAGTAGAACCTTTTTTGCAACGACTAGTAGGACTCTCGGTCATCGAAATAACTTCTTCAGATAGAAGTAATCCTGCTATTTCTCTGTCTGGAATACGAAAGGGCGATATGCTTCGGAATAATTTGAGAAATCAAGTAGAAAGACTACGTACAAATAAAAATGTTAGAGAAGTTGATTTTGAGTAAATCAAATTATTCAAAACATTGATTCTATGAGTTTTATTTAGTAGGTTTAATCAAGTAAAAACTATCTTTGATTAAACCTATTTTTTGTTTTCATTCTACGTCTTCTTATATGCAACCCAAACGTTGGCTTTTCGAATCCTTACCTTCTGATGAAAAAATCTCAAACCTATCGAAGCAAGTCAATGTTAGTAGCATTCCAGCAACATTACTATTACAGCGTGGTGTAAATGATTTTGAAAGTGCAAAGTCATTTTTTCGCCCTTCTCTTTCTCATTTGCATTCTCCTTTTTTGATGAAAGGAATGGATACGGCGATAAATAGACTAAAAAAAGCAATAGAGAATAAAGAGAGGATATTAGTTTATGGAGATTATGATGTTGATGGAGTTACTTCTGTGGCTATTGTTTATGGCTTTTTGAAAAAGATTTATATAGATAGTGCAGACGAAATAGAGGAGAAAAAACTTCAATTTTATATTCCAAATCGAAATACAGAAGGCTATGGAATTACGAAAGAGGGATTAGATTTTGCCAAAAAAGAAGAGATAAAACTTATCATTTGTTTGGATTGTGGAGTAAAAGCAAACGAAGAGATTCAGAAAGCAAAAGACTGGGGAATTGATTTTGTAGTATGCGACCATCATTTACCAGATGAAGAATTGCCTGTCAGTTTTGCGATGCTCAATCCAAAACAAAAAGGTTGTGATTATCCATTTAAAGAGCTTTCTGCGTGTGCTATTGGTTACAAATTTCTGCAAGGATTTTGTATCAGAACAGGAACTTCCGAACGAAATCTGCATTATTATTTGGATTTGGTAGCTTTGAGCATTGCTGCTGATTTAGTTCCAATGGTGGGAGAAAATAGAATCTTGAGTTATTTTGGGTTAGAAAAAATAAATATTGACCCACTTCCTGGTGTAAAAGCACTCTTGAATTTGATCAATGGTTATGGACGAAAAATAGGAGTTCGTGATATTGTTTTTTCGGTTGCGCCTCGTCTGAATGCAGCAGGAAGAATTGATACTGCCTATCATTCATTAAATTTACTTTTGGCTTCTTCGGAAAGTGAAGCAAATAAATTAGCTAGAATACTCAATCAAAAAAACGATGAACGTCGTGATATGGGAAATAAAATGATGTTTGAAATTGATGAAATTCTAAAAAAATCAAATCCTGAACGTAAAACAAATGTTCTTTTTAGTAAAAATTGGCATAAAGGCTTGGTAGGAGTTGCAGCAGCAAAATGTGTGGAAAAAACCTATCGCCCAACGGTGGTTTTGACAAATTCTGAATCTGAAAGTGGAGAGTTGGCTGTCGGTTCTGCTCGTTCGATTTCTGATTTTGATATTTATGAAGCTGTTGAGAATTGTTCGGATTTGCTAACACAGTTTGGAGGACATAAATTTGCTTCTGGAATGTCTATGCCTATCGAAAACGTAAGAAAATTTCAAGAACGTTTTGAAAATACAGTTACTGATTCTTTAGAAAAAGAACAACTTGTTCCTCCTATTCGTGTAGATATGGAGGTTGATTTTTCACAGATTAGTCAAAAAATGTTTTCTATTATCAAACAAATGTCTCCTTTTGGTCCTCAAAATATGCGTCCTGTTTTTGTTGCTCGTAATGTGCAGCTTTTTTCTCCCAAAATCATAAAAGAAACTCATCTTAAAGTACAGGTAAGGCAGGGAACTTCTCTTTTTTCAGCTATTTCATTCGGAAAAGCTCATTTTTTTAATCAGATAAATACCAAAAATAGATATGATATTGCCTTTTTAATAACCGAAAATAAGTTTAGAGATAAGAGCTATTTACAACTTGAGATTAGAGATATTTTGAAAGTAGATTAAAAATTGCCCACGAATTTACTCATGGGCTTTGTTTTTTTAAGAATGAACAGGTTCTAAAAGAACTCTCCATGCTTTCATTATTTCATTTTTTTGAGCATATTTTTCTGCTGTTTTGTGTTGTGCTTCTTCATTTGGAAATGAGCTTCTAACCATTTCTTTTTCTTCTTCTGTGAAATCCTTAAACTCTACAGCTTCAATTTCTTCAATGGTTGGCTGTTTTTCTACATTTCCGAGCTTTCCTAACGTATTTCCTGACAAATACTTACTACTTTTAATTCTATAAGGAAGCGCATCAACACCAATTCCTTTTGTCGATAATGGTTTGGCAACTTCAAAAACAGCATCTCCACTTGCTCTAGCATAATAATTTCCTCCCATACGAGCTACCAAATCTATAAGATGTGGGTCTATTTTGCCTTCTTTGTCCAAAACAGCCTTATTGATATGCATCATCTTTACTTCACAGATAATCAAATTTCCTGCGCCTCCTTCTTGTCCTGTTTCTATAATCTGCGTTACCTCACATTCAAATTGTGCTGGAGATTCCAATACCCGAGGAGGAGTAACTTTGTGCGAAGCAATAGGCGTAAAACCTGCTTTCATAAATTCATTTACTCCCTTATCATATTCTGTACTTGAAAGCGACATTTGCTCTACCATCGAATATGAAACCATATTAATAACAACTTCTCCTATCTCTTTTACATTTTCTAAAGTATGCTTTGTGGTATTGTCTCTTACCCTTCTAGCAGGTGAGAAAATGAGGGTCGGAGGGTTTGCTCCAAAAACATTGAAAAAACTAAAAGGAGATAAATTAACATTTCCATCTGTATCTATCGTACTGGCAAAAGCAATCGGACGAGGCGAAATTGCGCCCAAAAGTAAACCATGAAAAGCTGGAACAGGTAAGTCAGAAGGAAGGTAAGAATTGAAATCAGACATAAAGAGTGATTAATGATTAGTGATAAATTAATTTCTACTGATAAAAGTTGTTTAAGAATGGGCTTTGTAGATATATTTGTTGGTGTCGCTACGCTAAAACACCAAAAAAGGCTGTGTTATTTTTCCTTAGAATTGGGTTTGCAAACCCAGTTCTAAGGAAAAATGAGTATTCTTAAATAACTTCATAGTTAGTAATCTAAGACAACAAAAAAAACCCAAAAAAAGTTATTACTTAATTTGGGTCTTTTGGTATTAGTTAAAATACGCTACGGTGGTGATGAGTGGGCTCGAACCACCGACACACGGATTTTCAGTCCGACGCTCTACCAGCTGAGCTACATCACCGTATTTATAAAATTGATTCTTATATCAATTACACTTTTGAGAATGTTTTAGTTCAAAAATTAAAAATGATTTCTGTTTTTGCTCTATTTGTTTCCCTTAGTGCGATGCAAAGGTACGTTCTTTTTCTTAATATCCAAATACTATTTGAAAAATTTTTCAATAAAAATGAACAAAATATATTCACAAGCCACTAAATAATTGACTTTCAGAAAGATAGTTTGAAATAAATTTTTAATTTTTTTTCTAAAGTTTAGAAAAAAAGTAGTTATGAACTTATATCAAGTTAGGAGGTTATTAAACTCTACAATGAAAAGCTTTTAAAGCGAGTTGAAAAAATATTAGGATATTTGGTTATTTTCAAATCAAAATACAATGAAAACTATTAATTAAGCTCTAATTATAAAAAAGATACCACCAATAAAAACATGAAAAATACATTAGTTTGGCTTCGCAATGATTTACGATTAAAAGATAATCCAGTTTTAAAAAAAGCATTTGATACAGGCAATAATGTAATTATAGTTTATATTTTCGAGGAAACTAATTTTGAAAAAACAGAATTAGACTTGCCAAAAACAGGAGTTTTTAGAACTAATTTTCTGTTAGAATCTATTCAAGACCTCAAAAAGCAGCTTAAAAGCTATAATTCAGATTTATTTATCTATAAAGGAAAGACAGAAGATATTTTATCAAACTTAGCTCAAAAGCTAGAAGTAGAAACTGTTTTTAGTTCAAAAGAAATAACTTTTGAGGAAATAAATTTAAAAAACAAAGTAAATAAAGAGTTATCAAAATCAAATATCAGTTTAGATTTAACATTCCAACAAACGCTTTATAATTTTGAAGATTTGCCTTTTGCATTGAATGATTTACCAAATATTTTTACACATTTTAGAAAGAAAGTAGAAAAAGAATCAACTGTTTCAGAGCCTATTTCTATTTCTAAAGAACTAGAGGAATTAAAACAATCAAATAAAAATGAGTTTCTGAATCAATTAGAATCGACAGAAACTCCCACGTTAAAAGATTTTGGTTTTTCAGAATCAGAAATAAAGTCGTTACACAACCCAAAAGCAGTTTTGAAATTTGAAGGGGGAGAAACGGCAGCTTTACAGCGTCTGAATTATTATACATTTGAATCTAATTTACTTCAAACCTACAAAGAAACACGTAATGGACTTTTGGGAGGAGATTATTCTTCCAAATTTTCGGCGTGGTTGGCAAACGGTTCTATTTCTCCAAAAATAATTTGGCATGAAGTAGAGCGTTATGAAAACGAAGTAAAGAGTAATAAATCAACCTACTGGCTAAAATTTGAACTCTTGTGGAGAGAGTACTTTAAATTTATTGCAGCCAAATATGGAAACAAGATTTTTCTTTTGGAAGGAATGAAAGATGATGAAAATTTGGAGCGAATTTATGGAAAGAATAGAGAAAGTTTGGAAAAGCATTTTCAAAACGAGCAGAATAAAAAGTTATTTAATAAATGGAAAACAGCCAAAACAGGAATTCCGTTTATTGATTCAAATATGAAAGAGCTAAATGAAACGGGTTTTATGTCTAATCGTGGAAGGCAAAATGTAGCTTCTTTTTTAGTCAAAGATTTAAAACTAGATTGGCGTTGGGGAGCTTCTTATTTTGAAACAAAACTGATAGATTATGATGTTACGAGCAACTGGGCAAACTGGGCATATGTTGCAGGTGTAGGAAACGACCCACGAGAAAATCGTTATTTTAATATCATCAAACAGGCTAGAGATTACGACAATAATGGCGATTTTGTAAAATATTGGTTGCCACAGCTTTCTGATGTTCCGAATAATTTGGTTCATACACTTTACAAACTGACACCCAAAGAACTGGAAAAATATGAGGTTTCTTTAGGTGGAAATTATCCGTATCCGATTGTGAAACTTTAGGTAGTGTTAAAACTTTGTTAGTAGTTTTTTTGTAACCAAAATAACTCTGACAATAGTTTACATATTCAACTATGGACAGCCTTCTGAAAGGTCTGTCAAAGTTTTGTCTTCAATAAAATAAAACTATGAAACCAACCTACTTATTATTCTTTCTGCTTATATTTTTCTCTCAAAATGCTTTCTCTCAAGACTATTCTAAAATGTCTGCGAATGAAAAAGCTAAGGTAATTATTTATGGAAGTGATTATCCTTATTCTTTGCTTTTGGAAAGTGGGAGTGATACGCTTCATCTATATCAAAAAAGTTTATATTTGATTTTTGAAGAGGGAAAGTTAATTCAAGTAAATTATGAAGAAGGAAGTAGAAATAAATATGTTTATCAAGACGAAAAAATTATAAGAGTAGAAAGTTACAACAAAGAGGATACTACGTATTTGATAGCAAGTTATAATAAAGATAGTTTGAAATATATTGTTCCTTCTCCTGAAATAATATCTTTTGATAATGATTATATTGGTTGTAACGATAGGAGAGAAGGATATTCAGATTTTTGTGTTTATTATAAGGAAAATATAATTTTTCATGGTTATGATAAGTGGATTTTTCTGAATGATAAAATAGTTACTGAATTTCATCCAATGGGTAACTTTCCTTATTTTGATAATCAGCAAAAAACATTTTTTGTAAAAGATGGCTATGTAAATATTTTAAGGGAAAACTTCTTTACAACAGAACAACTTGAAAATGAGCTTTCAGAAGGCGATTTTGAGAGTGAAGAAAAAAGAGAAATAAAAATCAAGATTCTAAAATCCTCAAAAGATAAACCTAAACGAGAAAAAATAGTAGAAGTAGAAAATAGCATTGATATAGACTAAAATCCTTGTATGAAAAAACTAAAAACATAAAGCACCTATTTTTCGTACATACAGAATAGATAAGCCATTTTTGGTGTCTCCACTAACGACTTAAAATAAAATTTTAGAAAAATTCTAATTTAATTCTACTTTTTCGATAAAAAAATCTTATTTTAAAGGATTATTTCATAAGGCTTATACAAAGTCATTATAAAGACTTAACATTCAATCAAATTTAACTATCAACTTGTATGAAAGACCACTTTCAGATTGTAAAAGATTACTTGCTAGAACTCGGCTACGACATCACAGCAGAAGACGCTGAAGAACAACTTTTTATCATCAATGACGAAGAAGAAGGCATTCGTAATTTAGTAGTCGATTGTGAAGATCCTATTCTAATTATTGAGCAGTATATCTTAGAACTCAAACACGTCGACGAAAAAACGCTTACTCGTTTGCTCCAAAAAAATAGAGAAATCGTACATGGGGCTTTTTCATTAGACGAAACAGGTAAAAAATTACTCTTTAGAGATACACTTCAAATCGAAAACTTAGACCTAAACGAACTTGAAGGTTCTATTAATTCACTCAAATTATTGATGGCAGAATATTCAGAACATCTTTTAGAGTTCGCAAAAGCAGATGCAAGTGCAGTAAAAGAAGCATATTAATTCATAACTAATATGAAACTTTTAACTTTTTGGTAAAACAAAAACTTGTATTTACATCTAGTTGAGTGATTCTAAATTACTTAGCAAAATATTTACCTCGCATGATTACCAATTTATTATTATTAATAAACCTTTGATAGTAATAAACAAGAATTTAAAAATTAAACAGAACCTTAAAGAAATATAAATATGTCTATATTCAAACGTCTTTTTAGCATGGGCAAAGCAGAGGCTCATAATGCAATAGATAAATTAGAAGACCCAATCAAGATGACCGAACAAGGAATCCGTGATTTGAAAGGAAACCTTAACGAAAGTCTTCAAGGGTTAGCAGAACTAAAAGCACTAGCTATTCGTGCAAAGCGTGACCATCAACAATTTCTTTCTCAGTCTAAAAACTATGAGCAGAAAGCAGTTTTGTTGCTTCAAAAAGCACAAACTGGAGAGCTAGACCCAGCAGAAGCTGACCGTTTGGCTTCTGAAATGCTTCGTAAGAAAGAAGAAGCACAACAACAAGCTGAACGTACGGGTAAAGAAATGACAACTCACGAGCAGCACGTTTCTAAAATGAATCAAAATATTCAGACACTTAAATCGAAAGTAGGAACGTATGAAAACGAACTTCGTACCTTGAAGGCTCGTTCGAAAGTGAGTTCGGCTACAAAGAAAATCAACAAACAAATGTCTCAAATTGATTCTAGTGGTACGGTTTCTATGCTTGAGCGTATGAAAGAGAAAGTATCACAAGAAGAAGCACTGGCAGAGTCGTATGGCGAAATTGCGTCTATGAATACATCTGTTGATGACGATGTGGCAAAAGCATTAGGAACAGGTTCGGCAGCTTCATCTTCTGCTTCTCTTTTAGAATTAAAAGCAAAATTAGGATTGGCTCAAAATGCTTCTTCTAGTTCGGATGAAAGTGCTGATACTTCAACACCTCCACCAACTCCAGAAAGCTAGAAATAAAATTTTAGAAATTTTTTCTATAAAAAAACCTTCATTCTAAAGCTAGAATGAAGGTTTTTTTATATGTTTTGGTCTTTATAGATAGACCTACGCTTTTTTGTTTTTCTCAAATTCAGCTTTGATTGCCTCAACATCTACATTAAGCATTGGAGGTACAAAGTTGTTTTTTTTGAGCATCTTATCACGTGCAACAGATGCACGACGACGACGCTTCAATTTGCGTTCTAATCTAGTAACTGACATAATATTATGGTTTAGCGTTTTCGAAAACTAAGACGCAAAGATAAGAATTTTTTTTATCAAAAAAAGCTAAATTGAAATATTTTTTATTTTTCTCTAAAAATATTTTTCTAGGGCTTGTCTAGTTTACTCCTATTATAAAGTTGAATGAACAGAGTTAAACTGATAAATTAATTTTGTTTTTAAAGATAAAAGAAATAATTTTGAATAGTAATTGCAATTCTGTTGAAAAACGAAACTGTAAGTTCAGTTTAATTTTTTTTCGATTTTTTAAAACTTTTTTTATCTCCGAGAGTAAGAGTTTTAAAATGATAGTAAAAGAAATTAAAAACTTCAATATCTAAGTCAAACGGTCTAAATCTTTGAGCTTTTATATCCATTACAAATTTTATTTTTTTTGGAAAAACAAGTGAAAAAGCAACTTAAAATTATTTAGAATCATTTTAAATTATGCCATGAGTTTTTGTGTAAATTTATAAGTAACTGTTAATCAATTGGTTAGTGTTTTTGTCTCAAAAACAAAATTTGATGTATTTTGAAATAAACATTGATAAAAACCAATACGCATACTAATTTTGTAAACGAAAACAGCACAGTCTTATAGTCGATAGATATATTCAGTCAAACATTATTAAAAAGTTAAGGCTACTTATATCAAAATTTATATTGTTTTGTGCTTGTCACCTATATTATTTAAAAAATATGTTATTCAAACAACTACTAATACAAAAGTCATATTCTAACAGACTTCGTTCCTTTAGACGAGGTTTTAAAAGAAGTGTTACAGGAAGTGCTTTTGGTTTTGTCTTGATGCTCTTGGTTATTTCTACCATTACTGTACTCTCTACACAGTGTGCATATGCTCAACAAGACTCAACAGCACAAACTACTGACGACGCAACAGCAACAACAGACGATGGTGCTACTGCTGGAGAAAGTCCAGAAGTAATTGCACAAGGAAAAGAACTTTTTGAAGGTAACTGTGCTCAATGTCATGCTGTCCACAAAAAAGTGGTGGGTCCTGCATTGAATGGCGCAGAAGCTCGTTGGGGAAGTCGTGCAGCTATCATCAATTTTATTAAATACCCTGAAAAGGTAATTAATTCGGGAGATGCTTATGCTCAAAAACTCTACGAAGAGTATCAGCAGTATATGCCAAATCACGATTTTTTCAAAGATGAGGAAGTAGCTTCTATTTTAGATTATATCAAAACTGTTCCTGTTCCTGCTGCTACAGTTGCAGTTGCTGGAGATGGAGGAGGAGCTGTGCAAGAAGGAGGAGCTGCAAACTCTAGTTTATTACTAGGAGTTGTAATTGGCTTGATTGCTCTTTTGTTAGTGGTTGCGCTAGTGTTAGTTGTTCTTACTTCAGTTCTTTCAGGTTATTTACAGAAAGAAAAGTTAGAAGAAGACGAAGATACAGTAGTTACTCAATCTATATTTGATTTTAAAGCCTTCTTTACAAGCTCTGCTTTTATTGGTGTCGTATTATTCGTACTGGTAGCTGTTGGTGCAAAAGAGCTTTTTGCAGGACTTTGGACAATCGGTGTTCAGCAAGGGTATGCTCCTACTCAACCGATTAAATTCTCTCACAAACTTCACGCAGGATATTACGAAATTGATTGTAAATTCTGTCATTCAGGGGTAGAAAAAGGTAAGTCTGCCGTTATTCCTTCTGCAAATGTTTGTATGAACTGTCATGGCGAACTTCGTCGTGGTTCTCCAGAGATTCAAAAAATCTATAACGCTATTGAAAAAAATGAGCCTATTCAATGGGTTCGTGTACATAACTTGCCAGACCTTTCTTACTTCAATCACTCTCAACACGTAAAAGTAGGTGGTATTGAATGTCAGACGTGTCATGGTGAGATTCAAGAAATGGAAGTAGTACAACAAGTGTCGCTACTTACTATGGGTTGGTGTATCAACTGCCACCGTGAATGGGATGTAAATGCAAAAGGAAATAATTATTACGATAATCTTATCAAATTGCATAATTCTACATCTAAAGAACCATTAAAAGTTGAAGATATTGGTGGGTTAGAATGTTCTAAATGTCACTATTAAACCATTAACTTGTCGCTCAACAACTTAAACCTAAGAAAATGAAATTAAGTGAACGCATATATTGGAAGGGCATCGAACAACTAAAAAATGACCCTGATTTTATCCAAAACGCTGAAAAAGAATTTCCACAAGACCTTAAAATAAAGGATGCTTATGGAGATAATACTAAGGAAGAAGACGATGATATTACTAAAAGCTCTCGTCGTGATTTCTTAAAAGTGATGGGGTTTAGTGTAGCAGCTGTTTCTCTAACAGCTTGTGAAGCTCCTGTCAAACATGCAATTCCGTACCTTACTGCACCAGAAGAGGTAATTCCTACTATTCCTAATTACTACGCTTCTACTTTTGTAGATGGTGGTGAGGCAAGTCCAGTAGTTATCAAAACTCGTGAAGGTCGTCCTATTTTTGCAGATGGAAACGCATTTTCTCCTCTTTCTAAAGGAAAAGTAAATGCTCGTATTAGTGCCTCTGTTCTAGGATTGTATGATAACGAAAAAGCAAAACACCCATTAAAAGATAAAGCAAAAACAGATTGGAAAACAGTTGATTCTGAAATTTCTTCAAAAATTGATTCTAATCTTCGTTTGGTTAGTCAGACTGTTGTAAGTCCGACAACTCAAAAACTTATAAATGAATTTTGTGCTAAAACTGGAGCAAAGCACGTGTCGTATGACCCTGTTTCTGTTTCGGGTATGATGGAAGCTAACTTCCGTAGCTTTGGAAGAAAAGTAGTTCCTTCTTATAATTTTGATAAAGCAGAGCTTATTGTTTCTATTAATGCAGACTTTTTAGGCTTTTGGCTTTCTCAAGTTGAGCATTCAGTACAATATGCTAAGACTCGTAAGATTTCTGAAAATAAGAAAACGATGTCTCGTCATTATCAAATTGAATCTGTCTATTCAAATACAGGTGCTTCAGCAGATTATCGTTTGCCGATTTCTCCTTCTCAAGAAGGTGCAGTTGTAGCAGCTTTGTACAAAGCACTCGGAGGAAATGCTGGAGGTGCTTTCAAATTTGAAAATGCTGTTTTAGAGAAGAACTATCAACAACTACTCAAAGACCTTAAAGCTGCAAATGGAAAAGCCCTTGTAGTTTCTGGTTCGAATGACCCAGACGTTCAGCAACTTGTCAATGCAATCAATCAGAAATTAGGGAGTTATGGCAAAACGATTGATATGCAAAACCCTTCATATCAGCGCAAAGGCGATGATAAGCAAATGACAGATTTTATAAAAGATTTACAAGGTGGCGCAGGTGTAATTTTCTATAATTGTAACCCTGTTTATGACCACCCAAGAGGAAGTGATATTGCAGCGGCTCTTCCTAAAGCAAAGCTTTCTGTTTCGACTTCTGATAGAATTGATGCGACAGCTAATTTCTGTACATACCTTACTCCAGACCGTCATTATTTAGAATCATGGAATGATGCTGAACCAAAAGCTGGTCATTTAAGTCTTATTCAGCCTACTATCAATCCAATTTTTGATACTCGTCAGTTCCAAGATAGCTTGATGAGCTGGGCAGGAATGGAAGGAGATTATTATACCTATTTACGTTCTACATGGAAATCTAAAGGTCTTCCTATGAACGGAATGAACTTTGAGAATAGTTGGAAAAAGTGGCTTCATGATGGAGTTGTAATGTCTAAAAGCTCTAATGCTTCTTCTGTAATGGGAGCAGCAACAATGCAAAGTAGTCAAGACACTACATTAGCAGGTCTAAAAACAGAATATTCTGAAACTGATTTTGTAGTAGATACTGAAACAGTTGAAGGAGAAGAGTTAGTGGCAGGTGCTGCAACAGCAAATACATCTATTACATATAAAGATGCTGATTGGTCTAGCATAGATGCAAATATCAAAAAGAATTATGCTACTACTGTTCCTGTACAGGGAAGTGAAGTAGAGTTAGTCGTTTATCCTTCTCCTGTAATGGGAACAGGTTCAATGGCAAATAACCCTTGGATTCAAGAAACACCAGACCCAATCACAAAATTGACTTGGGGACATGCTGTCCTTGTTTCTATGCAAAAAGCAGCCGAACTTGGTTTTGAGACTGTAGAAGTGAAAACTTCACAAGCGAAAGTAACAGTTGATGGTACTCCCTACATTTTGCCTGTGATTATTCAACCAGGAATGCCAACCAATACGGTTGCTATTTCTTTAGGTTACGGTCATAAAGAAGATGACGAAAATAACACAAATAATAACTTAGGAAAAGTTTCTGTTGAAGCAGGTGGAGCAAATAGTTACAAAATGCTTTCTATGCGTGATGGGTTTATCCAATATACACGTACAAGTGGTGTAACTATTGAAGCAGCAGGGGATACAGAAAAAATAGCTCGTACTCAAACGCACCAAACATATTTAGGTCGTGAAACGATTATTCAAGAGGCTATCTTGAAAGATTATCAAGATGTTGATAATTTGATAGCTAAAAAGTACGACCCTAAAGTTACAATGGATGGTAAGAAAACCGAGCCTACTGATATTTCAATTTGGGATATTGATAGCGATGGTTATGGTTCTGAAAATGACCCAATAGCTAAAGCAGAAGAGAATGCAAAAGATAAAATAAAACCAGGAACAGAAGATAACTGGCTTGTTCGTCAGCGTGAGCGTGATGAGTATGCAGCAGATACTTTTGAATATAACCTCCATCACTGGGGAATGGTTATCGACTTAAATACTTGTACAGGTTGTTCGGCTTGTTTGGTAGCCTGTAGTATGGAAAACAATGTTCCAGTTGTTGGAAAGACAGAAGTAGAAAATCGTCGTGAGATGCACTGGATGCGTATTGACCGTTATTATACTTCATCAACTAAACTGGCACCAGGTGAAAGCCCAGGAGCTTCTGATTATCCTAAACTAAAAGCTGTTTCTGAAAATCCAGAAGTTGTATTCCAACCAATGATGTGTCAGCATTGTAATAATGCACCTTGTGAAACTGTTTGTCCAGTTGCTGCAACTACGCACAGTTCAGAAGGTCTTAATCAAATGACATATAACCGTTGTGTAGGTACGAAATATTGTGCAAACAACTGTCCTTATAAAGTTCGTCGTTTCAACTGGTTTAAGTATCACAATAACTCAGAATTTGATTACAACCAGAACAATGCATTAGGCAAAATGGTATTGAATCCAGATGTTACTGTTCGTTCTCGTGGTGTAATGGAAAAATGTTCACTTTGTGTACAAAGAATCCAAGAGGGTAAACTAGCTGCAAAACGTGAGGAGCGTAAGGTTCGTGATGGCGAAGTAGTTACTGCTTGTGCTAGTGCATGTCCTACAAGTGCAATCACTTTTGGAGATTTGAATAACCGAGACAGTGAAATTGTGAAGTTATTAGAGCCAGAATTAGACAAACGTGCTTACAACGTTCTACATGAGATTAATACTCGTCCGAATGTTTGGTACTTGACTAAAGTTCGTAACCAAGAAGAAGCATTCGTTCCTTCTGGTGTGAATCCTCAATCAGCTGAGGATATGGTAGAAGCTGCACAGTCATAAAACAAAAAATAAGTAGGGTTTGTAAGTAATTATAGACCTTACTTCTAAAAATATATAAAGAATTTAATTAGATAATCATCACAACATTATTACATCATCATGCAAATAATATCAGATGTACGAGAACCCTTAGTAACTGGTGATAAGACCTATCACGACATTACAAAGGATATTGCAGGAAGAGTAGAAGATAATCCAGCTCCATTATGGTGGGCAGCTTTTGCTTTTGCTTTGGTTCTGCTTATAGCAGGAGGAGCGTTTTTAGGAGATATGCTTTGGAACGGAATCGGTCGTTGGGGACTCAACAAAACCGTACAGTGGGCTTGGGATATTACCAACTTTGTTTGGTGGGTAGGTATTGGTCACGCAGGAACACTTATTTCTGCCGTACTTTTACTTTTTCGTCAAAAATGGCGTACTGCTATTAACCGTGCAGCAGAAGCAATGACAATTTTTGCTGTTATTTGTGCAGCCGTTTGGCCTATTGTTCACATGGGTCGTCCATGGTTAGGAGCTTATTGGGTTTTGCCTTTACCAAATACATTTGGTTCTCTTTGGGTAAACTTTAACTCTCCTCTTCTTTGGGACGTTTTTGCCATCTCAACTTATTTCTCTGTATCACTTGTTTTCTGGTTTATAGGACTTGTACCTGATTTTGCGACTATCCGTGACCGTGCTGTTACGAAGTTTGGTCGTATTTTTTATGGTGCGCTTAGCCTTGGCTGGGTAGGTGGTGCAAAAGCTTGGGTTCATTACGAAGCTGTTGCTTTGATTTTAGCTGGTCTTTCTACACCACTTGTACTTTCTGTACATACGATTGTAAGTATGGACTTTGCAACCTCAGTAATACCAGGGTGGCATACTACGATTTTCCCTCCTTACTTTGTTGCAGGAGCAATTTTCTCAGGTTTTGCGATGGTACTTACTTTAATGATTATTACTCGCAAAGTATATAAATTAGAACACTACATTACTTTAGAGCATATTGAACTGATGAACATTATCATTATGGTAACTGGTTCTATCGTAGGTATTGCTTATATTACAGAATTATTTATGGCTTGGTATTCAGGTGTTCCTTATGAACAATACTGTTTTATCAACCGTTCAACAGGAGATTATTGGTGGGCATATTGGTCAATGATGACGTGTAACGTAATCTCTCCACAAGTATTTTGGTTTAAGAAGCTTCGTACAAGCATCGTATTTACATTTATTCTTTCTATTATTGTAAATATCGGAATGTGGTTTGAGCGTTTCGTAATTATTGTTACATCGCTTCATAATGATTACCTTCCTTCTTCTTGGACATACTTTAGTCCGACACTTTGGGATGTAATGTGTTATGTATTTACTTTTGGTTTGTTCTTTACGCTTTTCTTCTTATTTGCTAAGTTTTTCCCAGTAATAAATATGGCAGAAGTAAAATCAGTATTGAAAACATCTAATCACCACGTTTATAAAAACAGAGAAACCATTAAAGACCCTCATGATGTAGTTTAAGATGTTGATGAAATACAACTATTTTAAAATTACTACTTAGTTTATTAGGGAGAAAAAGATATTAAAATTATGGCAAATAATACATCAAATACAATGGAAGTAGATAAGCACTATATCTTAGGTGTTTATAGTGATGAAGATGACTTAAAACACGGTGTTGATCATATTCGTGAAAAAGGAATTTCTATCTACGAAGTATTTAATCCATATCCAGTTCATGGATTGGAGAAAAATTTAGGTTACGGACATTCTTGGTTGCCAAAAGCAGCATTTATGTTTGGAGCTTTAGGAACTACGGCTGCAATCACAATGCAAACAGGTATGATGGGTGCACTTTGGCCTATGATTATTGGTGGAAAGCCATTTATTGCAATTCCCGATTTTGTTCCTGTTACTTTTGAGATGACTGTTCTTTTTTCTGCCTTTGGTATGGTAGGTTCGTTTTTGGTTTCTCAAGATTTGAAACCTTACAAAGTTCCTCGTATCTTTGACCGTCGTAGTACAGATGATAAACATATTGTAGCTATTGACTTAGCCAAAAATAGTCTTTCAGAAGCAGAAATTAAAGCTGTTTTGGAAGAAGCAGGTTCAGAAGAAGTAAATCGTAAAGATTTTACAGAAGAAGAAAATAATCCGTCTTTCTTCAAATATTTGGGTGATATATTCAAGCATGGTGTTCGTTCTACGAGCCGTCCTAAATAACTTATTACCACCGATTAACAGATTTATAAAAATAAAAGCAATGAAGCTATTTAATACATTTACATTCTCTACTTTATATACAGTCTTAGGAGTTGCAATGCTTACTCTTTTGACTAGTTGTGGAGCAGAAGAAAATTATCCAGGAGTTGAGTATGCACCTCAAATGTATCACTCTGTTCCTTATGAGCCACTTAGTCAAGTAGTGAATAACGAAAATCATTGGTACTCTCGTATTGATGACTATTTCAATAGTTCTCCAGCATCTATTTATGGCTACTATACAAAGGAAGACTTGGAAGAAAATCCTAAGTTGAGAGACAAAGTTACCAATATGCTTATGCCTCCTGTGGGAACAGTAAAACGTCAGAAATACAGAACTGAAGAGTTGAAAAATGAAACTATGTTCTACGAAACTCATAGAGATAGTGTAGAATATGCTTCTAGAACTTGGAAAAATCCTCTACCAAAAGACGATGAACAGGTATTAGCAGATGGAAAGCAACTTTTCTTGACGTATTGTGCAGCTTGTCATGGTGCAGAAGGAAAAGGAGACGGAAAAGTAGGAGCTGTTTACAATGGCGTTCCTAATTATACAGCAGGTCGTTATAAAACACTAAATGAAGGGTGGATTTATCACGTAATTACGTATGGAAAAGGACGTATGTGGCCTGTAAAAGTTCAGCTTGAACCAGAAGAGCGTTGGAAAGTAGTACGTTATGTACAACAATTACAACAAGGAAATCCTTAATTTTTATTTATTAAAAATAAGTTTTTCTAATAAATATAAATTACTAACTGTCTTTAGAAATTATTTCGCAGACTATACATAAACTTTATCAATCGCAATGGCTGCACACAAAGATTATCACTTTGACAGAGAAGCACTAAACGAGCAGTTTATCTTCTCAGCAAAAGCAAAACGAACTATATTTATTCTAATTTTAATTGGAGTAGTATTCTCTGGAATTGGAATAGCTTTTATGGCTACTGACTCTGGGCATCACGAAGAAGCACATGCTGCTATCGAAATGAGTGGAAACCAACTTTCTGCTCTTCAGCAGGAACTTCCAGAAAATGCTCCTACTACTGTGGGGGTAGTTGATGGCAACGAAGTTATTCATGCAGAAGAAGGAGGGCATCATCCCTATCACTGGACAAAACGAATAAAGGTAAACCTTTGGATTAATATTATTTTCTTTATTGGTCTTTCTGTAGTTGGAGTTTTTTGGGTAGCTATCCAATATATTTCAATGGCAGGTTGGTCAGCAGGGTTTAAACGTATTCCAGAAGCATTTGCTTATTTCTTGCCTGTTGGTTTGGTATTATTCTTTGCTACTTTCTTTTGGGGATACCACGAGATTTTTCACTGGACAGACTCACAGCTTTATGCATTAGGAACTCCTGAATATGATGGAATCATTGCAGGAAAAAGTGCTTTTCTGAATAAGCCATTTTTCTTAATTGGTTCATTTGTAATTATTGGTGGATGGTTTTTATTTCACATTCTTACTCGTAAGAATTCATTAGCAGAAGATAAAGCAACTACGAAAGAACAAATCAGAAAACATTATCGTAATATGGTAAAATTATCTGCTGCATTCGTAGTATTCTTTGGAGTTACTTCTTCGGTTGCTGCTTGGTGGTGGACACTTTCTATTGATACTCACTGGTTTAGTACAATGTTTGGTTGGTATCACTTTGCAAGTTGGTGGGTAGCTGGTATTGCAGCCATTACACTTACGGTTGTAATGCTTAGAGAAGCAGGTTATTTAAAGTTTATCAATGAAAATCATTTGCACGATTTAGGTAAGTTTGTATTTGCATTTAGTATTTTTTGGTCTTACATTTGGTTTAGTCAGTTCTTGCTTATTTATTACGCAAATATTCCAGAAGAAACGGCTTATTATGTAGAACGTCTTTCTAGTCCAATTTATAGAAAATATATTCTTATCATCTTACTTGTAAACTTCATTATTCCTTTCTTTGGACTTATGACACGTAATGCAAAACGTAAGATGACTATCTTAAAAGTAATCTGTATTGCTGTAATTATCGGACACTGGTTTGATTTTTACCAAATGATTACTCCAGGTACACTTCGTGAGCATGGTTCATTCGGTTTCTTAGAAATTGGAATGCCGTTTATATTCGTTGGTGTATTTGCTTATATAGTAGGAGCATATTTAGCTAAAGCCCCTTTAGTGGCAAAGAACCACCCACTTTTAGAGGAAGCTTACAATCATGAAACTTAGAATTAAATAGTAAAATAAAGATTCAATATAAATTGAATCAAAGTAAGAATTAAACTGAAATAAGGTTTTTAAATTGGTTTGAAAACCTTATTTTTGTACCACATAAAAAGTAAGTGAAAGGATAATAAACAACTTTCAAAAATAATTGAAAGTTTTGAAAACCTTTTTATAGTACAAATTGCTTATCTATCAGAGACTTATATATATACAGTGTTGAAAAAGTATGTTTGGAATTTATATTCAGTTTAATTAATAAATTTTAACAAAACAATTTCACTAACAGTATATAATTACTATATAGTATAAGAATTATATAAAATTTTAATAAAACTTTTAACTGAACTATACAAATGAACGGATTACTTATTGCTGCCGTCGGCGTTCTGTTCCTTATCTTAATGGCTCTTATTTATCGTGTTTTCATGCTTGTGCGTGTGGCGAAAGATGTTAAAGAACCAAACACTAGAGATAGTAGAGTAGGAATGTCGAATAAAGTGAATTCGATTTTATTTATCGTATTCTTTTTTGTGCTTTTTGCATCTATTTTTGCTTATGGTTTTTCTGAAAAAGTAAAATATATTTTGCCAGAAGCATCATCTATACATGGAGTAGAAATTGATTTTCTATTTTGGCTTACTACTGCCGTTGTGTTTTTTGTTTTCATAGTAACACATATATTATTGTTCTTTTTCCCTTACATGTATCGTTATCAAGAACACAAACGAGCTACTTTTATTCCTCATAATAATCAGTTAGAGATTGCTTGGACTATCGTTCCTGCTATTGTTCTGACTGCTTTAGTTGTTACAGGTTGGACGGTTTGGTCTGACATTACAGACCCTGCTCCAGAAGATGCTTTAGCTATTGAAGTAATGGGGAAACAGTTTAACTGGCAAGTACGTTATGGAGGAAAAGATGGAAAAATTGGTAAATTCAATTATATGAAGACAGACGGAACAAATTCTATGGGAATGGATTTTGAAGCTGATGAGTCTAATTATGATGATTTTATGTATAATGAATTACGTTTACCAAAAGGTCGTCCTGTTCTTTTGAAAATTCGCTCTCGTGATGTATTGCATAGTGTATTTTTACCTCACTTTAGAGTAAAGATGGATGCAGTACCTGGTATGCCGACACAATTTTGGTTTACTCCAACAAAAACAGCTGAAGAAGTAAAAGTTGAGTTAGAGGCAAAGGGTGATCCAAATTGGGATGCTTTTGAATATAAATTAGCTTGTACTGAAATCTGTGGAGGAAGCCACTTTGCGATGTTTATGAAAGTTTCTGTTTTAGAAGCTGATGAATTTCAAAAATGGTATGATTCTGAAGAAGCTTGGGCTGCTAAAAATGTAGATTATTTAAAGGAGCAAGGAATTAAAAATATTCCTTCTAACCTTGCTTCTAAATAAACAATTTTAGTAACAAGAAGTAATCCTTTAATAAGGATGAGGAGAACAACGAAAATAAAATTAAATTTTAATACATCTATTTTACAATAAATACCGCAAATAATTATGGCTGATACAACGCATCAAGCAAGCGGACAAGATGTTCTACATTACGATGTTGATAATCATGGATTTGTCCATGAAGAGCATCATGACGATCACGAGCATCACGGAAATTTTATTACAAACTATATCTTTTCTACTGACCATAAAGTAATTGCAAAACAGTTTTTGTTTACAGCAATATTTTGGGCAATGATAGGAGTAGGTATGTCAGTAATTTTCCGTCTGCAACTTGGTTTTCCTGACGCAGATTTATCCTTTTTAAAACCAATTTTGGGCAAATGGATAGATGCTACTGGAAAATTAGATAAAGAGTTTTACTTAGCACTTGTGACCATGCACGGTACGATAATGGTTTTCTTTGTACTGACAGCAGGTCTTAGTGGAACATTTAGTAACTATCTTATTCCTTTACAAATCGGAGCTAGAGATATGGCTTCTGGTTTTATGAACATGCTTTCTTACTGGTTCTTTGCAGTAGCAGGTTTAGTGATGTTCTATTCACTATTTATAGAAACTGGTCCTGCATCTGGAGGCTGGGTAATTTATCCACCACTTAGTGCATTGCCACAAGCTATGCCTGGTTCTGGACTAGGAATGACACTTTGGCTATCTAGTATGGCATTGTTTATCATCTCAACGCTATTAGGTGGTATTAATTACATCTCTACTGTAATTAATATGCGTACTCGTGGTATGTCGTTTAACCGTATGCCACTTACTATTTGGGCATTTTTTATTACTGCTATCATTGGTCTTTTATCATTCCCAGTATTGTTCTCAGCAGCATTACTTTTGATTTTTGACCGTAGTTTTGGTACAAGTTTCTTCTTATCTGATATTTATATTGGTGGAGAGGCTCTTCCAAACCAAGGTGGTAGTGCAATTTTGTTCCAACACTTGTTTTGGTTCTTAGGACACCCAGAAGTATATATTGTACTTTTACCTGCCCTTGGAATATCATCAGAGGTAATTGCTACAAATTCAAGAAAACCAATTTTTGGTTATCACGCAATGATTTTGTCTATCATTGGTATTGCAGTTCTTTCATTTATCGTTTGGGCGCACCATATGTTCGTAACAGGTATGGATCCTTTCTTGGGAACTATCTTTATGTTCTTGACACTTATTATTGCAGTTCCTTCGGCAGTAAAAGCATTTAACTATATCACGACACTTTGGAAAGGTAATTTGGTATTTACACCAGCTATGCTTTTCTCTATTGGTTTAGTTTCACTCTTTATTGTTGGTGGTCTTACAGGTATTCACTTAGCAAGTGCAGCAATCGATATTCAATTACATGATACATATTTTGTAGTAGCTCACTTTCACTTAGTAATGGGTTCTGCTTCATTCTTTGGTATGCTTGCTGGTATTTATCACTGGTATCCAAAAATGTTTGGTCGTATGATGGATGCTAAAATGGGCTATTTCCACTTTTGGGCAACGTTCATCGGAGTTTATGCGATATTCTTCCCAATGCACTTTATCGGTGTAGCTGGTTTTCCTCGTCGTTATTATTCACATACTGCATTTGAGCCGTTTGGTTTGTTTACAGATTTGAATATGTTCATTAGTACGGCTGCTATCTTGACATTCCTTGCACAATTTGTATTCGTTTTCAACTTCGTTTACTCTATGTTCAAAGGTCGTTTAGCACCTGCAAATCCTTGGAAATCAAATACATTAGAATGGACAACTCCTCGTTTCCCTGGACATGGTAATTGGGTAGGAGCAATTCCTCAAGTATTCCGTTGGCCTTACGATTATAGTAAGCCAGGTGCTAAAGAAGATTTTATTCCTCAACATATTCCTTATTCTGAAACTCCTGAATCTAATTTGCCTTTTGAAGAAAAATTAGCAACTCTTGAAAAAGAACAAAAATCAGAAGGAATCAAAGTTCAGAAAGAGCCTGAAACACCTAAAAAAGAAGATGATAGCGAAAATGTATAATCAAAATTATCGCTTAGATATATAAAGTAAAATTCCCTATTCTTTTAATTAAGGATAGGGAATTTTTGTGTGATATAAAAGAGCATTTTGAATGCTTTTTAAAGAGTAAAGTGTATTAAAATTATTTTTGTATAACCTCATCAAAACTAATTTTTTGGATTTTTTTCTCAAGCTAAAGGGAAATCATACTAAATTACTTTTTTGGAAGAGAAATTAATTAAAATGTATATCTTTTAATGCAAATAATTGATAATCAGGATTATATTCGTAATCCGTAATCTTTCCTTTAGGATTACTTCTTCAATAATGATTTGGCTTGACTAGCATATTTACTACCAGAGTTAGCTATTTTCTGTAAAACAGTTTTTGCCTTTTGTTTTTGATTTGTTTTTAAATATGAATTGGCTAAATACCATTCTGCATCTTGATTATGTTTTTGATAAATCATGCTAGACTTTTGCTTTAAAAAATCTTCTAGTAAAGAAATTGATTTACTGTAATTATGATTTTCATAATAAGACACTCCTCCAAAATACAAAGCTTGTGCATCATTTGGATTTGTAATCAAATAAGAGTCAAATAAAAAAATTGCATCTGTATATTTTTTGTTGTCATAAGCTCTCATTGCATCAAACAATATTTCTTTTGATGATTTCTGATTGCTTCTTAAATTATTTTTTTTGTCTGTATTAGAAAAAAAATCATAGTCATCATCTGCTAACTGATCTATATTTGTTGAAACAGAATCATTCATTTGTCTATTCGCACTAATGGGAGAGGAAGCTATCATTTGTTCTGAGTTGCCACTACTTGTAATTTGGTCATCTTTATTTATTTTTTCTTTTTTACTCACCCAAACATCAGACGTGGAAAAATCTTGTCTTGTATGTGACTTATCTCTATCTAAAGCTAGATTATTATAATTTTTTTCAGTATTTTGATTTGAGTTTTTATTCACTTCTGCTTGAGATACGTCTTCATACTTCAATTTTTCTATCAATTCATCTTCTGTTTTTTTATCTAAAGGTTCTTCTTTGTTCAGTGCTAAATTATTATTTTCTGACACAGTATCATTACTAATGGTAGGTTCTGATTTAGTTGCTAAATCATTAGATGTAAAACTAGTAGTGTTTGCAAACCTAAAAAGTCCAAATATAACAACAGAAATCAAAGCTACAGAAGCTGCTGCATAGAAAACTCTATAATCCGTTTTATAAAAACCTCGCTCTTTATTATATTTTTTAATTTCTTTATTGAGTTGATTTGTACTGGCAGCAATATTTACCCTAAAATCTGCATTAGCAAAGCCTTCCACAGCTTCAGAAGCAAAATCTGAATTTAGAAGTTGTTTTTCTACTTCATGTAATTCTTCTTTGGTTAGTTTTTTATCTATATATTTTTGTAAAGTTTGGACATCAATATTTGAAGAGCGTTCTAAAATGCTCCTTATCTTTTTTTCTCTATTGGTATTGGTTTGACTCATAATTTTATCATTTTCTATATAAACAATATCCACAAAGCTAAAGTTAGAATTCCTAACTGTTTTTTGATATTTCTTTTTCCATTTTGAAGAAAACTCTTTACTTTAGAAAGGGAGAAGCCAGTAAGTTCCACAATTTCTTGATAACTTTTTTCTTCTAAAAAGAAGAGTTCTACACATTGTTTTTGTTCTGGGTTGAGTGTATGTAATGCATCTTCGATACTATTTAGCCGTTCTTCTTTTTTATGTTTTTCACTTTTATTAGATAGATGCCAATCTGGGTCAGAATCCATACGTTCATCATCTTGATTATTAAAATAATCTTCGCTTCGTTTAAATTCTCGTTTGCGCTGACGTAAATACATCAAACAATAATTTTGCGTAAGGCGATGCAACCAAGGAGGGAAATTTTGTATCTCAAAACGTAGAAGGTCAGTCAATAACTTCTCAAAAATAAGTAAAACAGCATCCTTACTATCTTCTTCATCTTTGAGATATTTTAGACAAACACCATATACTAAGTGGGTATAACGCTCAAAAAGCTCTCCCACAAATTTATTATCTCGGGTTTCTTTATAGGCTTCAATAAGTTCTAAATCCGAACGAGGATTTTTCTTTGAAAATAACTTAACAAACATTTTTATTTCAAAATCAATTATAATTTTAATCTATACTATCAGACCACAAAATAGAGTTCAAAAACTCAAAAAAGGTTGCTCCTCACAAATTTATCATTACTATAACTACAAACTATCTACCAATTTATGAAACATCTAGCTGCACGAATCTACAAACTCTCTACAAAATTACATAATTTATTCTCTTTTCATTCTTATTTTATTCTTCTTATTGTTTTGGGTGTTTTTCTTTTTTCTCCTCAAAAAATATTTGCTCAAGTAGAGTTTAATTTGAGGTTACAGACAGGCTTTCCATTAGAAGAGTTCGCAGAAAATAATGAATCTGTTGCTTTTGGCATTGGAGGATTATTTCTTGTTCCAATTACTGAAGATGCATCTGTGGTTTCTGTAGGTTTAGATGCTAGTTATATGATTTATGGAATGAAGTCAGAAGATTATATCGATAATAATGGCTTTGATTATACACTTAATACAAATAACAATATTTTTGAGAGTTTTGCAATGGTGCGCTTTAAGCCTCGCTGGGTAGATGCTTTTATTTATCCGTATGTAGATGGACTTGTCGGAGGGCGATATATCTATACAAGAACAACAGAAGAAGAAGATGGAGAAGAGCTAGATGCTTTTATCGAACAAGATGGATTTTCTTTTGCATATGGTGGTGCAGGAGGAGTTATTATTTCTCTTTCAGAAGAAATAAAATTAGATATTCGTGGAGTTTATACGCAAGGAAGTAAAGCAAAGTATTTGACCAAAACTTCTATCTATCCAGACCCGTTATTTCCTGATGAATTTGTCTATGATATTAAAAATACGAGAACAGACATGCTAACATTTCAGGTGGGACTTACATTTTTCATTGAATAATTATTGTAAAATAGGTCTGAATTACAAAGTAAAGTGAATTTTTTTCTGAAATAAGTTAGAAAATTAGTAGTATTGTAATTGATTCAAATAAATGTTTTGCAGCTTTTTTTATAAAAAACTATCTAATGATAAAAAATATACTTTCACTTATTTTCTTGTTTGTTCTGTTTTCTGCTGTTTCGTCGTGTGGTTCTTTAGAACAGTCAGATAATAATAATCGCTCAAACTCACCCATACTTTCAGATAATTCAGTAGATAAAGATGCAAGTTTTAAAGGCGAAACGATTAAGGTTTTATCGTGGAATCTATACAATTTTGGCAAATCAAAAGATGCACAAGAGATTGAATACATTGCTAAAAAACTAAAGGATTACGATATTATAGCTATTCAAGAAGTTTCAACTTCATTATATGGTATTCGTGCTGTCGGAAAATTGGCTGATGAGCTAAACAGAACAGGAAGTAAATGGGAATACAAAATAAGCGATCCTACTTCTGGTAATGGTAAAGAACGTTATGCTTATGTTTGGAAAACGACTACAAAAAATGCTAAAATTTCTCTCAAAAAAGATTGGTTGGAGGAAAGTATCGCAAAAAAAGTAGATAGAGAGCCGTATATGGCAAGGTTTGAAATTGACTTCAAAAAACAAAAAGCAAAAAATACAATTTTAATAGGAAGTTTTCATGCTGTTCCGAAGAGTAAAGACCCAGAAAAAGAAGTAGTTTTTTTAGAGGAAATTCCTAATAAATACAGAACTGATAATATTTTAATTTTGGGAGATTTTAATCTTGATGGCAGACATGAAGCTTTTGATGGACTCAGAAATCGTTCTTTTGTAGCAGCCTTTGAAGGGCAAAAAACAAGTCTTCGTATGAAACCAAAAGACGGAAGTCCGTTGAATGAAGAATATGATAATATTTTCATAGAAACAAGAGGTTTCGTTACAAAGAGAGCAGAGGTAATTCATTTTTACAAAGATTATAAGAGTTTAAAAGAAGCTCGTTATATCTCTGACCATATTCCCCTTTGGGTAGAATTGGGTTTTAAATAATAAACGTCATTATGGTTTGTCTTACGTAGTTTAGGCATCCTGCCTGAACATAAAAAGAATAGCTTTTATTCTTACTGGTCAGTCTAGAAGACTGACATACAAAATAATTGTGATAAGGTTTAATGAAATTAACAATTACTTTTCTTAGTAAATAAAAATTCGACACGGAATGACTTTGATTAAAAGTGAGTAAATTTGTAGTCTATTTACTACACCTACATACACACAACAATTTTGAAAAAACAAATCATTCCTATTCTTTTTATCGCCTGTCTTTTAGCGTGTTGGCTTCCCTTTGTCAATAGCCCTATTGCTCTAGTAACAGGACTTTTATTTGCTCATTTTCTCAAAAATCCTTTTCCAGACCAAACAGCAAAAGCTACCAAACAACTTTTAAAAGTCGCTGTGGTGGGCTTGGGGTTTGGTCTCAATTTGCAAATGGCAATTTCGGCAAGTCAGAACGGAATTGGTTTGGTTGTCAGCAGTATTTTTCTGACGCTAGGCATTGGTCTTTTTTTAGGTAAAATTCTAAAAGTAGAAAACAAACTGACTCAACTTATTTCTGTCGGAACAGCTATTTGTGGTGGAAGTGCTATTGCTGCTTTTTCTCCTGTCATTGATGCTGATAATGCTGATATTTCAGTTTCTTTGGGTGTTGTTTTTCTACTTAACTCTGTTGCTCTAATTATTTTTCCTGTTTTGGGGCATTTTTTTAATCTTTCTCCTCAAGACTTTGGCATGTGGGTGGCTGTGGCGATTCACGATACCAGTTCAGTAGTAGGTGCAGCAGAAACTTTTAGTGATGAATCATTGAAAATTGCTACTACCCTAAAACTCGTTCGTGCGCTTTGGATTATTCCTTTAGTTTTGCTTTCTGTTCTAATCACAAAATTTTATGTAAAAAGTGAAAAGAGTAATTCTGAATCAGAAAAAGCAAATTCAGAAGAAAATAACAAAACAAAAAAAACAAGTCCAAAAATCAAAATTCCTTATTTTATCGGACTATTCGTAGTGGCTATTGTGATAAATACGTATGTTCCGTTTGTAGCAGAATATTCTCCTTATTTGGTTTGGGTTGCCAAAAAATTACTTGTTACTACGCTTTTTCTAATAGGTCTTAGCTTATCTATCGAAAAAATCAAAAAAGTAGGTTGGCGACCGTTGGTGTTAGGTGTTAGTTTATGGATTCTTATCTCTGTGGGTTCTATTCTTGTAATTTTATAGATGATACAAAGTAAAAGCCATTTCTACTAAAAAATAAAAATGGCTTTCTGATTTACTGTAAAATATTTTTATTATTATACATCTCCATAAATACTAGATTGTCCACCATCAACAGCAATTGTTTGTCCACTCACATAACTACACTCTTCACTCAAAAGGAAACCAACTAAGGTAGCAACATCTTTCGGTTTACCTAGTTTTAAAGTCGGATTTGCTTTTGCATATTCTTTTTTAGCAGACTCTGGGTCGTCTGGATTAATCTTTTTAAATGCTTCTTCTACCATAGGTGTTACAATTGCACCAGGGGCAATAGCATTTGTCATAATTCCGTCTTGTCCATATTCTAGGGCTGCATTTTTTGTCATGCCTGAAACAGCATGTTTACTTGCTACATAAGGGGTTTCATTTTTTACACCACGAATACCAGCTACTGAAGCTACATTTACAATTCTACCGTATTTTTGCTTTTTCATAATAGGAATTACGTAACGCATTCCGTAATAGACTCCCATAAGATTGATATCGATAACTTTTTTGAAAGAATCCATATCATATTCTGTCAAAAGAGACGTTTCACCTTCAATACCTGCATTGTTGTAAAGACCATCTATACGAGAGTATTCTTCAACAGCTTTATTTACATAGTTTTTTACTTGTTCTTCTTTCGATACATCTGCAATGACAGTCAATATTTTGGCACTTGAATATTTCTCAGACAGTCCTTTTTTTGCTTCTTCTAACTTTTCTTCATTATAATCAACTAGTGTAAGATATGCGCCTTGCTCTGCAAAAAGTTCAGCAGTAGCATAACCAAGTCCCATTGCGCCACCTGTGATAATAATAGATTTTCCTTTTAAACTAAACATAAGATTAAAAAATTTGAGTAAAACAATATTAAAAAAATAGAATCATTCATTTTCATAATTCTATAAATGAAACTCTATGCTTTTCAAATGGTTTGTTGTTTTATAGTATTTTAATTAGAACTC
The DNA here is from genome assembly GCF_037126435.1 of Bernardetia sp. ABR2-2B. Classification (GTDB taxonomy): domain Bacteria; phylum Bacteroidota; class Bacteroidia; order Cytophagales; family Bernardetiaceae; genus Bernardetia. Next base: position 2,325,075 of record NZ_CP147020.1, on the reverse strand, counting down.
TTATCAAATTTGTAAATATCAATGTATAAATATATAAATCAAGGCAGAAAATAAAGTAAAGGTATGTATTTTTCAAAAATTAACTAAGTTTTTAGTTGCATTTTAAGAAAAGAATTTTACCTTTGTCATTATTCATAATTATATAAATTTTCTAAGGTTTAGTTCATTTATTTATCTTAAATAAGTCAATTAAATCGCTAACATAATTGTTTTAAACTAATGATAAACTCATTAAAATCGTACCTAAAAGTAGGTACTGTTTCAGCCTTATTTTTGACTACCTTCTTTGCTTGTAAAACAGCAACTGTACAAACTACGGATACGGAAGGTGCAAAAGTAGAAGAAAAAACAGCAGGTGCTGAAATGAAAATGCCTATTCCAATTGACGAAAATGTCAAAGTAGGAACACTTTCAAATGGAATGAAATACTACATTCATAAAAATGCAATGCCTGCAAATCGTGTTGAGCTTCGTTTGGCTGTTAATGCAGGTTCTATTTTAGAAGATGAAGACCAACAGGGTTTGGCTCACTTTACCGAACACATGGCATTTAATGGAACAACAAATTTCAAGAAAAATGACTTGATTGATAACTTGGAAACAATGGGTGTTCGTTTTGGTGCAGACCTCAATGCTTATACTTCTTTTGATGAGACTGTTTATATGTTGCCTATTCCAACTGACAGTGCAGGATATGTAGATAAAGGTCTTTTGATTTTGAAAGATTGGGCAAGTGGCGTTTTATTTGAAGACGAAGAAATTGATAAAGAACGTGGCGTTGTTATCGAAGAGTGGCGTAGAGGAAAGGGAGCAAATGAGCGTATGCGTACAAAATATTTCCCTACTCTTTTGAAAGGTTCGCATTATGCAGAGCGTTTGCCAATCGGTAAAAAAGAAATTTTGGAAAGTTTCAAATACGAAACTATCCGTAATTTTTATAAAAAATGGTATCGTCCAGACCTTATGGCAATCGTAGCTGTTGGAGATATTGATGTGGCAGAAATGGAAGCCAAAATCAAAGAAACATTTGGAAGTATTCCAAAAGTAAAAAATCCAGCAGAGCGCAAAAACTTCAAAACGCCTTTGAATAAAGAGCCATTGGCAAAAGTAGTTTCAGATAAAGAAGCAACAGCTATTCAATTGCAATTGTATTATAAAATGCCTAAAAAAGCAGTTACTACCTATGCTGACTTGAAAGAAAATTATACAAGTGAACTTATTACTACAATGCTTAATGCTCGTTTTGAGGAATTACAAAAACAAGCAAGTCCTCCGTTTTTATATAGTTTTGCTTTTCAAGGTGATATGATTGGACGTGATTTGGATGCACTTCAACTCTATGCAGGACTTCGTGAAGATAATATTGAAGGTGGACTTTCTACAATTACGCAAGAATTTGAGCGTATGAAAAGATTTGGTTTTACTACTTCTGAATTAGACAGAGCCAAAAAGCAAGTTTCGAAACGTTATGAAAAAGCCTACAAAGAACAAGATAAGACTGAATCAAAAAGAATTGTAATGAGTTATGTTTACAATTACTTAGAAAATCAGCCAATTCCGAGTGCAAAATTTGAATATGAGTTCTTGGAAAAAAACCTTCCTTCTATTACTTTAGAGCAAGTGAATCAAATGGCTAAAAGTTGGGTAACAGAAGAAAATCGTGTTGCTGTCTTAACAGGAATGGAAAAAGAAGGTGTAAATCTTCCTAGTGATGATAAATTAGTAAGTATTTGGAATGAAGCTGCAAAGGCTGACTTGAAAGCTTATAAGGAAAAAGAAATTGCTACTTCACTTATCGAAGAAGTAAACATTCCTAAAAAAGGAAGCATTACCAACGAAGTAAGCAATGAAAAAATGGGTTATACAGAGTTTACTCTTTCGAATGGTGCAAAAGTAATTTTGAAGAAAACAGATTTCAAAAATGATGAGATTTTGGTTTCTGCATACAGTATGGGTGGACATTCTTTATATGAAGATAAAGATTACATTGCTGTTTCTAATATTCCTGCTATCATTGCTCAATCTGGAATTGGAGAGCTTTCTGGTTCGGATATGGACAAATTTATGACTGGGAAAACGATTCGTATTAGTCCTTATATTTCTCAATATTCAGAAGGAATGAGAGGAAGCACTTCGCCAGAAGATTTGGAAACTGCACTTCAATTAATGCACCTTTATTTCACTAGCCCTCGTCAAGACAAAGATGCCGTTGCTTCTTTTGTAGCCACTCAAAAAGGTTTTTATCAAAACTTGGCTTCTAATCCAAACTATTATTTTTATGACCAATATAGCCAATTGATGGCAAATGGAAGTATTCGTAGTGGTTTTCCAAAAGTAGAAGAGCTAGAAAAAACAGATTGGCAATCGGCTTATAAAATGTATAACGAACGTTTTGCAAATGCTGCTGATTTTACATTTTTCTTTGTAGGAAACTTTGATGAAGAAAAAATGAAGTCTCTTTTAGAAACTTATATTGCAACGCTTCCATCAACAGATAAAAAAGAAAACTTCAAAGATTTAGGTATTCGTTCGCCAAAAGGAATGGTAGAAAAAATCTATAAAAAAGGTTCAGAGCCACAGAGTAATGTTCGTCTTTCTTTTGCTGGAGAAATGAAGCAATACAATCCAAAAGATGAAGCTTCATTGAATGCTCTTGCAGGTCTTTTGCGCTTCAAACTTATTGAAAAGTTGCGTGAAGAAAAAGGAGGCGTTTATTCTGCTGGTGCTTATACAAGCGTTGATAAATATCCTGTTCCGAATTATAACGTAATGATTACATTTCCTTGTGCACCTGAAAACGTTGATGATTTGATTGCTGCTTCTATCGAAGAGGTAGATAAATTACGTAATGGAGATGTTGATAAGACTGATTTGGAGAAATTCAAAGAAGCTGAAAAACGTAAGAACGAGGTCGAACAAACGCAAAATAAATACTGGCTTTCTACACTTCAAGGGCTTTATTATTACAATGAAACTCCTGAAAGTATAGAGAAAAACAAATCTATTTTGAACGACTTGACGGTAGAAGATGTACAAAATGCAGCTAAGAAATATTTGGATACAAAAGCATATATTAAAGCTGTTTTACTTCCTGAAACTACAACAGAAGAAGATAAGGGAGAGTAAGATTTGATTTAGAATATCGAATTAGAAAAACATAAAGCACAATTGTTATTTTTTATAAATGATGATTGTGCTTTTTTTATTATAGAACAAAAATAGTTTTCGACCTAAAGGGAAGTACACAATAAAAAACTTTTCTACTCAAAAAATCGTTTCTGTTAAGAAATCAAAATATCACAACTCCATTTCTTAAACTAAAAACTAATGAAAACTCTTCTCATTCTCTTTATTGCTTCTATTTCTTCAGTAGCTGCTTATGGAATCATAAAGGTAAGTCAGTCACACAAACAAACATACAATGCTTGGATTACCCATGTAGAAAAGTATGAAGGAAATAAAATTGATACTATTCGCCCAAATCCAGAGGATGTAAATAGTTATCGTTATGTGAGCAGGAGTGTAGAATGGAAGACTTTTTTGGCAATGGCAGATACATTCAGAATCCCTTCAACTGTTCAGCGTTTTAGGAATCTGACAAATGATGATGTTTTCAAGATTCGTGAACAGTTTTGGTATATGTCGGGTGCAAACGGCGTGGAGGACTTAGCAATTGCTGCTTTTTTTGCTGAAATGTATTATGCTGCTCCTACTTCAATTAGATATTTTCAACAACGTTTGAAAGCTGATGGCTTTAAAGGGCTAAAAGTAACAGGAAAGTTAAATGCACAAACCATAAAAGCCATCGAATCTCAACCTAAAAAACAAATGTGGGATTGGCTTTTAAAACAGCGTAAAAACTATATTTATAACAAAACAGCTTCTGCTTCGATGAGAATATATAGAAAAGGACTTCTGAAAAGAGCAAATGACTTTCATCAGAAGTTTGAATCTTTTCTAGGAGAAGATAAGCCTACCAATAAAGTTGATACTTATAAAGACACTAAAGTTCCGATAGAAGAGTTATTAGAATATGATTCTACTAAAACATCACAAAACGAACAAAGCAAAGAAACGAATTCTTCTCAAACTCAAAATAATTTAGAGGACGATTCGGAAGTTAAAATAGTTGTTAGTTCTGTTCCTCTTCAAACTCCAAGAAGTGGAGATACCACAAAACGTAAAGAAAATGTAGCATCGGTAATGAAAGATGATGAAATAAAGACAATTAGTGATACAGAAGAAAATGGAGTTCGAATTGTGGTAAGCTCCGAAAATGATAGGTAATAGTAGGTGTATAGTTTGACTCTTGTCTTTCTTGACAGAATAAAATCCTTTTTTGATAAAAAAATCAGAAAAGGGTTTTTCTTTACTCAAAATTATTTTCAAACTAATAGATTTTGCGTATTTTGGAGTTAAAATGCAAAAAATATCAAAATTAAGCTTTTCAAATAAGAATAGATATTTTTTTTAACGCATAACGAATAGTAACTTTGTCTTACTAATCAAAAAAAATACTGTTAGGGATTTGTATTTCTACAAAAATTTCTCTTCAAAAATCTGAATTCAACGCAATGCAAAAATATATTTACCTTTTATTCTTTCCTGTTTTTTTATTTTCGGGTATATTTTTTACTTCTTGTAACGACACAAAAGAAGAAGCTCTCAATGAATCAAGAGAAATTATTAAAGAACAAGATACCGAAATCGAAACGATGAAACGCCGTATCGATACTTTAGAACAAACTATTCGTGCGCTTGCCAAAAACCGAGAATCCTCTAGCCAAGAAGCTAGTGAGCTAAAGGGAAAAGCGCAAGAGCTTCAAAAGGCAATTAAAAGTTATCAAGGAGCTTTGTCTAAAAAGGAAAAAGAATTTAAAGAATACCGTTATTTGGCTTTAGAAGACAAGCGAGTAGCTGAAATAAGAGAAGAAAAACGTAAACTTCGTGAAGATAATGAGTTCATTGTCAATAAAATAAAACAATTGAAGCAGATGAATGAAGTAAATGAAGTGATGGACGGACTGACTGATATTATCGATAAAATACCTCCTTTCAATAAGTTCGATTGTTATTATAGAGATAAAAAAGATTTGGAAGCCAGTCGTAAAAAAGATAATGGTTATAGTCCAAAACTGCTTTTGGTAGAAGAAGATGGAACGTATCCACAATCTGATATCGGACAAATAATTATTGATTTAGATTTGAATTTTTTCAAATTAGACGGAAATCCAAATCAAGCAACACTTACTCTTTGTCTGTTTGAAGAAGGAAGTCAAGCTCCTGTTTATTGTCAAGATGAAGTTTTTGATACAGAATACAAACGAGTAGAATGGAAACAAGCTGCTTCTACTTTCGGAGTAAAAGAATATTATTTTCAAGTGCGTCACGGAGATAGAATACTAAGTGATAGATACAAATTTGCAATAAAGAACTAATGTTCTCTTTACTATCTTAGTAGGTTAAAACACGATAAAAATTCTATAAAAATATAAATTGATAGAAAAAATACGTTATTCTATCATAAAATGACCTATCCAAAAAATAATAATTTCTTCTTCGTGATGAATAACCATATTTTCTCTTGTAAAACCTTTTTAAAGGCTGTTTTTTTATTGTTTTTATATCCTATTTTTATATCCTCTAGTCTTGCACAAGTTACACCAGCTTGGCATTTTGATAATTATAGTGATAAAAATTCTTCTATTCCTCATAATTTTATCAATGATTTAGCTTTTGATGAAAGAGATAATTCGCTTTGGATAGCAACAGGAGGAGGACTAGTTCATTGGGCTGAAAAAGACTCCACTATTTATACTCCCAAAAATTCGGAATTAAAAGATTATGGTATAAAGTGTATTGCTATTGGAAAAGATGGCGATAAATATATTGGTACTTACGGAGCAGGAATTTATAAAATAGATGCAGAAGGAAAATTTTATCATCTACAAGTTCCTTCAAAGTCGAACAAAAACACGGTTCTTTCAATTGTAGAAGACCAAAACAAAACAATTTGGGTAGGAACAGAAGAAGAAGGACTTTTCCGAATTGATTCTAAGTTCAGACTCTTAATTAGTGTAGAAAGAATTGCATTTACACGGGTTTTTGATATTGCCATTGATAAAAATAATACAAAATGGATAGCTACTGAAAGAGGTCTTTATACATTAGAGGAAGATAATCGTTTGAAAATCTATCCCTCGCTGAAAGACCAACCTATCAATTCTATTGCTTTCTCTTCTCAAAATGAGTTACTCATTAGTTCTACTTTAGAAAGTAGAGCACAGTTTTTTATAGGAGGAAAAAAGCAACAGCTGTCTAAAGATGTGCATTATCAGTTCAGAACAATGTTACCAACAGATAAGAGTTTGTGGGTAGCTTCTTTTAGTGGTTTGTCCCTCTTCGAAAATAATCGCTGGACTGTTTTTAATCCTCAAAACTCTGCTTTTCCTTCTACAATGGTCAGTACACTAGCTCAAAACCCAAAGGACAAAACAGTTTGGGCAGGTACATTTGGACAAGGATTAGTCAAATTATCTCAACTTCAAACACTTCCAGAAGGAGAGTTTCGATTAGGAACGACTTCCATAAAAAAGGGAGATGTTGTTCGTCTGCATATTGGTTTTGAAAGGGCAACAGCTATTTTTAATGATACAACAGGAATTTCTGAATTGGTTGAGTTTATGAAAGAAAATCAAAATGTCAGAATCGAACTTTCAGGACACACCGATACAGCAGGAGATGCGATGCTCAATTACAAGCTCTCACAAGAGAGAGCCGATGCTGTCAAACTTTATTTAATGAGAAAAAATATAGAAGCAAAAAGAATAGAGACAAAAGCGTATGGAGGAACGAGACCTATTTCAGAAAATAATAGTGAAGCATCAAGACAAAAAAATAGAAGGGTAGAAATGAAAATTATTGAATGAGTTTTGTAGAACACAAAGCCAATGCAACTATGGAATATTTTGAGGAGGTAGGTTTTATACTCTATGACTCATTAGGTTTATTATTCAGAATAAAACCATTATTAACTTTCTCTATCAATTCAATTAACTGATTTTTGATTTTTTGCGTTGTAAAATCAATGCAAACTATTTTATCAATAAGAAAATTATCATCGTAAATTGAAGTATAAGTGAACCAAAATGAATCTTCAAAATTCTCATCAGATATAGTAGGAGTTAGATTTTCACTATCAAATTCTTTCTTAGTTTTTAATTCATAGTCTACCATATTCCATGCTATTTCTTCATCAAAATAGTCTTCTGTATGATGAGCAGCTTCTCCAGTGCTAGAAGTATAAGCAACATTTTTATCTATACAAATTTTCACTACTGATGGGATTAATTCTTCGTCTTCTTTATTAGCAACAGTAAAAGCAATCCAATCGTTTTTTGGTAAATTAGATTCCCAATTAGGATTATTTCTAACTTGAATGTAGTATATTTTTTTTCTGTTAATTCTTCCAATTAGTTCCATATTGTATTAAATATTTTAGAAATCAAACTTTCAAAACCTCCAAACTCTCTTCTTTATCCTTAGCTAATTGTGCTTTTAGTTCATCTAAAGAATTATATTTTTCTTCTTCTCTCAAAAATTTCACAAACTGCAAAGTCAAATCTTTATCATAAATATCCTTATCAAAATCAAAAATATTTACTTCAATGGTTTGTTTGAGGTTTTTTCCTATTGTCGGACGAACACCAATACTTAGCATTCCACCATAATATTCATATTTATGAAAAATTCGGACAGCATAAATTCCTTGTTTTGGAATAAGTTTGTGTTTGTAATCTAATTTCAAATTTGCTGTTGGGTAGCCAATTGTTCTTCCTATCTGCTTTCCTTTTACTACTTTTCCAGTAAGCGAAAACTCATAGCCTAAAAGTTCATTTGCCGTTTGTATATCTCCCTCAAAAAGTGCTTTTCTGATTCTTGTGCTACTGATTGCATTGTCTTCAATGTCTTGCCTCGGTATTTCTTCTACCTTAAATCCAAATCGGTCTTCATTTTCTTTTAGATACTCAAAACCTCCTTCTCTATTTTTACCGAAACGATGGTCATAACCAATCACAAACTGACGAGTTTGTAGCTTTTTTTGAATAATTCTTTTGATAAAATTTTCAGAAGACGTAGAAGCAAAACGCTTTGTAAATGGAATGACACACAAGTGGTCGATGCCCAAATCTTCTAACAAAATTGCTTTCTCTTCTAATGTTGTCAGTATTTTGAGGTCTTTTTGTTCTGGAAAAAGCACCAAGCGAGGATGAGGATGATAGGTCAAGACGACCGTTTGAGCATTTGGAGTGCGTTTTTTGAGGTCGACTACACGTTGAATAATTTTTTGATGTCCTAAATGTACACCATCAAACGTTCCACTCGTTAGAATGGTGTGTTGCAGTTCTGGAAACTCTGAAACCTTACGGTAAATTTTCATCTAGGAAAAAACTATTTTGAAATATTGATTTTGGAAATGATAACAAAGATAAAGTATTCAATTAGCAATTAAAAACAAATAACTAAATCCTATATTATTTCGTTAGGCAAATACTTTACAGACTTTCAAATTAGATTGAAATTTGACTTGAAATTTTGTACTTTTATAATCAACTAATTCAAAGATACAGAAAAGAATAAAGTAATAAGATAATGAAATTAGACGACGCAAAAGCAAAATTTATTCAAGCATGGGGTGTTTTGGGAACAAGCTGGGGAATTAGCCGAACAATGGCACAAATTCACGCACTTTTGTTGGTCTCTGCCGAGCCTCTTAGCGCACAAGAGATTATAGATACACTTTCAGTTTCACAAGGAAGCGCAAATATGAATTTGAGAGCCTTAATAGATTGGCAGCTTATAGAAAAAACTATAAAAATAGGAGAGCGAAAAGAATATTTTGCTGCTGAAAAAGATATGTGGGAAATTACAAGAAGAGTAATGAGAGAGCGCAGAAAGCGAGAGTTAGAACCTATTTTGAAGATGCTAGAAGATGTAAAAGATGTAGAAATTTCGGAAGCAGAGAAGAAAAAAATAGATTCAAAAGAAGAAATAGAACAAAAAAATAAAGAAGTAGAAGAGTTTAAAGAAATGATGCAACAGATAGATTCCTTTGCCAATCGTGCTGAAAAAGCATTAGAAGTAATGATAAAAGCCTCTGAATCTAAGATTGTTGAAAGATTTCTCAAATAGTGATTAGTTGTTAGCGATAAATTATTAGTTAAATACAAATTACCTTTATAACTCTGCCATTTTTGGTGTTTTAGCGCAGCGACACCAACAAACAAAAACCACATTTTTATGAAAACTTCTTGGAATCTTAAAGACAGAAAAGCTTTTGTTACAGGTGGCTCAAAGGGAATTGGAAAAGCAACTGTTATTGAGTTTTTAGAACTTGAGGCAGATGTTTTATTTTCTGCTCGTAATGAAGATGAAATTCAAAATCTAGAAAAAGAACTGAAAAAAGAGTTTCCAAATTCGTTTATAAAAGGAATAAAAGCAGATGTAACGAGCAAAGCAGACCGACAAAAAGCCTTTAATTGGATAGAAAGTAATTTTCAAAAATTAGATATTTTGGTAAATAATGCAGGAATAAATATCAGAAAATCAGCTTTAGAATATAACGAAGAAGAATATCGTAAGATACTGGAAATCAATTTGATAGCTCCTTTTGAGGTTTCAAGAATTTTATATCCATTACTCCAAAAATCTCAAAATGCGTCCGTTGTGAATGTAGGTTCAGTGGCAGGAAGTCAAGATGTAAATAGTGGTTTGCCCTATGCGATGTCGAAGGGAGGAATCAATCAACAAACACGTAGTTTTGCCGTTGAGTGGGCAGAAGACAACATTCGTGTAAATACGGTTTCGCCTTGGTACACCAAAACGCCACTCACAGAAGCAGTTTTTGAAAATAAAGAAAAATTAGAACGCATACTTTTAAGAACCCCGTTGGGAAGAATTGCCAAAGCAGCAGAAATGGCTTCCGTAATTGCATTTTTGGCGATGGATAAATCTTCCTATCTGACAGGACAAAATATAACTGTTGATGGTGGAATGAGTGTGAGTGTTTTTTAAGTTAAAAACTAGCCATCTTATATTCAACAGTTGGATATTTTGCTTTCCATCTGATAAAAGTTTTTTCAATTAATTCATTTTTGTTTGAATGTTTTCCTTTCAACATTTCTTCATAAAAGAAAACTGAAAAATCAGATTTGATTTCCCAATCATCTGTATTGAAACAAATGAGTACATAGTTTTTCTTATTTTCGTAAGTTTTAATGTGTTTTTCCCAATTATGATAGTTGCATCTATTAGCTTGTGTTTCTAGTGTGTACCTTGTTTTTTGTTCTTGTGTTAAAGAGAGAGTTGCAGGTTGTGAATCAGTCAATACTGGCTCATTATCTTTTGTAAAAAGTATTCCTTGTCTTTGCAGTAAAGAATCTTCTGTACTATCTAATTCAGGTTGTATGAGAAGAAATTTAGATTTAAGGAAAGGATTGGTTACCTCTTTCTCTGCTCTCAATAAACTATCTTCTTTGGAGTTACCTTCTACAAACGTTCCGTGAGTAGGAACATAAAGTATCTTTTTATTTGTAGAATCAGTTTTTAATGTATCATAACTAGGATAAGCTAATAAATAGGCTTTATAATTTTCAAGTTGTTTATTCTCGGAAGAAGTGTCAGAATCAAAAAACATTGTTATTGATGTTCCATTCGAATAGCAAGGATAAGAAAGTGAATCTATTTTATTGTCATCTTGTGCAAAAGAAAAGTAAGGAATTATAAAGCAAAGAAGGAATATAAATCGCATAGTTATTTCATTTTAGGATAGCAAAAACAATTCTTAGTAACAGCTTGTGTAAGTGATTGAAGATACAAAATTATCCCAAACCCAAAGCTATTTTTTTCGTATCTTGTAGAAAGCATAAAAATAAGAAAACCAAAAAAAATGACAATCAAAGAACAGTTACTTGTAGATATAATAAAGTTGAGTAATCAAAAATTACTTAGTCGTTTGTATGCTACTTTTCAAGAAGTTATACAACAAGAATTGATAGAGGAAAAAATAGAAAATCAATTTATAAATCCTTTTGATAGTTGGAAAGGAAGTTTCAAAACCAAAACAGTAGAACAGGTTTTATCTCCTTCTTATGTTTATACTCCAATTAATAAAACAGAAATTGTAGGCTGTTGGGAAGGAAACGAAACAGTAGAAGAACTTTTAGCTATGATAAAGAAATAATTTATGAAGTATATAATTGACACAAATATTCTAATTCATATTGTTAGAAATTCTTCTACATGGGAATATGTAGATATGACTTTTGAGCCTTTTGAATTTCCTAAAAATGAAACGTATGTTAGTTTTGCTTCAGTTGCTGAAATTTTAGCTCTTAGTTTGAAGCTAGGTTGGCAAAGTAAGAAAATTAATAGATTATCAGAACTTTTATCTAAGTTAGAAATTATAAGTGTTTCAGGAAAAATTGAAGATAAATTAATGCAAAACTATGCTCTGATTGATGCTTACAGCCAAGGTACATTAAAAAAATTACCTTTACCGAAAGGTATGTCAGCAAGAAACATGGGTAAAAACGATATTTGGATTGCTGCAACTGCTACTTCGATAGAAGCAACTTTATTAACAACAGATGATGATTTTCTTCATTTAGACCCTGTTTTTTGTAAAATAATTTTGATAGAAGTGAATAAATAAGTTAATCTATTTCATCTTAGGATAACAAAAATAATTTTTAGTAACAGCTTGTGTAAGTGATTGAAGATAAGGAATATCAGAGGCATTTGTAATGTCTATCACTTCACCATTTTTTTTCAAAATACAGATTTCTTCGCCTGTTCCGAGTGCGTAGGCTGAGTTACTAATTTTACCTTCACAAACTAAAAAAGATAATTCGTTATCGTTTATTCCAAACTGTTTTTTTACCTTTTCTTTTATTTCTTGTTTAAAATTTGGGTCTAATTCTTCTGTTGTCAAGTGCGTTTTGAAAAGACGACGATTGACTAACATATTGCTGAGAGAAGATAGAATTTTGTCCTCACTTTTTGTCCAAACTTTTATACTTGCCCAAATATCATAATCATCTAGTTGTACAAAGTTTTCTAAAACTTCTTTATCATTTTTGAACTGCTCTAAAGTAATTTCATTTTCTAAGAAAAAAGAAAGGGAAGGAGTAGAGAAAAGTTTACTTCCTTGTTGTACCAAAAACCTAGCTCTACGGATAGTCTGAATAAGCATTTGTTCTGTGGAAACCGTTGTTTTGTGTAGATAAACTTGCCAATACATCATTCTACGAGCATTCAAAAAATGTTCGATGCTATAAACGCCTTTTTCTTCTACGACTAATTTATCATCACTCAAATTGAGCATTCTGATAATTCGTTTTCCTCCGATTGTTCCCTCCGAAACGCCTGTAAAAAAACAATCTCGTTGTAGATAATCCATTCTATCGACATCAATCTGACCAGATACAAGTTGATGAAAAAATGGACGATGATAGTTCCCTTTAAAAATCTCTATTGCCGTTTTGAGTTGTCCATTAAACTCTTCATCTAACTTTTCCATAATCAAAAGCGATAACTCCTCATGATGACAGTCTTTCAAAATTGTGCATTCTAGCGCATGAGAAAAAGCTCCATGACCAACATCGTGTAATAAAATAGCAATCAAAGCCGATTCGTATTCTTTATGAGAGATTTTATGTTCTTTTAATCTCAACGTATCCAAAGCCATTCTCATAAGGTTCATTGCTCCTAAAGCGTGATGAAAACGAGTATGCAATGCACCGGGGTAAACAAATTCTGTCAGACCCAACTGTTTTATTCTCCTCAAACGCTGAAAATAAGGGTGATTTATAAGTTTCAAAATCAGCTTGGTGGGAATGCGAATAAAACCATGAACAGGGTCGTTGATGATTTTTCTTTGTTGTGGATAATCATTCATGAAAATCAATTTTATTATTGAAGTGAAAGTTTATTATTCAAATGCTTCAACAGAATAAATTGTTTGTTCTAAAAACTTATCTAAGAGACTTCTTTCCTCCAAAACTATCTCTGCTGTTCCATAAATTTCACTTTTTGTAGCCAAATCTAACTCAATATTTCTATTAGTTTGTAGTCCGTTTTCTAATTTTAACTTTACAGAATATTTATTTTCTTGTGGAGAAAGACTTATCTGTTCTACTTCTGCCTCTAACCAACCATAACGAGCAAAAGGGTAAGCTTCTAATTTTATTTTTGCTTTATTCGCCTTTTTGTCGCTTTCTTTTCCTTCTGTAAGTTTGGAAATGTATTTTGAATCTACTTTTGTATACCCATAAATAGCATTTTTTTGAGGAACAACAGAAATAATTTCTTTATCAATTCCGACAGGTTGATACAAATTAAGTGGATTGAAAAAACTAACATTCCCTTCTATCGGACTGATAATTAAGTAATTAGATTTCCATTCATCTAATATTTTTTTAAGGGTAGCAAAACTTGTTCGAAGCTGTTGTTTGTATTTGAAAGCTTGTTCTTGATAGGCAATAGAAACTTCTACAAGTTGTTGATTGAGCTGACTAACTCGCATTTGAGCGTTCAGATTTGCTTCTTCATTTTGAAGAAAACTACTTTCTTTGTTTAGAAATATACTTTTAGTTTGTAAAAATTCTTGTTTTGCAATTGCTTCACTTTTGTACAAGAACGAATCTGTAATGTATTTTTGTCTGCTCAACTCATAATCTCTCTTTTGAAGTTCGTATTTTTCTTCCAAAATAGAACTCAATGAATTTTGAATTTCTATCTCTGAACGAATAGCAGCTTGTTTTTGAGCGTGAGAATTAGTCTTTGAAAATAATTGATAATCTAAGATATTATTTTTAAACTGTTCATACTCAAGTTGAAGGTTTCCTAAATTTGTGAAAATAGGAATTTCATTTTTTTGAAAAAAGTCTACATTTTCAAATACTGAGTTTTGAGAAGCAAGTGTATCTAAGTAACTCTCTAGTCCTTGGGCTTCTTTCCAATCTGTTGTGCTTTCCAAAACAAGTAAAAGTTCATTTTCTTTTACCTCTTGATTATGTTTTGCATTTATGAAAATAATACGGCTATTTATCTTTGGAAACAAACTTGCCTTTGCCTGATTTGCATATAGTGTTACTTCAGAAGTAGATAGTTCTGGATAACGTATAAAATGAGAAACAACAAGCATTAGAAGCAAAACGCCAAAAATAATTGAAATCCCTGAACGCATAAAAAATCCTTGTGGACGTGTAAGTAATTCCTGTGTTTCTTCTGAATAAGAGCGAAAAATAGTTTCTCTTTCTATATTGTTTTCTTCCATTAATAAAATCTCAATTATTTCTATAATCTATCTTGATAATTACTCCTGCAAAGATAGCTCTTCTTGTCCATTTTCTTCTACTTCTTCCATTTCACTTGCCAAATGCACCAAAAAATATTCTAAATCTGTAACTGTATATTTTTCTGGTAGAAGATGACCATTGACAATAAAAGCAGGTGTAAAGCTAATTCCTGTTTGATTTATCCAAGCATAATGCTCTGAAATAATACTTTCTTTTTCAGTTTCAGAATAATTTGTAGGTAAGTTAGATAGCATTTCAGCAATCTGTTTGTAGTCTTCGCTTGTTTGGTTGGCTGTCAGATGGCAAGTTGTCATTTTGAAATAATTGCCAAAACTTTCTCTCAATTTTGCTAAATCTTTCTTTGCACTTATACAAGGTGGACACGTTGGACGACTAATAACAACCAAAGAAACAGGGTTTTCATCACTAGCTGTATTTCCCTCAACAAACTGTGTAGGAACATTACGAACATCTATTTTTTTAGATTGAGAAAGTAAAGTCTTGAAAACTTCAAAATCATATTTGAAAGAATGAAGGTTTTTAGTTTTATTTTTGGAAGAGTTATATTTTGTAAGAATAGGTTTGAGGATGTTCCAAATAGCAATGGGTAATAAAAATGAAAAAATTGCTGTTGCAGAAATGGAAAGAACAGAAGAAGCAGTAATTTGAGCTAAGTTATCCTGAAAACTAAATAAATAGATTCCTCCCAAAACAGATTCTAAAAACAAGATTACCATTACAGATACGCACAAAGAACACCATTTTTTGAGAACAAACTTCTGATAATACAAAGAAACAATGACTGCAAAAATTCCCAAAACAGAAATAACACTTTGAAAACTAAAAGCAAGAAAACTGTTTTGAAACTGACTAATTACTAAAAATAAAAATGCTCCAAAGAAATAATAAACACCCAACTCTGAAAAGCTAAACCATTTTTTAATTGAATCTATTCCACTTGTACCTTTTGGGTTTGTATTTGCACATGAAGAGGACTTTCCAAATGCATTACAGGCTTTTTTGAAAACAATATTATCTTTAAAAATTTCTCCTGAAAGCAAGATTGCACTAATAACAAATCCTATACTATGCAAAACATAAAAGGAAATCTCAAAAATAGATGTTAGATTATTATTGCCACTTTCGAAAATAGATTTTCCTATCAAAAACAAAAATGATATGCCTACCAAAACTTGAATACCTACTTTTACAGACTCAAAAACACTTTGTTTTCTCTCTGCTTTTTTATGAGCTATATAATTTGGTTCTGCTGCATTTTCATTTTTATCTAACAAAAGTGTATAGCCTGTCCACGATTTTCCAAAGTCTTCTATTGACTTTATTTGCTGTTCTCCTTTTGCAGAAATCAAGGTTACTTCATTTTCTTTTACTTCTTCCAAAATGGCATATTCATTTTGTGTTCTACCGTTTTCATCTCTTTGAGAAAACAAAACAAGTGCAGGTAAAGGAATTTCTGACAATTCTTCTCTTCCAATCTGAACAGCTAAAGACTCTACCTTATAATACGCCAAAAGCAATGCAATATCACTCAAAGTTTGAGCTTGATTGCATTTTTCAGTAAGTTTTGACAAATAAAAAGGCGTGTATGAAACGCCTAGTTTATCTAATAAAAGTGTGATTGTGTTTTTCATGAAACGAATTAATTTTATATCATCTTAAATAACTAACGTCTTACAAAATTTTGTAAGACGTTATTGTTATTACAATAGAACTATATTTAGTTAATTTGAACCACAACATACAGCTTGACAACCTGTTGGCTCTTGAATGTAGTTAGCTCCTCCTTTTGGACAATTGTAATAGTAATTACAATTGCAGTGATTGAAACCACCTTTTAGTTTTTGCATTTCTTTTTCAGAAACAGCAAATCTACCGAATTTCTTTTTCAAAGATTTCATAAAAATATGATTTAAAAGTTGTAAATAAAAATGATTTATCAAAATTACTTTTCAGTACCCTTGAGGTACTTACTATGTAATGTTTGATGCTTCAAATATACTTTTTACACCTTGCAATTACAAATAAAAATAAAATTATTTTTAACTAATTGATAATTATAGTTTTATAAAATATTAAAGTTTTATTTTTTGTATAATAGTTAGTCTTGCTTTGCTAGTAATACACAAGGTATAATCTAAGAAGTAAAATAAAATAGCTAAAATTTAACATTTAGATAGCACGAGTTTTACTTTTTAAGCTCCTCCAAAACTACCTGTTTTAGTTTATCAATATTTCCACTAAAACCAAATTCTTGATGTACAATTTCACCTTTTTTATTGATGATTACAGTTGTTGGGAGTGAACCTATATCATAACTTTTAGATAATTCTTTTGCATTTGGTAAGACAGAAAAGCCAAACATTTCCTTTTGTTGCTCTGCAAAACGAGTTACTTCATTAGGTGTATTTGTAGTAGCAGCCAAAAAGGTAATATCTTGCATTTTTGTTTCTCTCCAAAACTCGTTTAATAACGGAATTTCTGCTATACAAGGAGAACAGTAGTTTGCCCAAAAATTCATAACTACTACTTGTCCTTTCAAATCTGAAAGGTTTATTTCATTATTATTCATATCTTTCATAGAAAAATTAGAAGCCAATTGTTTCGGTTCTTTGGTTTTGTTTTCTACTCTCTCTTTTAAATCTTGAACATAGCTTTCAAAGTTTTTTTCTTGCTCTGTTTCATTAAAAAGAACCTTCATTGAATCCAAAACACTTTCTTCTTCTGTTTCTCTATAAAGAGTTTCATAGGTTTTTAAGGCTTCATCGTCTTGATTTAGCTGTTTTTGTAGAAAAACTTTCCTTTCTAATTGAGTTCTGTAGAAATAGACTAAAAATTTCTCATTTTTCCTTGCTTTTGAAAAATATAAAGCACTATCAACATGTGAAAGAGCAGATTCAAATTCTTTAAATTTTGTTTCTACGTAGCTCAACCAGTAATAACTAAATGCTACAGAGGTATTAATATCTTTACCAAAAAGATGTTTTCTTTCTTTTTTATACAATGGCGCATCGTGTAACCATTTTCCTTTTTTTGCCTCTTGTAAAAGAAAAGTTGCCCATTTTTTTGCGCTCACATAATCTTTTTGATTAAGATATGCCCCTATATTTGCACTTATCCAATACTCTGATGTAGAATCCATATATTTGAAGTTATAATTATTATTTGCTATAATATCTTCATCTTTATAATAACCCTTTATTATCCACTTGTTGTTAGAGTATTCTCCATGCATGTCTCCTCTTCCAAGAGGAGAGCGAGGATGATATTTTCCTACTGTTTGTCTGAATGACTCCATAAAAAAATCGTCATTTTTATCATTGTGTAAACTGTAGCTATAGTTGTAAATTGAAAATGCTCTATTTAAGAAATTAGAATTAGGATAGTCGCTTAACAATCTATACAAAAGCTCTTTAGATTTATCAAACTGTTGATTATGAGCATATAACATTGATAAAGCAGCCAAATCATCTGCCTTCTTATTATCTGCGTTCTTCTGTACCTTTCTTAATGCTTCTTTAACTTCCTTTTTGAAGAGCGTATCACTTACTCTTCCAAGAGAATAGCCTTCTGCTAGATAATAAGCATAATTGGCATATGCCATCATGTTATCTGAATAATTGCTTAGTTCTTTTTGTAAATTCTCTTTATTCACATATGATGTGTACGCATTCTGATATGCATTTCTAGCTATTTTTCCATCTTTATTGTGTACTCTTCTGATGTAAGTAGTAGCACTTCTATCGTTCATACTATAAAAATAACCCATAAGTAAAGCTGCATCTTTAGGGACAGTAAATTTTGCTTTTCCATCTATAATAGGAACATACCCTTTAATGTAGCTCATATCTTGTCTGAATACATCGACATGAAAAAATAAAGAATCTGAATCTATGTGTATGCTATCCTTTATTGCGTAAACTGTTACCTCTTCATTTTCATGAATTATTTGAGGAAGAATGTTATCAGTTTCTTTAGCATTGCCAAATGATAGAATACCGATTTTTAAAAATAAAACGAGACTTATTAATTTCATGTTTTTTTCGATGTGTGATTTGTAAGAAAAGTTGTATTCTATTTCTCTAACTCCTCCAAAACTATCTGTTTCAATTTATCTATATTTCCACTAAAGCCACTTTCTCTATGTACAATTTCTCCTTCTTTATTTATTACAATAGTAGTAGGAACAAGATTTACATCATAAACGTCAGCTAATTCTTTTGCATTTGGAAGAATTGAAAAACTAAACATCTCTTTCTGCCTTTGTGCAAAACGTGTTACTTCAAGTGGTGTATTTTTGGTAACAGCTAAGAAAATAATGTCTTTTGTCTGTGTTTCTCTCCATATTTTATTCAAAAATGGAATTTCCTTTGCACACGGGAGACAATAGTTTGCCCAAAAATTAAGCACTACTACTCGTCCTTTCCACTCCGATAATTTGATTTCATAACCACTCATATCTTTGATAGAAAAACCAGCAGCCAGTTTTTTTGGTTCTGCGTTTTCATTTTCTACTCTTTCTTTTAGGTTTTTTGCATAGCTTTCAAAGCCTTTTTCTTGCTCTGTTTCTTTGAAAAGAATTTTTATAGAATCCAAAACTCTGTCGTCTTTGGTTTCTTGATAGAGGGTATCATAGATTTTCAGAGCTTCAGAATGATTGTTGATTTTTTTTTGTATGCTTGCCTTAGTTGTAAGTAAATAATTGATAGAGTTATTGCTGTATTTATTTACAGTATCTCTTCTAAAATAGAAAATACTCATATCTATAACTTGTATTGCTCTTTGATAATTTTCTTTAGCTATTTCTATATCTGACATAAGAGCATAGGCATCTGCGATAAATCCATTCCTCTGTTTATACCCCATTTTCTTCATATCCTGTTTAGTAAGCATAGGGTTTTTATGTCTTCCATAGTTGTTCTTAGCTTTTTCTAATAATTTTTTTGCTAAAAAAATAGCTGAATCATATTCTTTTAAATGTACATATGCATTTACACTTGGACTAATAAAGTCTATTCTACTAGAGTCTATATTATTCATCCAATAAATATTATTATGTATTATATCCCTATCTTTATAATCTTTTGAAACGAAATCATAGTAACCTTGAGAATATTTCATACCTGTAGAAGAATGAGGATATTTATCTGATATTTGTTTCATCAATGAATCAAAAAAGAGTTCTTCGCTATTTTTTACTTCTCCAAATTCAAAAGTATAGGTATAATCTCCTATTGATTGACTCAAGAAGTTACTATTAGGGTATTTGTTTAAAAGGTCTAAAATATGACTCTGAGAGTTTCTATACTCTTTCGCACGAGCATATAATCTAGCCATTGCTGAAATATGTGATATTTTTTCTGAATTAAACTTAGATTTAGCACTATCTAAATAAATCAATACTTTTGTATTATACAATGTATCATTAATTTTTCCTTTGTAGTATTCCGATGCTAAATAAGAAATATGATTTGCATATGCTGTAATATTGTTAGGATAATTTCTCAATTCACTTTCTAATCTATCTTCTGTAGTATGAAGTTGATATGAATTCAAGGCAGGTTTTCCTTTGCTATTATGAATTATGCGTTCATACACAACTGTATCTGTATCTTCTAAACTGTAAAAATACCCAAAAAAATAGGCTGCGTCAGAAGGAATCCTAACCTTACCTACCCCATTGTTTATCTTTACGAACCCTTTTTTTACACTTAAATCTTCTAAAAAAAAGTCTACATGGAAAAATAATGAGTCAGTATCTATACTTATACTATCTTTCACTACATAGATGTTAATTTCTGTATTTTGGTATATTAAATTAGGAAGAGTGCTACTTCCTTCATCTGTAATTTCCTTTACATTGCAACCTATTAAGATAAAGATTATAGATATTAAAAAAAATTTTTCCATAAGTATATTATTTTTTGCAACAAGTTAGGTCATTCTTCATTTTTGTTGTTCCAAAAAATAATAGAATAACCTAAGTAGAAAACATCTATTTGGAGTAACAACTGTGGCATCCAGCACTTTTGTTTCTATTGCATACTCGGTTAGCCTCTTCTAATGAACTATATCCACATATCACATTTGTATTATGCCCATCTCCATAGTTACAGCAAATGTTCCAATCACCACCAGTCCCATCATCAAAACAAAAACTCTGATAGAAACTTTCACACCCACCACCGTTAATACTATCTGCTTCTTTCCTAGAAACAGCAAACTTACCAAATTTTTTCTTCAACGAGTTCATGAAAATACGATTTAAATATTGTAATAAAAATTGATTATCAAAATTTGCTCTTAAGGAGTTTCTAGAATGACTACTTGAGTAAGTTTTGTAGCGCAAATGTAATAAAATGGGGGGGGGTAATTCCTAATCGAAATCTATATTATTTTTGAACTTATTTTTAAGTGTTTGATAATCAGTTATTTGCGTTTAAAAATAATTGTATCTTATAAAGAATAGTTATACTTAACAAACCTTAAGTATATTGTTTTATGAGTTGAATAATCTGTATTTAATTAGATTTTAAGGATTTCACCTTTGTTAGAATCTATCATCTTACTTAGACAATTCTTCCAAAACTACCTGTTTCAATTTATCTATATTTCCACTAAAGCCACTTTCTCTATGTACAATTTCTCCTTTTTTGTTGATGACAATCGTAGTAGGAACAAGGTTTACATCATATACATCAGCTAATTCTTTTGCATTTGGAAGAATTGAAAAACTAAACATCTCTTTCTGCCTTTGTGCAAAACGTGTTACTTCAAGTGGTGTATTTTTGGTAACAGAAAGAAAAATAATCTCATCGGTTTGCGTTTCTCTCCATATTTTGTTTAGATATGGAATTTCCCTTGCACACGGGAGACAATAGTTTGCCCAAAAGTTAAGCACTACTACACGTCCTTTCCACTCAGAAAGTTTTATTTCATAACCACTCATATCTTTGATAGAAAAATCAGTAGCTAGTTTCTTTGGTTCTGTATTTTCATTTTCTACTCTTTCTTTTAGGTTTTTTGCATAGCTTTCAAAGCCTTTTTCTTGTTCTTTTTCTTTGAAAAGAATTTTTATAGAATCCAAAACTCTGTCGTCTTTGGTTTCTTGATAGAGGGTTTCATAAGTTTGGAGAGCTTGATTGGGTTGGTTTATTTCTTTTTGTATAGATGCTTTTAGATTTAGTGCTTTTGTGATAGGGTTATTAATAAATCTATTTTGTCTATCTGTTTGATATGCTAAATAAGCACTATCTAAATATTTTATAGCTTGATGATAATCTTTTTCTGCTTGACTTACTTCTGCTAGAGATTGATATGCAAATCCTATCATACTGCCTTCATTTGCTCCCATCATTTTATCTTTCGCTGGTGTAGGATTCAGAATTCTCCATCGTCCTGACTTTGCATTTTTTAATTTTTCGATACTTAGTTTTTTAGCCTTTTCTATATTTTTAGAATTCAAATGAATATTTACGAGTTTCCTTCTTAGTATAATAAAGGTAGAGTCTATATTATTAATATAATATTGAGCATTAATAGCAATATCCTTTTTTGAATAATTTTTTTGTCTAAAAATACTATTATCGACTCCGACTGGACTATATGGAATTTTATTAGCTATATACTTATCCAAAGAATCTACGAAATTTATTGTTCTATCTGGATATTCTCTATACATCTTGCTCCAAACTCTATATGAGGAGTAAGCCTCTTTTAAGAAATACGAATGTGAATGTTTTTTTGTCATTTCTAACAATAAATTTTCTGCTTCTTTATATCTTCTTGCATGGTTGTTCAAAACAACTAAAGCATATAAATCTGATGCTTTCTCTACATTAACTTTGTTTTCTATTATTCCAAGATATTTTTGAGCTTCTATCTGAACTACTGAATCACTTACTCTACCAAAATAAACTTCATCTTGTAACTCTTGAACATATTTAGCATATATAGCTAAGTTATTAGGATAA
Source organism: Bernardetia sp. ABR2-2B (assembly GCF_037126435.1). Taxonomy (GTDB): domain Bacteria; phylum Bacteroidota; class Bacteroidia; order Cytophagales; family Bernardetiaceae; genus Bernardetia. The sequence goes on along the minus strand of NZ_CP147020.1, from coordinate 2,302,724 downwards.
TTTGCTAGTTCCTTGTTCATCATTTCCATATTAGTATGAATTTGATAAGCATTAATTACTTCCTTATTACTTTTTTTATCATAAATCATTCGCTCAAAACTTTTCTCTTCCATATCTTGAGAAGTATAAAAATTACCTGATAAGAAAGCGGCTCCTTTAGGTATAAAAAGTTTCCCTTTACCTTGTTCTAATTTTATGTACCCTTTTTTTTGACTTAAATCTTGCATTATAATATAAACTCTAAAGTAAATGGTTTCCTCATCATAGTTAAATTTTGTGCTATCTTTTATAGCATTTATTATGATTTCATCTTCTTCATAAATGACCAGTGGCAAAACGGAAGTCAATGAGTTTTTTTGTACAACAGAGCTAGTTTCTTTGCAAGACAATAGAAATAAAGCAAGAGTTGCTAATAAGTAGAGTATTTTTTTCATTCTTTTAAAACGTTATAAGAAATATTGAAAAAGCACAAAACATCTTTGTTTTGTGCTATAAAGTTACTTAGTTTGAGCAACCATCTATTGAACCTTCTTCAGCGAATGAAAGTAAAGTCGTTACTTGAATAATATCAGGCAGGTGTATCTCTCCTCCATCTGCAAGCCAACAAGTCCAAGTCCCACCTTTTACCTTAGCCATTTTTTCAGTAGAAACAGCAAACTTACCAAATTTTTTCTTTAACGAGTTCATAAAATACGATTTAAATATTGTAATAAAAATTGATTATCAAAATTTGCTCTTAAGGAGTTTCTAGAATGACTACTTGAGTAAGTTTTGTAGCGCAAATGTAATAAAATGGGGGGGGGTAATTCCTAATCGAAATCTATATTATTTTTGAATTTATTTTGAAGTATTTGATAATCAGTTATTTACGTTTAAAAATAATTGTATCTTATAAAGAATAGTTATACTTAACAAACCTTAAGTATATTGTTTTATGAGTTGAATAATCTGTATTTAATTAGATTTTAAGGATTTCACCTTTGTTAGAATCTATCATCTTACTTAGACAATTCTTCCAAAACTACCTGTTTCAATTTATCTATATTTCCACTAAAGCCACTTTCTCTATGTACAATTTCTCCTTTTTTGTTGATGACAATCGTAGTAGGAACAAGGTTTACATCATAAACGTCAGCTAATTCTTTTGCATTTGGAAGAATAGCAAAACTAAACATTTCTTTTTGTCGCTGTGCAAAACGTGTTACTTCAAGTGGTGTATTTTTGGTAACAGCTAAGAAGATAATCTCATCGGTTTGGGTTTCTCTCCATATTTTATTCAAAAATGGAATTTCCTTTGCACACGGGAGACAATAGTTTGCCCAAAAATTAAGCACTACTACTCGTCCTTTCCACTCCGATAATTTTATTTCATAACCACTCATATCTTTGATAGAAAAATCAGCAGCCAGTTTTTTTGGTTCTGTATTTTGATTTTCTACTCTCTCTTTTAGATTCTTAGCATAGTTTTCAAAGCCTTTTTCTTGCTCCGTTTCTTTGAAGAGGACTTTTATAGAATCCAAAACTCTGTCGTCTTTGGTTTCTTGATAGAGGGTTTCGTAGGTTTTTAGGGCTTGGTTATATGACCCTTCATTTTTTTGAATAGTAGATTTCTTGTTGAGAATATTATTAATATGAAATAATCTAAAACTAGCAGTTTCTTTTTTATAAGAATCATATGCACTATCCATGTAGTTAAGAACAGCATCTGTATTTCCTTCTTTTTGCTCTATTTGAGCAAATAATAGATAAGCATTTCCTAAATAAGTAGTTTTATGAAGTCTATTTTTCTGAGATTGTCTTGACGATGGAGCTAAATGAATAAATTGGTTATTTTGAACTGCTTGTAGATAGTCTTTGGCATTTTGCTTTGCTTCTTCTATATTACCCAACTCGGTATTTATTCTAGCTCTATTTTCGTTTAGGTAAATATTTTCTGGCTTAAACTGTGAGTACAATTCAATATTTTTTAGAATATTTTCTTTAGAAAATTTTTTAAGGTTTCTGTTTGTTTGATTTCCGTCTTCCGTAGTCATTACTGCAAAAGGAGAATTGGGATACTTTTTAGCTACTTGATTTTTGATAGAATCTGTAAACTTGCCATAATCCTGTTCCCCTTCTCTAAATACCTGTTCTGCCCACATGTAATCATGTACTGCTCCTGCAAATTCATACGAATTTGGGTATTTATTAAACATCTCTAATATAATCTTTCTTGAATGTTCAAAATCTTTAGAAAAAGCATAAAGTCCTACTAAACTCTGCAAATCACTTGCTTTTTCTACATTTGCCTTTTGTTTTACAATGGACAAATATTCGTTTGCTTTCTCTACTAAAGCAGTATCACTTATCATTCCTAAATAAAGATTTTCTCCCATTCCTATTATTGTTTGTGAATAAGCTAAGAGATTATCAGGATTACTTTCTAATTCTTTTGATAGAAAAGAGGTATCAGTTCGTTGATATAAAAAGGCATTTTTGACTATTTTTTGACTATTTTTACTTCTTATCTCTTGTATATACTCTGTGTAATCTGCATCATTAGCTGTATAAAAGTAACCTTGTAGATAAGCTGCTCCTTTAGGGATAACTATTTTTCCAATTCCATTTGTCATACGAATAACTTCTTCTCTATATTCTACAGCATTCTGCATACTAATATAAAGATGAAAAAATAGACTATCCTCGTTAATATCCATATTTATTAATGAATCAATAGCTAAAATAGTAATTTCTTCTCCTTCGTATATTTCCTTAGGTAATATAGTCGTTTGTAAATTTGTTTTCTGTTCATTTGCTTCACAAGCATAACACGCAAACATAATTATTATAAATAATGTATTATATTTCATTTTAATTTTTTGTGTAGAAAAAAACAACCTAATAGAATAATGACTAAAAGGTTGAATATATAATATAAAATGACAAAGGGTTTTAACTACTACAAGTAGCTCCGTATTGTTCTCTTTCTTGACACCATCTTCCAGCTCGTTGCACACTAGAAGTAGTAAGTGTGTCCCCATTGTTAGCTGAACAATGATAGACAGTACCTCCCCATCCTCCACTACCACCATCATCCCAAGGATCAATATCTATAAAACCACCAGTAACATTATCTGCTTCTTTCCTAGAAACAGCAAACTTACCAAATTTTTTCTTTAACGAGTTCATAAAAATATGATTTAAAATTTATAATTAAAAATTGATTATCAAAATTTGCTCTTAAGGAGTTTCTAGAATACCTACTTGAGTAAGTTTGATAGCACAAATGTAATAAAATGGGGGGGGGTAATTCCTAATCGAAATCTATATTATTTTTGAATTTATTTTTAAGTATTTGATAATCAGGTTTTTATGATTAAAAATAATTGCATTATTAGAATACATATCTATATATTTAGATAAATTAGAGGGTTTAAAAATAAGTTGTTTAGAGTAAGTAAGATTATTTTTTAGATAAAACAAACGTTATTTTTCCCTATTTCAAATTTTTACATTACTTTTGCTGCAAAATAAATTGTAGTACATAGAAAATATAAGATGGCAAAATTCCCTCATATCAAGCAGCGTGACCAAATGGATTGTGGTCCTACGTGTTTGAAAATGATTACAAAGTATTATGGAAAGAGTTTTTCATTGCCTTTTCTTAGAGAAAACTCGTACATAGGCAAACAAGGAGTTTCTCTGTTGGGAATTGCTACAGCAGCCGAAAATATTGGACTTCGCACCCTTGCCGTTCAGATAGATATTGAGAGTTTGATAGAAGAAAAACCTGTTCCTTTTATAGCGCATTGGAATCAAAATCATTTTGTGGTGGTCTATAAAATCACAAATAAAAAAGTTTTTGTAGCCGACCCAGCTTCACAGCTTTTGCAGTACACACACAAAGAGTTTAAAAAAGCGTGGATTCAAGCTGGTGGAGCAGAAAAAGAAGAGCAAGTACAGGGAGAAGAAACAGGGATTGCGCTTTTAATAGAAACAACCCCTGATTTTGATACTCAAGAGGATGTAGAGGAAAGCAAAGCTTCTTTTGGTTATTTATTGAATTATTTAAAGCCTTACAAAGCAATTATCTTTCAACTGTTTTTAGGACTTTTAGGTGCTACTTTACTTTCACTATTTTTGCCTTTACTTACCCAAGCTCTCGTCGATACAGGTATTCAGCAAAAAAATCTCTCTTTTGTTTATGTTGTTTTGGTAGCTCAACTACTATTTTTTCTATCCAAAAACTTTATTAATCTTATCCGAAGTTGGATTCTATTGCAACTATCTGTTCGCTTGAATATACAGATTGTATCTGATTTTTTGGCTAAAATGATTCGTTTGCCTTTGCCCTTTTTCGAATCAAAAAACTTAGGAGATATTCTGCAACGAATGCAAGATAATCAACGAATTGAGCAGTTTTTGAGTGGGACTTTATTAGATTTTATCTTTTCTTTAGCGAGTTTGTTTTCAGTTGGCATATTAGTAATTATTTATAGTCCTGTTATATTCTTACTTTTTTTGGCAGGAAGTGCTTTATATATTACTTGGATTTTGCTTTTTTTGAAAAAAAGAAAAGTCTTGGACAACAAACGTTTTGCGCTTTCCTCTTCTACACAAAGTAACGAGGTAGAACTTGTACAAGGAATGGCAGAAATTAAATTCAATAATTTTGAGAAAGAGAAGCGTTGGGAATGGGAACGTTTGCAGGTAAAGAGAGCCAAACTGTCGGTGCAAAGTTTGCGTCTTAGTCAATTTCAACAATATGGAGGAGGTTTTATCAACGAACTCAAAAATATAATCATTACTTTTTGGGCTGCTTATGAAGTCATCCAAGGAAGTATGACATTAGGAATGATGATGGCAGTACAGCAAGTTTTGGGACAAATGGAAGTTCCTTTGCTTCAATCCGTTAATTTTGTTCAGCAAGGACAAGATGCAAAATTGAGTTTGGAACGTTTGGCAGAAATTCACGAACAAAAAGATGAAGATTCAGAAGATTTTCTTATTAAAGAGCTTCCAGAAGGCGAAAACTCAAAAGATATTTATCTCAAAAACGTAACATTCAGATACGGAACGCCACACAGCCAACCAGCCATAGACGATTTGACATTACATATTCCAGCAGGAAAAACAACAGCTATCGTAGGAGAAAGTGGAAGTGGAAAAACAACACTCTTAAAACTTTTACTAAAATACTATATTCCTCAGAGTGGACAAATTACAGTTGGTTCGCTTCCTCTGACTGCGCTTAGTAGTTCGGTTTGGCGTGCTACTATTGGTTCGGTTATGCAAGAAGGTTTTATTTTTTCGGAAAGTATAGCCAAAAATATTGCCTTAGGAGATGAACGTCCGACACAAAATAATCTTATAAAAGCTACGCAGACAGCTAATATTTATGAGCATATCCAAACATTGCCTTTAGGTTTTCATACCAAAATAGGACAATCAGGCGAAGGTGTAAGTCAAGGACAAAAACAGCGTTTACTGATTGCTCGTGCTGTTTATAAAAATCCCGATTATTTATTTTTCGATGAAGCTACTTCTGCTCTTGATGCTAAAAATGAAAAAGTAATTTCAGAAAACCTGCAACGTTTTGGAGAGTCTAAAACTCAAATTATTATAGCACACAGACTTAGTACAGTAAAAAATGCAGACCAAATTATTTTCTTAGAAAAAGGGAAAATAAAAGAAATCGGAACACACGAAGAGTTAGTAGAAAAACGAGGAATGTATTTTAATCTTGTCAAAAATCAATTAGAATTAGCAGGGTAAAACATTATTCAGAACAAGCTGGTTTAGAGAGAAGAATATTATTATTTTTCATTCAAAATTAAATTAAATAATGCGCATCAAATCCATTTTTTTATCTGTTACTTTTATTGTTTTTCTTCTTTTCTCAAGCTCTCTTTTATTTTCAAGCTGTAAGAGCAACAAAAAGACATCAAATCTTGCTGAAAACGAAAAACTTGCTAGAGTTTGGATGCTGACAGATATGAACGTAAACGAAGGAAGTAATTTTTCAAAAGCTGACTTTACAAAAGCAGGAGCAAAACTAGACCTTACCAAACTAAGAGAAATTACAACAGACTTAGAAGGTAAAAGACTTGCACAAGGAAGTGCTTTTATGGGTTGTAACAATATATTTTTTGCTGTTTCTACAAATGAAAAAACAAATTTGAGTAATAATATAATGTTTTCTCAAATAGGAATGACTAGAAAAGCTTGTCAAGAAAATATGGAGTTAGAAGCTAGTTTTGGAAAAAATCTTGCTGATATGATAACTTATAAACTAGAGGGACACTTTTTGACACTTTCTTCAGAAGATGGAAAAAGAATGAAATTTGTGGCTCAAGATTGGGACTAGACAAATAGCAAAAAGGAAATAATTTTTAACGTTTTTATTTCTATTCTCTATTTCTATTCTTTGTCTATATTTGTGCTATGCAATCAATACTTTACTTTTTGAATAATTATTTAGCTGATTTTTTTTCTTTTTTAAGAAAAGTCAGTTTTTCTTTGTTCTTCTTTTTTTTCGGAATTCTTTTTTTATCTTCTTTAGCAAAGGCACAAGACGACACAAATGTTCTTTGGGCGAACGAAGTAATTGATTTTTCTTCTGAATATTTTGATGAAAATAATCCTACACAACACACAGCAAAACAGATTTTAGGTAAGCCAAATGTATTACCTGCTGTTTGGCAAAGTCCGTGTGCTTGGTCTCCTGCTCGTCCAGAAGCTCGTCAAGATGAGTGGATAAAAGTAGGTTTTGAAAAAGCTATTTTTGTAAAGCAAGTAGCTGTTGCAGAAAGTTTTGGCGCAGGTGCTGTTTCAGCAATTATTCTCTATGATTTGGAAGATAAAGCGCATTTAATTTATAAAAACCAACGTACAGAACCTTCCTCCACGCAAGGTAGAATGCTCAATGTTTTTCTAAAAAAGAAAACAAATTATAGAGTAAAGGCTGTAAAAATAAAACTCAATACAATTGATGTTGGAGGGTGGAATAATATAGATGCTATCGGAATTTCGGAAAATGATACTTTTATAAAAGCAGAAATAAATATCACAAAGGATATTCCTTTCAATGAAACTCAACGCCTTCCACAAACAGTAAACTCGCCATATAGTGAAATATTACCTGTTATTTCTCCTGATGGCAAAACACTTTTTTTTGATAGAAAAGACCACCCCAAAAATATGCCTTCTATTTCAGCAGGAAAAGAAAATGATGATGTTTGGTTTTCTCGCCATATTTCAGATACAGTTTGGAGTGAAGCACAACGATTAGATGAACCAGTAAATAATAATCAGCATAATTATGTTTGTTCGGTTACGCCTGACGGAAATGTTATTTTACTTGCCAATGCGTATTTACCTTCTGGTAAGATGGAACAAGGAGCTTCTATTTCTTATAAAACGATTGATGGTTCGTGGTCATTTCCAGAGCCATTAAAAATAAAAGACTTTTATAATACAGATAAATATGCAGAAATCTGCCTTTCTCCTAACCGAAAAGTCTTGATTATGGCAATTCGTAGGGAGGATACTTTCGGTTCTAGGGATTTGTATGTTAGTTTTTTACAAAGAAATAATTCGTGGTCTGTTCCCAAAAATATGGGTGCGATGCTCAATTCAGCAGCTTCTGAAATTACACCTACTCTTTCATCAGATAATAAAACGCTTTATTTTGCTTCTGATGGGCGTAGTGGTTATGGAAGTTTTGATATGTATGTTAGTCGTAGGTTAGATGATACGTGGACAAACTGGAGTGAGCCTATGAACTTAGGAAATGTACTTAATTCGACAGGTTGGGATGCAGGTTATTCTATTGATGCAAGTGGAGAATATGCTTATTTTGCATCGTCTAAGCATTCAGATAAAAATACTGCTTCTGAATTAGATATTTATCGTGCAAAACTTCATGTAGAAGTGCGTCCAGATCCAATTTTGCTTATTTCAGGAACAGTTTATAATTCCAAAACGAAAGAACCTATTGGTGCAGAAATCTTCTATGAAATGTTACCATCAGGAGAAGAAGCAGGAACAGCACAAGCAGACCCACAAACAGGAAGTTATAAAATAGCATTACCACCAAATTCTAAGTATGGGTTTTTGGCAAAATCAAGAGGTTTTGTTTCGGTAAGTGAAAATATTGATGCGACAGGAAATGAAGTTTATAAGGAAATAAAACGAGATTTATACCTTACACCGATAGAAGTAGGTCAGAAAATTAGATTAAATAATGTCTTTTTCAAACGAGGAACAAATGAACTTCTGACAGAATCTTATCCAGAGCTTGACCGTTTGGTAATTTTTATGTTAGAAAATCCGACTATAAAAATAGAAGTAGAAGGACACACTGACCTTGAAGGAATACCGACAATGAATATGAAGCTTTCTGCGCTGCGTGTAAAGGTGATTCAAGAGTATTTGGTCAAACAAAGGATTGATAAAAAACGTATCGAAACTCGTCCGTACGGAAGTACAAATCCAATTACAAGAAAGCGAGATGAGGAAAGTAAAAAACTCAATCGTAGAGTAGAATTTAAGATTTTGAGTTATTAATAAATTAGTATGATTAAAGAAAAACTAACACAATATTTTACAGTTTGGTGGATTCCACTTTGTTTTTATATGATTCCACTTCTTATTGTCATTTTTACGCCTCATATCAAAAAAGATTGGATAATTGATTTATCACTGTCATTATTTTTTATAAACTTCCTTGGTACTATTTTATCAAGTTTAGTACACTTAGTAACAAAAAAGTGGATTCCAGCAGTATTTCAAATTATTGTATCTTTTTGTTTGCTCTTTTTTATTTCTATTTTATTCATACTTTCTCCTCCTGATAATTATGGTGTAGATAAAGAAATTCCTAAAGGAATAGAAATTTATGAGCCTATTACAGAAAAGTTAGTTGAAGAAGATTTAATTAAAAATAATTTAATTATTGGCTCTTATTTTCAACCTGGAATCTATACCTATTATACTGATTTTAAACCTAAGGAATTAGGCTATTTTTATATTAAGGCTTTTGAAATAACATCGAATGATAGGTTATCAGAAGAAAGAATAACTAGAAGCTCTAAAATATCAGTAGAAGATTTTACTAACCAAATTTATACTGGCGAATTTACAATTTACGAAGGTTCGTTTGGAGATAAGTACGCAGGACGTATTGAACTTTGGTTCAGCCCAAAAAATGGTAAAGAGTATAAAATAACTGAAAGGAATTATATTGTAGAAGGTTGGATGAGATAGAAATAAAATATGAGTTTTGAGTTATTAATTTTTCTATATTTTAAATAGTGTAAATAATTACTAAAAAATGAACGATTACATAAAATTCATAGACAGCAATTCGATAAAACTAGCAAAGATAGCTTTCGAAATGAAAGACTATAATTTTAGTGTTCTCAATTATCAAAAGGCAGTCAAAAAACTCAAGCAGTACAAAGGAATAAATAAATACCCTTTGCGTTTGATTGGTCTTTTGGAAGTAAAAATAGATGAAGCAAAAGAACTAAAAAGAAACCACCCTCAAACAAAGTCAAATTTAAAATATCAAGACTGGAATCTTTCAAAATCTTCATTCGTCAAAGGAAAACAATGTATAAAATATCTGTATTTAGATAAACATAAGAAAAAAGAACGTACTCCACATAGCAGAAAAACGTTAGCACTTTTCAAAAAAGGACATCAGTTTGAAGACCTTTTTAGAGAACAAAATTTTGAAGATGGCATCAATATAAAGGAAAATCTAGGTTTTAATTTTAGTTATTTTCCTTCTTATACAGATTTTTTACTTTCAACTAATGAGACAATAACTCTTTTTGAAGCTACTTTTATAGAGAGTGACGTTTTTGTAATGTGCGATGTAGTGGATAAAATAGGCGAAAACCTGTATAATTTTTATGAAATCAAATCTCATATTTATATGCAGGACGTAATTTGGAATGATTTGGCAATTCAGTATTTTATTTGCAAACAGAAGTTTGGAGAAAAAGCAATCAATACGTTTAATGTTGTTTTGAGAGATGAGAATAACGAAGGAAATGTAATTGATGTAAAAGATGAGTTGGAAGGAAGAATAGGAAATATGAACTCATTGATACAAAATTTCAAAAAGATTCTTAAAAGTGAAGAGCCAAAAGTAGAAATGGGAGAGCATTGTCTCTCGCCTTATAAGTGCGATTTTATGGCGTATTGTCAGAAATCAAAAACGATTTTTTAAATCTATTTACTACTTTTCTAACAAATAAATAATCCTTATATCTCCAGTGGAAGCTGAAAATGATAAGGATTATTTTTTATAAGATGCTTTCATAACGAATAAACAAATTTTAAATATAAAATAATAAATTAAAACTGACTTTGTTCGCTGTTTTTGTCCTAGTTTGTTCTAACTCAAACTATCAAAAGATACATAACTACTAAGTTCGATGAAAATTGATTTTTAGGTTAGAAAGGAGAAAATACAACTAGATAAATTTCATTTTATCTGACAAGTAAGCGAGAATGACGAATTATCGTGAAATAGATGGTATAAAAATAGATTTTACCTATTTACTGAATTTAATCAATTATACATTATCTGATTTCCTGTTGGCTTACTGACTTGTTAGTTGATATCCGAATTTAGAACAAGAGAAATACATCTCAAAGTAAAATTAACAAATGTGTTGAGCAAATCTGTATGGTTTTTTGAAGCTCTAAGGTAAAACATTAGTAAAGATACAAATAGAGTTATCACCAATTTTGATGAATGATAACTGGTTGAAATGTTTTTTGAAAATCAATGGCTTATCCTGTTATTAAATTTTACTTTAAAAATATGATAAAATAAGAATTACAAATTATTAAACGTCAAAATTAAAATTAATGTCATTGCTTTGATGCGAAAGGTTAAAAGCAAAGTATTTAGCTTTCATTACTCTCCAAAGGAAATAATAGTAAGACACTATTACATTATTATTTTGAATGCTTCATAAGAGTTTTGTTATCATTTCTACACGTTTTCTTATTCGTATATCAATAGAAACTGAAAATTATTTTTAAAAGGTTCTTGAAAGAACATGTAAGAAGTTTGTTAATCTGTCTTACAACTATATTCTACTTAGATTTTACCTAAGTCTTTTAATCATTAATTTTCAAACAAAACATCAAGTTATTCACTATTTTAGCACAGATAAACTTTTTCTAAAAAACAAATCTGAATATTTCTTATACCATATAATTTTAATTAGAATTAAAAATAGGATTAAAAATAAAGTAGATTTTCTAAAAACTAAAAAATTCCGATTGAATAATTTGTATAGCTTATTTTAGAAGTATCTACGAAGATGGCATGTTACACTATTTAAAAACGTTATACTATTACCCTTTCAAACAAATTTGAAGGTCTCAAGAGTAATACTATTTTCTCACATTTTTATTACCTAAAACAGTAACGTTTTCACTATTTTTTTATGTGAGAATAGTTTTGAATTATTTCTTAAAAAACACCATTTGTATTTTTTAATTCTGTAACTTAATACAATATAGAAATTAAATTTTGATAAAGCAAATTTTAGCAGAATTATTTTAAATATTTTCGCTTTTTTTGTTTTCCTCTTCCTGTTTCATTTCTGCCTCTCTGATAGCTTTCTTTTTTTCAGTAACGAAATGCTCAACTTGCTTTTTAAGGACAGGAAGAGGAATATGTCCATTTTTTAGTAATAATTCGTGAAACTCCTTGAGATTGAAATGTTCTTCTAAAGCGTCTTCTGTATATTCTCTTAGATTTTTGAAATATATCTTACCTATTTTATAAATAGTTGCTTGAGCAGGACGAACAACAATTTTGTCTACCTCATCTCTCATGTCTTCTCTTGGCAGACCTGTGTTTTTTACCAAGAAATCTATAGACTCTTCTCTTGTCCATTGTTTGAGATGAATTCCTGTATCGACTACCAAAAGAGAAGTAATAAAAAGTTCGTTCTGAATCTTTCCAATCTTGACGTACAAATCATCATAATAATCAATAGAAGTTCTATTTTCCTTTGTCAATAAGTCGGCAAAATAACCTTCCCAACCTTCATAATAGACATCAAATTGTAATACTCTTCTAAAGGTAGGAATATCTGTAAGTTGTCGTTCGTACCACGATTGGATATAACGCCCACCAGCCTTTTCATAAATCCAAACTGGAATTTTATTTTGAGGAATAGTTTCAGCATTTTTTAGATTGATATAAAGAGCAGGACGTGTTTTGTCGTGTCCTCCATGAAACTCTAATAAAGGCGCACTATTTTCTAAAGGCAAAGGCACACGCACTAATTTTAGAGGTTCTTTTGGTTGATGCAAGAAAAAATTATCGAATGCTTCAAAGGCAGAGTCAGAGTAATGTTGATAGGTAACCAAATAATCTTTATAATTATCATCAATAGTAAAATCATTGGGCAAACGATTATTTATTTTAGATAAATTTCTTGAAATAGAATCTTTGTTGGGAAATTTTAATGAATCAAAAATACTTGTCAGTTCTTCTCTCAAATCACTGATTTCTCCCAAACCTCTGTAATGATACTCTTCAGCCGATTCTTCTTGAGAAATATGCGCATGAACCATCAACATCGTATTATAATACATAATCGCTGTTGCGCTATCATAACCTAGTTTCCAAACACCAGCATCATCATTCGAAACCTGAATTTCCTCTTTCAAATACTTTAAAAGCTTTCTATAAGCAGGAAAAACATCATCTTCAATAATCTCTTTGGCTTCTACCTTTAGCTCATGTTTAGGTCCTCTTACGGCATCTTCCTTTGAGTTAGTATTATGATTAGGATGATTCAGAATTCCCTCTGCAAAATCTACCTTACGAGCAAAATCTTTGTATAACAAATTATACTCTACATCTCTTGAAATAAAATCTTCAATCTCTTCGATGACTCGCTCTATTATAAAACGGGGAGGAATTACATTTTGATTTTTTCTGGATTCTAAGAGCTGAATAAGTTGGTCAAATTTATCATCAAACTTTGATAAGCGTTCCAAATAATCTTCTGCATCGCCCAGCGTTTCTATTTGATGTACTTCCATCATAAAACGAGGCAACTCTACCTGTATTCCTGTGATATGATTTACAGGGTATTCGTATTGACGGAAAGCATTTCTATAAATTTCTAGTTCTAAATACCAATCTAATATTTCGGTAGAGAGTAGTTCTTCTTCAGTTTGTTGAGAGCGTTTGTAGGTTCGGAGCATCTCAAAATTCCTAACAATACTTTCTTCATAACGCCTATCACGTTCTTCATCAGAAATATCTGTAAGAAGGCTATTATAATAAGTAATTCCATAATTTTCTAAAAGATGCAAACGACTCATCAGTTCGGGGTCATCTTGCCCATATTCTATAAACATGCGTTCATAAAAAAGCTCAATGCTAAAAGGCTTAAACCAAATTAGATTGCATACCCAAATACCAAAGATAATAAATGAAAAAACGAACAGACGTAAAATAACTTTTCTTACTTTTAGTTGTTCTAGGTAAGAAATAGTTTTATGACTTATATGAATCCATAACCTTCTCCACGCAAATTTAGTATGAACAACCTCACCTCTACTCGCCATATTGAGCGTAGTGTTTCTGCTAGGAATATTATGTTGAATATCTTCTTCGACCTCGACCATACATTATGGGATTTTGAGCAAAATTCTAAACAAACCTTGAATAGTTTGTATCAAAAGTATGAATTATCTGATAGAATTATTAATAATGAAACAATAAGTTTTGATGATTTGTTGAAAGCCTTCCAAACTACAACCAAATTTCTTTGGAAACAACACCACGAAGGTTTGGTAGATAAAGTAAAGATACGACAACGCCGTTTTGGGCTTATTTTCGAAGAGCTACACAAAATGAAAAATAAGCAGGAACAATTTAATAAAACTACTTATCAAAATGCTACTCACAATCTTTTAGAAGAATTGGAAAATGAGTATCAATATAACTGCCCTCGTCAGCCTAATCTTTTGCCTTTTGCCTTAGAAATGCTTACTTATTTAGATACTAAAGGCTATCAACTTCATATTCTTACTAATGGTTTTGAAGAAAGTCAAAAACTAAAACTAGAGCATTCAGGTATTTTACATTTTTTTAAAAATATCATTACATCTGACTGTACAGGCTTTACCAAACCAAATCCTATTATTTTCAATCATGCACTTGCTATCTCTAACGCTACACCTCAAAATTCTATTATGATTGGAGATAGTTTTGATGCTGATATTTTGGGCGCACGTTCTTTAGGAATGAAAACTATCTTTTATAATCCACACAAAAAAACACCTCAACATTCTGTGGCAAGTCATGATATTGCTTGTTGGAAGGAAATTGAAGGGATTTTGTAGAGAATTACGAATCACGAATTACGAATTACGAATTACGAATTTATTTTTTTATAAAATTCTTGAAAACGCCGAATAAAAGAAAGAAGCTGCTAAAGCAAACCAACGAGTAAAATAAATGGCTCATTCCTATTATTATGAGAAAAATAAGTATTCTAATTGCTGTCCGAAATGAAGAGCAACTAATTTTATCTTGTTTGGATAACTTAAAAAAGTCTATAAACGAGTTCTATAAAATAGAAGAAAACAATCATAATTTTAATTTAGAAACCTTAATTGGAGATGATAACGATACAAATACAGAGGACAAAAGCGCAGAAATCATAAAAGAATTTATTGAGAGAAATAAAGGACTAGATTTTAATTATTTCAAAATTGACAGAACTAAAAAAGAATTAATTAAAAATAATTTGAAAGGCAAAATAAATGTTGTTCATCAATTAATTAATCATTCAGCAGGCAAAACAATTATTTTATTAGATGCTGATATTCTTGTAAATCCAAATTGGCTTAAAGAATTACTAACAAAGTATTATCAAAATGAGAATATAAAAATGATAATGGGAACGACAATTCCAAATCCAAATCAAGACTCATTTTTTACTAAATTTCAAACAATAGACTGGCTTTTTGGACAGGGGATTTTAGCCATTTTTTCTTGGTTAGGTTTTCCACAAACAGCAATGGGAAATAATCTCATTTTTGATAGAAAAATCTATGAAGAACTAGGAGGGTACGAAAGCATTGAGTTTTCTGTAACCGAAGATGTAGCACTTTTTAAAACCTTTCAAAAGTATATAAAAGAACAGAGTTGTCTGACACTTCAAAGTGTCAGACAAAATAAGCAAAACAAAAATCAATTCTTCCTTCATCTTTTCAATTCTCAATCATTAGCTTTTACAGAAGCAGAACCAACTCTAAAATATTGGATTTTGCAGCATCATCGTTGGTTTTGTGGTGCTTGGCAGTTTTCTAATTTTCTCAAAAAGGGAATTTTACTAATCTATTTATTCAGAATAATCTTTTTTATAGGAGTTATTTTGAGTGGAAATATTTACTTGATTTTTTCTACTCTACTTCTTTTAGGAATTAATTTTTTATTAATTATTTCATTTTTCGTACGATTGAAACTTAAAGTTTCCTTTTCTACTATTCTACAAGCTTTGCTTTTTTGCTTAATGGAATCCTTTTTATACTTTTTAGTAGGAGTTTATTTTTTGAAAACTAAGAATGTCAAATGGAAAGGAAGGGAATTTTAGAAGCTAAAAATCCCCCTTCCAAACTAAAAAGTATAGAAGAAGGACAGAGAAAAGGCTAATCCTCTTGCACTCTAGTATAAAAAACACCCTCCGTAAAACGAAGCGTATCAGGGGCATTCTCCTCACAGCTACGGTCTTTTACCAAAGTAACCTCAAAAGTACCTTCTAAAATTCCACTCTCTGCATCGTATTTGGTTACATTCACATAACCAGCTACTTCTACAGAGTCATCTACTTGATAAGCTCCACAGATAACATCTCCTCCTGCTCCTAAAGTGTAGTAACTAGCATTATATCGAATATTTCTTATTGTATTATACCCCTCTTTTTTTGCTACCTTAGAAATATTCAGTACCTCTCTCATTATATTTCTTCTATCATAAGAAGCTATTTCAAAGTAAATATGATTTTCTGATGTAAAATCAGTTCTAGCGTAAATAAAAGGCTTCCAGACTTCTCCACTTTTCAATACTTGCACCTCCCCCCAATAGTTTCTATTGAGTTGTACTTCCTCTTTACTGCAACCACTTGTTAATATACTTAGGGTTGCAAGTAGAATTATTATTTGCTTTTTCATCGATTCAAAATTTAAAAGAATAAAAAAATCCTCCTTCCAAACTAAAAAGTATAGAAGAAGGACAGAGAAAAGGCTAATCCTCTTGCACTCTAGTATAAAAAACACCTTCTGTAAAACGAAGCGTATCAGGGGCATTCTCCTCACAGCTACGGTCTTTTACTAAAGTAACCTCAAAAGTACCTTCTAAAATTCCACTCTCTGCATCGTATTTGGTTACATTCACATAACCAGCTACCTCTACAGAGTCATCTACTTGATAAGAAGAACAAATGACATCGCCATCTGCTATTAAACTATAATAACTAGAATAATTTATAATATTGTTCTCATCCTGTATGTCTGTCCCAACCTTATCTGAGATTATGGAGTTGAAACCTATCCTTTTCGATATTTGGGATAAAGTTAAAACTTCTTTTGATATACCCTGTTTGCTATAATATCCCATTTCTACATAAATAACTTCAGAATTTTTTACGTCCGTTGTTGCATATATAAAAGGCTTCCAAGTTTCTCCATTTTTCAATACTTGCACCTCTCCCCAATAGTTTCTATTGAGTCGTACTTCCTCTTTACTACAGCTACTCATCAAAATACATAGGGTAGTAAGCAGGAATGTTATTTGCTTTTTCATAAGTAGTTTTATTTAACGTGAATAGTAACAGAATGTACACCATTGAGTTGGGAACGAATACTGACGTAGTACAACCCAGTAGGCAACCCACTAATATCAAATTCTCCTTGTTTTGAAAAGTCAGAGGTATCAAAAATTTTGATAGTCTTACCAAATGTATTTACAATCAGAATCTGCGTTTGAGTATCTGCTTTTGGCAACTCTACATATAGTTTTGCATTTCCTTCTATTGGGTTTGGGATAACTTTGGCTGTAATATTGTTTTCAACTCTCAATCCATTTCCTGTATTTTCACTACACGAGAGAGAGTTGGGTGCTGAATAACTTGTTGTTTGAATATATCTGATTTGACTAGCACCATTTACATCTGTAACTGTCATGCGAATTGTAGTATTCGTACCGTTTTGAGTAGGAGCTTGAAACAAAAAGAACTCTCCTGCTGCTCTATAGTTATAGTTTACTCCATTAGTGGAAGTATGCCATTGAATAGTAAAAGGAGGTTTCCCACACCTAATATCAGCTTCATACCAGTTGTCTTGCCAAGGGCAAGGAGTTTGAGAGCCTATTAAAGAAACATAATAATTGCCAGCAACATTAGGAATGTGATTTGCTACTATTTTGCCAGTGGTTCTGAAATGTTTTGCTGTGTTGCTTCTGTGATTATCTCCCGTTGCATGACCATTATAATTTATATTCGGATTGCTAAAGTGTAAAAGTCTTCTTTGCCTTTGGTTATAAGTCAAATCTCCTGACATAATCGTAAAACATTCGGCTGTGGGCCACCATCCGGGTCTGAAAATGTAGGCGTGTTCTATCGTCCCTACATTATCGATATCGTATTGGTGTCTTGCTCCTAATATATGTCCTACTTCATGGGCAAAGGTCTGTTGAGAAGCTACAGTAGCTTCTACAATAGCATACCCATTTTCAAATTGTGTATTAACTTCTCCACCTGCTGCAATTCCTAGTATCAAACCATATATTCCATCTGTCAGAAGAACGACAACATCAGCTTGATATTGGGTACGTAAAGACTGTGCAGTAGAACTCTTACTAAGAGATTCCACATCTTTATAAATGTTGTTAGTTTCAGTAAAACTAAAAGGTAACAAACCAGCGAGTTCTATATCTACATCGTCTTTTCCGACACCAGAGTTAGTTAGAGCTGTTTTTAACTGTTGTATGCCTATGGTAGTAGCTGCATTTATATCTGCTGTTGCATCTGCTGCTGGAGTGTAAAGCACTAATACACGTACTTTTGTGAGTTCTAGACACTGTATGCGCTCTGCTGTGTTTTGGTCTATGACTTCGTCTAATGTTGGCTTTTTTGTAGGAGATATGACATTTTTATCTAAATTACCACAAACTCCTTTGTGTTCAGAGTCTATTTTATAGAGCATTTGATAGCCATTTTCTATTTCTACAAATTCGTAGGAGTTGCCATCTACATCTATTGTCCCAAAGGTTTTGCCGTTCTTTTTTACAAACAAAATACTTCCACCAGAACAGTTCTGTTGTTTCTCATTAAAGAGAGTTCCGTACCAATGGTAATTATTACTATCTTCATACTCTCCACTTTGATATGTAAAATATAATTTACAAGGATAATTAGGTAGTACAAATTCAAGTTTGTTTTCTTCAATGACTTTCTCAACATCATTAAATCGAACCAACAAAGGTTCTTGATAGAGCTTTTGATTTTTTATACGATTTAGTTTTTCTTGTCCTTTTTTAGAAAACTTAATTGATTCATTGGATATTACTTCAATAAAATTAGCTTGAGCATAGATATAGTTACTTTGCAATAAATAGCAAAATAATAAAATTAAAAATAGGAATGTCTTTTTGTACATGACTGAAAAATAGATTTAGATAAATATTTAATATGAATATAAATAGTTTTTCGTAAAGGATTTAGGTGCGACAAATGTAGATGGAGTAAATTTATAAAACAAATTATTTCTTTTACTTTTATAAAATATTTTTTTTGATATTTGATTAATACAATTTTATCAAATTAAATAATTATCCTTTTGTCAAAAATAATAGCAAAAGATAGTGTTTTGATAAAGTGAGTTAGGATTTTTAGTAAAAAAAACGCATTTTTAAAGCTAATTTCATTCTATCTAATTAAATATAACTTACTCCATAAATTGGCTACTAACTCTACTTCAAAAAGAAATAATAGAAAAACGGTAAAATCATTAGACCCTTACAAAATGTCCGAAATCTTGAAAAAAGGAATTTTGGAAGGACTCATTCGTTTTGATGGCACAGGAAAAGACCGTTATGTTTTCTATCCTTTTCAAGCCATGCGTTTGAGGTGGGAGCCTGAAGAGGAGGTAAGGGCGTGGGCATATATAAAGCTCGTCTTAGAAAAAAAATATGACCCAAATAAAATAGCTTTTGAGCGAAAAGTAAAAATGGGCTCTAGTTATCGATTTGTTGATATTGTTATTTTTTCGGATAATCAGCATCAAAATGACGACATTATTATAGAGTGTAAACGTGCTGATGTAGGTAAAAGAGCATTTTTAGAAGCTGTTGAGCAAGGAAAGTCGTATGATAATCAACTTTATGGAAAGTATGTTTGGGTTACTTCTCAAAAACGAAATACTTACTACAAAACCAAACCAGAAAAAAATGGTAGAAAATACATAGAAATTGACGATTTACCTTCTTTTTCTACCTCTTCGAAGTTTACAGGAGCTTTTACCGAAACCTTTTGGACAATAAAACACTCATTAAAAGCCTTTTATAAAAACTATATTATTCCTCAAACCAAAAAACCTTGGGTTTCTGATTTTCTACTTTTTACCTTTGTCTTTGTTTTTATTGGCTTTATGATTAGTTGGTTTAATGCAAAAGTTTTGACGGCTCAAATTGATAATCATACTCGTTGGCTAGTAAAAGAGCGTATTCATTATGGACATTTGTATTGGGTAGTTCCTATTCTGACTACACTTTTAATGATGTGGGGCTTCAAACGCAAACTATTCCCCAAACTTACCGAAAAAAGAACAGCACGAAATCGTA
This sequence comes from Bernardetia sp. ABR2-2B, assembly GCF_037126435.1. GTDB lineage: Bacteria > Bacteroidota > Bacteroidia > Cytophagales > Bernardetiaceae > Bernardetia. The sequence goes on along the minus strand of NZ_CP147020.1, from coordinate 2,282,845 downwards.
AGAAAAAAGGAAAAAACTTGCCTTTTGTTTTTAATAATAAAGTCATCTTCGCAACACTTATTGTAGTAATTCCATCTTTGGTTTTGAGTGAATTTTTATTCGGAACAGACGAAATGTGTCGTACCTGTTGTTCAGAGTATTGGTATTGTTGGTGGAGTAGAAAGCATTATTATAAAGTAGAAGAATCGTGGCGAATGATGAATTATTTTGTTCCTTTTGTAATCGGAATTCCTGTTCAATCACTAATGATGGTAATTCTCAATTGGGTTTTTGAGGCTTTTTCTAGAGTAAGATAAGATTTTACAATCCTTTAACGACGGTTCAAATCTCGTTGACGGTAAAGTAGAGACTGGATATATTTTTGATTCTTACATTATAACTCTAAAACAAACTAAAATTCTAAAATAATGAAACAATCATATTTATTATACCTTCTATTCTTCGTATTTTTCTTTTCTCTTTCTTCTTGTGAAGATTCTAGTTCTGAAACAACGACTGATAATACTGTTTTTGAGCAAGAAAAAGAACTTCAAAATGTTGCTTATGGAGATGACACACAACAAAAATACGATATTTATCTGCCAAAAAATCGTAGTGCTGCCAAAACAAAAGCGATTGTATTGGTACACGGAGGAGCTTGGGTAGAGGGAGATAAAAAAGATATGAAAGCAACCTATGATTATTTAAAGATTTTTGCAACAGAATATGCTGTGGTAAATATCAATTATAGATTGGCTAATTTTACTAGACAACCATTTCCGATGCAAACAGACGATATAAGAATGGTTTTGGAAGACTTAAAAAATAAGAGTCAAGAATATGGAATAATGAATCAATATGCTTTGGTGGGGGTAAGTGCAGGAGCGCATATTTCAATGCTTTATAGCTATAAATATGATACGGAAAATAATGTTAAAGCAGTTGTAGATGTAGTAGGTCCTACTGATTTTTTACATACTTCTTATACTAGCAGCCAAAACCCAGAAGTACAACAAGCTGCTATCGGCATACAGCTTTTATTCGGAAAATTTTTCCAAGGCAATTCCAATTATTATGAAAATATCAGCCCGAAATATGCAGTAAATAACCAATCTCCTCCAACAATTATGTTTTATGCTGGTGAAGATACACTTGTGCCTTTTGGGCAAGGAGAAGTCTTGAGAGAAACTTTAGAAAGTTTTGGAGTTGCTAATAATTATCATTTTTATCCTAATGTCGGACACGAACTTGATGATGCAAGTATTGCAGACGTACTAACCAAATCAACCACTTTTATTAAAGCTCACTTGAAGTAAAAGAGTTATTAAAACCTTGAAAAATGTCCAGTAAAAAAATACTTTTTGTAGAAGATGACCCCACACTTGGCTTTGTAGTAAAAGACCACTTAACATTAGAGGGTTACATTATTGAATGGATAAAAGACGGACAAACAGCTTTTGAAACTTTTGAGAAAGAAGAAAATAATTTCGACTTATGTATTTTTGATGTAATGCTTCCCAAATTAGATGGCTTTGAGTTAGCTCAAAAAGTACGAGCCAAAAACAAACAAATTCCAATTCTTTTTCTGACTGCCAAATCATTACAAGAAGACCGTTTACATGCGCTACGTATTGGTGCTGATGATTACTTGACAAAACCTTTCAGTATAGAAGAACTAGTTTTAAAAATAGAAGTCTTTTTGAGACGTTCGGTTATTTCTCAAACTGATAATTCGAAAAATTCTTCCATAAAAATAGGAAATTATATTTTTGATATAAAAAACATGTCTTTGCTTTCCCCCTCTCAAAAAAAACATTCACTTACTTCAAGAGAAGCCGAACTGCTAGAGCTTTTTTGTAAAAATAAAGAGCAAGTTTTGAGAAGGGAGTTTATCTTGACAGAACTCTGGGGAGATGACGACTACTTTTTAGGGCGAAGCTTAGATGTTTTTATTTCAAGGCTAAGAAAATACTTAAAAGAGGATAGCAACGTTAAAATAGAAAATATTCCTCGTGTTGGTTTTAAAATAACTGCTAAAGCAGTTTGAGTTTGTAGATTGTTTTATTTTTTTGACAAAATACATCAAAACTCATAATTTATGATTATTTTTAGCCAAAATATAAACTAATTTGCTTTATGAAAAAGAAAAACTACTTATTTTACATTCCAATAATAACTCTCTTATTAACGTTGATAAGTGCTAGTACATATGCACAATCTGATGATTGTGGAGGAGCTGTTTCTTTAGCTCCATCAGCGTCTTGTATTAATACTCCTTATTCTATTCCTAGAACATTTAGTACAGATGCAGTAGTAGATGCAACTTGCGCAACAGGTGCTTTGAATAGAGAAGATGGTTGGTTTTCTTTTGTTGCTAATAATACTACGGCTACAATTACAGCAACTACAAATAGAGATGTAGTATTAGCAGTATATCAAGGTGGCTGTGGTGGACTTGTTCAAATAGGTTGTGTAGATGATTTTTTTGGAACAGAATCTTTAACTGTGCCAACTGTACCACTTACAACATATTTAATACGAGTAATACGCTTTAATAGTGGAGGAAATAATGGCATGAGTGGTGATATTTGTGTAGTCAGTACCCCTCTTCCCCCAGCCAATGACGAATGTACGGGAGCTTTTGATTTGCCAGTAGGTCAGTTTGAATGTACTTTTAGTGAAATTACAAATGCAGGTGGAACATATAGTAATACTTTTGGTGGAGACCCTACTTGTGCTAATGGTACGGGCGCAGAGGATGTGTGGTATAGATTTGTAGCTCCAGCAGGTGGACAAGCAGTTATTGATACAGAAGCAGGTTCGATTACCAATAGTGGTATGGAACTTTATCATGCACCAGATGGTACTTGTGGTTCACTTGTATCAGTTGATTGTGATAACAATGGAGGAGATGGAAATATGTCAAGAATACTAGAGTATAGTCTCATAGGAGGAGACACCTATTATTTGCGTGTATGGGAGAATAACGGAGGAGAGGGAACAATGGATATTTGTATTCAGAATCAATACTCAGATTGTGATGTGAGTTTGCCTCTGTGTAGTAGCTCATCATTTAATACAAATAGCTTTGGTCCTGGAGCAACAGATACTAGCGTTGGGAACTGCTTTACTGGGACTGATGATACAGAAAGGCAGTCTGTATGGGTAAATTTTGAGATACAAACATCAGGTGTCTTAGAGTTTATTATCTCTCCACAAGACGATTCAGATGATTATGATTTCATTCTGTATAGAGATGAGGGTTCTTTTTGTAATGACATAAATGCAAATGGAACAGTAAGATCTTGTAATTATTCAGATGATGTGAGTCCAGGTGATACAGGTGCTAGTGGTGGAACATCAGATTCACAAACTGCTGGGGGAACAAATATCAATGCAGATGTACCTGTGGTGGCAGGAGAACGTTATTTTTTATTAATAAATAATTTTGAAAACTCTAGTTCAGGGTTTGATCTTGACTTTACAGGAACAGCAGGGCTAGATTGTGTTGTTCTTCCTCTAGAGCTGACAGAGTTTAGAGGAGAAAAAGTAAAAGACCAAAACTTATTACATTGGGCAACAGCTAGAGAGTTCAATACTTCTCATTTTGAAATAGAAAGAAGTAATGATGCAATGGATTTTATCAAGATTGGAGACTTGAAGTCTGGAAACAATAACCTTGAAAATCAAATCTATCAATATTGGGACAAAGAACCACAAAATGGAATCAATTATTATAGGTTAAAGCAAGTAGATTTGGACGGAACATTTACTTATACCAAAACAATTGCGATTGATAATCAAGGAATAATTACAGCTTTTGAACTTCAAAAAATGTATCCAAATCCAGCTCAAAATGCTATTAGTTTTATATTTGCCGTTCCGACTTCTAATTCTGAAATTCAAGTAGAAATTTTTGATAGTAATGGAAAGTCTGTTTCAAACAATATAAATACATATCCAAAAGGAATTCAAAATTTTAATCAAAATCTTTCCTCTTTTTCAAAAGGATTGTATATTCTCAGAATTTCTAATCTAAAAACAGGCAAAGTTCTGACAGAAAAATTTATTAAAAAATAATTCTTAAAAAGTAGTGTGATTTGGTAAATATATTGTATTATATCAATAATTGATGCAATACTTGCAATTTTTTGTACGTTCTTTGAATACGGTATGCTTTAACTTAAAAGTAAGACTAAAATAAAAAATATGGAAAACAAACATTATCTACTTTATACTTTAGCAATTACTTTCTTGTTTTGCTTTTTTACTATAAATACAAATGCCCAGTCTGATGATTGTTCAGGTGCTATTTCGATCACTCCTACTACAACTTGTGTGGGATTTGGATATTCTTTACCAGGAAGTTTTTCAAGAGATAATACAGTTGCTAACACTTCTTGTGTTACGAATGGTAATATTAGAGAGGATGCTTGGTTTTCTTTCGTAGCCAATTCTACGAATATGACAGTAGCTGCTAATTCTAATACTAATCGTGATGCAGCATTGGCTATTTATGAAGGAGGTTGTGGAGGAACTCAAGTAGCAGGGGCTTGTGCAGATGCATTCGGTAATGGAGGAACTGAAGTAGTAACATTTACTGCAGTAATAGGTGTAACTTACCATATTAGAGTGATTCGATTTAATACTGGTGGAGGAAATATGAATGGCAATATGTGTGTATTTGGAACTCCCCCACCCCTAGCCAATGATGAATGCACAGGAGCTTTTGATTTGCCAGTAGGACAGTTTGATTGTACTTTTGAAGAAATCACTAATTCGGGAGGAACGTACAGCAATACCTTTGGAGGAGACCCCTCATGTGCGAATGGTACAGGAACAGAGGATGTTTGGTATAAGTTTGTAGCACCTGCTGGAGGACAAGCAGTCATTGATACAGAAGCAGGAACAATCACGAATAGTGGAATGGAATTATATCGCTCAACTGATGGAACGTGTAATACACTTACTTCTGTCGCTTGTGATAATGATAGCGGAGATGGGAATATGTCAAGAATATTAGATTATGGTCTTGTAGGAGGAGATACATACTATCTGAGAGTTTGGAGCAATGGAGGAGGAGAAGGAACAATGGATATTTGTGTACAGAATCAATATTCAGACTGTGATGTGAGTTTCCCTTTATGTAGTAGCTCTTCTTTTAATACAAATAGTTTTGGTCCTGGTGCTATTGATAGTAATATTGGAAACTGTTTTACAGGAGGAGTAGATGAAACAGAGTTACAGTCTATTTGGCTAAATTTTGAAATTCAGACTTCTGGAACACTAGGTTTTGTAATAGATTCTCAAAATCCAGGTGGAGATGATTATGATTTTAATCTCTTTAGAGCTAATACATGTGCTGATGTCGTTGGTGCAAATAGTGTTTCTTGTAATGCAAGCTCTACCACAGGCGCAGGAGGTACAACAGGATTAGACACAGGATTAGCAGGAGGTTTTGGAGATAATGACCCTGATCCTGATTCTGAAAATCCAGGTGGAGGAAATCCATTTAATGATGGTTTGAATGTAATTGCTGGAGAAAGGTATTATATTGTCATAAATAACTTTAGTAGTACAGGTATTGGTTTTGATATTAGCTTCTCAGGTACAGCAGGGCTAGATTGTGTTGTTTTACCTTTAGAGTTTACAGAGTTTAGAGGAGAAAAAGTAAAAGAACAAAACTTATTACATTGGGCAACAGCTAGAGAGTTCAATACTTCTCATTTTGAAATAGAAAGAAGTAATGATGCAATGGATTTTATCAAGATTGGAGAGCTGAAGGCTGGAAACAATAACCTTGAAAATCAAATTTATCAATATTGGGATAAAGAACCACAAAATGGAACTAATTATTATAGGTTAAAGCAAGTAGATTTGGACGGAACATTTACTTATACCAAAACAATTGCGATTGATAATCAAGGAATAATTACAGCTTTTGAACTTCAAAAAATGTATCCAAATCCAGCTCAAAATGCTATTAGTTTTATCTTTGCCGTTCCGACTTCTAATTCTGAAATTCAAGTAGAAATTTTTGATAGTAATGGAAAGTCTGTTTCAAAAAACATAAATACATATCCAAAAGGAATTCAAAATTTTAATCAAAATCTTTCCTCTTTTTCAAAAGGATTGTATATTCTCAGAATTTCTAATCTAAAAACAGGCAAAGTTCTGACAGAAAAATTTATTAAAAAATAAAAATAACTATGCAGCCTTTTCATTTAGCTATTCCTGTCATTGATTTAGAAAAATGTCGTGAGTTTTATAGAGATGTTTTAGAGTGTTCGGAAGGACGAAGTGATTCTCATTGGGTCGATTTTGATTTTTTTGGACATCAACTTGTTATTCATCAAAAACCAAGAAATGACTTTCCAAAAGAGAAATTAGCATCTAATCCTGTGGATGGACATGATGTTCCTGTTCCTCATTTTGGAGTTGTTTTGGAATGGGAAAAATGGGAAGAGTTAGCTCAAAAACTGAAAAATCAGAATATAAAATTTATCATTGAACCTTATTTGCGTTTTGAAGGAAAAGTGGGCGAACAGGCAACGATGTTTTTCTTAGACCCAGAAAATAATGCTTTAGAATTTAAAGCCTTCAAAAATATAGACCAGCTTTTTGCAAAATAAAACGAGTTGGTTTATACAAAACTGAAAAACCATATTCACTAAAAGAATATGGTTTTTTTGATTTAACTAACTAACAATCAGAGTATTCTATATGAGGAAGCTTGTTTTCATCTGCTGCACAGATTACTAATTTTGTATCTTTATCTACTTTTTGTTTGAAGCTACACTGACATGCCAAACGTTCGCCTTCTTTTAGTTTTTCTAGTTCAAAAAAGTTTTTTTCTACGCTCCCTTTTGGTGTAAGATATTCGCCTCCTTCTTTAAGAATAACTTTACAGGTTGTACATTTTCCTTTTCCTCCACAAGAGTGTAACCAGTCTATTTGCTCATCTAAAATGTTCTGTAACAGACTTTTTTTTGTGTCTGCCGAAAATTCTAAGGCGTTCATGTTCAGAATTGTAATTTTTGGCATTGTTGGCAATATTTTGGAAATTAAGAAACGTAATTAAAGAATAGAACAAAAAATAAATACTTTAATGTCTTTTTGAAAAATAATAGCTACTATACATAGCTTGATTATTTAGATTATTAAAGTCAATCAAATAGAGTTCAAATTGTTTTTGTATTTTTAGATAAAATTTTAGAATACTCCTTCTTAATAGACTGGAAGAAAAAAAACTCAAAAAAATACAGTAAAGTAAATTATTGATTATCATTTTTACGAACTTGTAATCTGAATCAAAAAGTTGGTAGCTTGTAAAGCACAAAAATAGAAGCTAATCCAATAAAAAAAAATATCCAAACCCAATTACTAATAAAATTATGGCAAGTAAATTAAATAACAACGCTGTTCTTGCTTACGCCGAATCATTCGCTAAAGCCGTCTGTTCGGATTTCTTTGCAAAACACGAGCGTATCACAGGCTCTCAACTCACAGATTTTTGTGGTATCAAACAGATAAATTTATTTATTATCAAAATTCTTTTCGAAAAATGGCAAGCTGACAATGCTAAAATTAAAAGTCCATTTTTTGATTATGAGCATCCAGAAATAAAAGCTCTTTTAGAGAAACTTATGAATATGCTCTCTAGAAATATTTCTATTGACCAAGTTACCTTTGAAAAATTAGTTACTCAATCTGTCGCTGATACTATACAACTTCTCTTAGCTCCTTATGTTTTCTATGAGCAAGAAGTTCAAAAATTAGCTCAAAATGGAGGTGCAATTCGTGTTAATGAAGAATTTAAACCTGCTTTGAAGTATGTAAAGACACACAAAATTCTCTTTGAGCAAATTATAAAAGGATTAGAAGAAAAAAGTAATGCTGGAATGATTTCAGCTACAAAGGCAATTGATACAATTGGAAATGTTGTAGATAACAATGTAGAATATGATGATCCAAAGACTGTTTTACGTCAGCTTGGAGATATTGTACCTCTCAAAATTCAAGAATTTGTAACTTTTACTGACAAAACACAGCAGACGGAGAAAGTAGAAGAAAAAAATCTTGAGCCTACAATCGAAACTGCTCCTAAAAAAGAAGAAGTAAAAAGCTTTTTTGATACTTCTTTTGAAGAAGAGAATGTAAATAACTTTGCTCCTTCTGAAATAACGCATATAGAAAAGAAAGAGGAAGTAAAAAAAGAAGAAGAAAAGCCAGAGGAACAGCCAGTAGAAAAAAAGGAAGCTCCTTTGTTCAAATCTTATAAGCGTGAAGAAGTAGCTGAGGAAAAAACTAGTTATTCTTCGCCTAATTTTATGAATGAGGAAGACAAAAGTAATAGTCCAATAGCAACTACAAAAACAATTGCTAAACAAGCTGAAGCAGTAAAAGCTCCTACTTTTGCAGATAAATATACAACTGGCGCAGATACTGATGCACCTACTTTTGCAGAGCGTTTTAAACCTTCTGGAAAAACAATTAAGGAACTCATAACACTAAATCAAAAATTTCTTTTTACTAAAAAATTGTTTGGTAATAATCAAGATGAATTAGAGGATGCACTCACAGGAATAGACCGTTGTGCCACACACAAAGAGGCAATTATGTTTTTGAAAAATAACTATATCATGAAATATGATTGGAACTTTCAGAATGATGAAGTAAAAGAGTTTTGGGAGCTTATAGAACTTCGTTTCTAATTCTTGATTTTGTGGAAAACAAAAGTCATCAGCAAAATTTACTTGCTGATGACTTTTTTTATGGCTGATATATAGCAAAACAAATCAGAATACAACTTGTTAGCCATTTATTCATTAACAATTTAATTAATCACTAATCAACAAAATTATGTTCGGACTGTTCAAGAAAAAAGACCCAATACAAGCAAAAATTGATAAATTGACAGAAAAATATAAAAAAATGACAGAAGAAGCTTTCAAACTCTCTCGTACAGATAGAAAAGCCAGTGATCTCAAAACTGCTGAGGCAGAGGAAGTATTAAAGCAAATAGATGAGCTAAAGGGTTCTCAAAACAGATAGTAGAGAATTTTTTGACTGACTTAAAAATAAAGTTAGTTAGTTTTTTTATGTAACTAAAAATTAGGTACTTTGTAAACTGATAATAAAAAAATAGTTTTAACTCTCCTTTTGATTTAACAAAGTCTTTATTTTTATGACATATAAATTAGCAATTATTGGTTTGGGGTATGTAGGTTTACCATTAGCTGTTGAGTTTGGTAAAAAGTATTCTACTATTGGTTTTGATATTAATGAAAATCGTATTGAAGAGTTAAAGCAAGGATATGACCGAACGCTTGAAGTAGATACAGAAGGATTGAAAAAATCAAAAAAACTATCTTTTACTACAAGTCTTGAAAAACTGGCAGAAGCAACTATTTATATTGTTACTGTTCCTACACCTGTTGATTTATATAAAAAACCCGATTTAACACCTATCCTTTCAGCCTCAAAAACGGTAGGAAAGGTTCTTAAAAAAGGAGATATTGTAGTTTATGAATCAACAGTTTATCCAGGATGTACGGAGGAGGATTGTGTTCCTATTTTAGAAAAGCAAAGTGGATTAAAATTTAATCAAGATTTCTTTTGTGGATATTCCCCAGAGCGTATCAATCCAGGAGATAAAGAACATACAATTGCTAAAATAAAAAAGGTAGTCAGTGGAAGTACACCTAAAATAGCAGAAGAATTAAATGCTCTTTATGGTTCAATTATAACAGCAGGAACTCATCTTGCCTCTTCTATCAAAGTAGCTGAAGCCTCAAAAGTAATTGAAAATGCACAAAGAGATTTGAATATTGCTTTCGTCAATGAACTCGCTCTTATTTTTGATAAAATGAATATCGACACGCTTGAAGTATTGGAAGCAGCAGGAACAAAATGGAATTTTTTACCTTTCAAGCCAGGGCTTGTTGGTGGACACTGTATAGGCGTAGATCCTTATTACTTGACTTATAAAGCTGAAAGTTTGGGTTATCATCCAGAAGTAATTTTGGCAGGAAGAAGAATCAATGATACTATGGGTGTTTTTGTAGCTGCAAAAGTGGTAAAGCTAATGATTCAGCGAAGTAGTAGTGTAAAAGGCGCACGAATTTTAGTTTTGGGAATTACTTTTAAAGAAAACTGCCCTGATATTCGTAATTCAAGAGTAATTGATGTAATTAGAGAGTTTCAAGATTTTGGTGCAAATGTAGAAGTTTATGACCCTTGGGCAGATGCTGCTGAAGTAAAACATGAATATAATCTTGATTTGATAAAAGAACCTACTCAAAAGTATGATGCTGTTGTTTTAGCAGTTTCACACAAAGAATTTGAATCCTTAGATTTTGATAATATCAAACATGAAAAAACAGTTATTTATGATATAAAAGGAAAATTTGATAAGTCTAAAGTAACGGCGAGGCTTTAAAGTTGAAAATGAGTAAAACATACAATGATGGAGGTAATAAGCTTCAAAATAAAAGTTGGTCTAGGAAAAGTACCATAATCAAATTTACTAGTATATATATTAGTGATGCTTTAACTTAAATGAAAGTAAATGTATTATTTAAAAAGTTGAGCATGAATACTCAATTTTTTAGAAAATAAAGACACAATAATTTTCCACAAAATACATATAATAATAATCAACTTACGAACTTGCTTTTTAGTCAAAAATGAAGTACCTTAGAAAAAGGTTTTATGAAATTTTTGAAACTATGATTTCCTGTAGAAAAAAAAATAGAAAAGTTATATTTTATTTTTAAATATTAGATAATAATATGTTTAATATAATGAACTTAGCTTTACTATTTCTGTATAGGATAGTGCTATTTTCATCAAAAAAACTCAAAATCAGACTAGACTTTTCCTCCTAAATTTAAAAGGAGTTAATAAGTGCAAGAAGGCTATACTAAATTATTATTTTCATAAGTTATAAAATTTTTCAAAACCGTTTTTTTATTTCGTTCATTTCACTTTAAAATGCTTTTTTATGAATTATTTTTCTAATTATTTATCTTTTAAAAGGTATTGGCTTCTTACCCTCCTTTTACTTGTAACTATATCAACAAGTTTTGCTCAAACTTTCACAGCTGATATAACAAGCACGAGTTGTTCTAGCGATATAGGAGCAATTACTTTAACTTTAAATGATTTTAGTGGCGCACAAACATACTCGTGGAATACAGTACCAGCAACGACAGAAATATCTACAAGTCAAAATGTTACTGGTTTAGCGGTAGGAGAGTATGAAGTTACCATTACAGATGGTGGAACTGATTATACAGCTACATATATTGTACCTGCTACATTAACTTGGACAGGAATAACAGGTCTTACTGTAGATGGAAGCAATCAATTAGTAAAGTCAGGAAGTACAGCATGGAATACCAAAGCTTTTTCTGATGAGGCTATGACAGATGATGGCGGAGTTATCTTTACAGCAACTACTAATGATAAAAGATACATGATTGGTCTTTCATCTACTCAAGGCTCAGTAGGTTTTGCTAGTATAGAATATGCTATTTACGTAGATGGAAGTAATGTTAGAATATATGAGTCTGGTGCAAACATAGGTTCATTTGGGACTTTTCAAATTGGAGATATTTTCCAAGTAGAGCGTGTTGGAACTACAATTGTATATTCTAAAAATGGCACTTCACTTAGAACAGTTACCACTGGTGTACCTACTAGCGACTTGATAGCTGATGTATCAGCTTATAGTGCTTCTGTTACTCTCCCTCAAATAGAACTACTTAGCTGTCCAGTTGTAGCTCCTCTTACTCCAACTTTTTCTGCTGATATAACAAGCACAAGTTGTTCTAGCGATATAGGAGCAATTACTTTAACTTTAAATGATTTTAGTGGAGCACAAACATACTCGTGGAATACAGTACCAGCAACGACAGAAATATCTACGAATCAAAATGTTACTGGTTTAGCGGTAGGAGAGTATGAAGTTACCATTACAGATGGTGGAACTGATTATACAGCTACATATATTGTACCTGCTACATTAACTTGGACAGGAATAACAGGTCTTACTGTAGATGGAAGCAATCAATTAGTAAAATCAGGAAGTACAGGATGGAATACCAAAGCATTTTCTGATGAGGCTATGACAGATGATGGCGGAGTTATCTTTACAGCAACTACTAATGATAAAAGATACATGATTGGTCTTTCATCTACTCAAGGCTCAGTAGGTTTTGCTAGTATAGAATATGCTATTTACGTAGATGGAAGTAATGTTAGAATATTTGAGTCTGGTGCAAACATAGGTTCATTTGGGACTTTTCAAATTGGAGATATTTTCCAAGTAGAGCGTGTTGGAACTACAATTGTATATTCTAAAAATGGCACTTCACTTAGAACAGTTACTACTGGTGTACCTACTACTGGCTTGATAGCTGATGTATCAGCTTATAGTGCTTCTGTTACTCTCCCTCAAATAGAACTACTTAGCTGTCCAGTTGTAGCTCCATCTCCTTTGACTTATTTTGCTGAAGTAACAGGAGCGAGTTGTACAGGAACTTCTACAGGAGAGATAGAGTTAATAGTAGCAGGAGGTACTGGCAGTGCAACTTATTCATGGTCTCCAGGTGGAGCTACTACATCAACTATTACTGGACTTGCACCAGGAGAATATACCGTTACGATTACAGATGGAGGTACTGATTATACAGCCACTTATGAAGTAGGGTATGATTTAACGTGGAATGCTTCAGAATTAACTCAGTTTACAGTAGATGCAAATCAACAACTTGTTAAGTCAGCAACTACAGGTTGGACAAGTAAGGCATTCTCAGAGGAAAAAATTGGAGGTGATGGAGGTATTGCATTTACTGCATCAGACTCTGAAAACTATAATTATATGGTTGGTCTTTCTTATAATAAAGGAGTAGTAGGTTTTAGACAAATTCGTTTTGCTATTTATCTTACTAATGCTGGAACTATTGCTGTTTATGAGAATGGAATTCCGTATGGTGTTGGTGGTGAATTTGGTACTTATGAGGTAGGAGATGATTTTCAAATAGAGCGTACAGGAACAACACTTGTATATTCTAAAAATGGAGTCGCATTTAGAACAGTTCCTGGAGTTACAACAGGAGATTTAACGGTTGATGTTTCAGCACTTACAAGTTCTGCTGTTGTTCCACAAATACAATTTACGTCTTGTCCTATAACTTTAGAAGTTAGTTCTATTACTTCCAATACTTGCCCTACTGATGGAGCAGGAGCTGCAACAACAACCTTATTTGGAGAGACAGGCATTACTAGTTATTTGTGGTCAGGAGGAGGAGAAACTACGCCTAATGTTTCAAATAAGAATACAGGCATTTATTCTGTTACTGCTTCTGGATCATATGGTTCTCGTACCAAACATGTTGCTATTGGTTACTCTATCAATATTGACAATGCAGTAGATATAGGTCTATCAAATAATGTTTTCACTAAAACAAGTTCTACTAAAAGTTGGACAAGTGGAGCTACTTCAACACAATCAATTACAAGTAGTAATGATGGATGGGTTAGTAATACTATTGTTGATAACAAAACGTTTTATATGGTAGGTTTAGCAACTCCTAATACAGAAGTATCTTATACATCTATTGATTATGCGTGGTATTTTGTAGCCAACTCACTTGCGATTCCAAGTTTTAACCGCCAACGTGGTACACCTGTCGCTTACCAAGCAGGAGATGTATTTACAGTAGCAAGAGAGGGTAGTCAGATGAAGTTTTATAAAAATGGAGTTGTGGTTCAAGAGTATACTGTTGATGCTAGTGAAACTTTAGTGGCCGATGTTGCTATTTATTCACCATCAGGAAATACAGGGCAAGTACAAACATCATTTTGTACTCCTCTTGTTACTAGAGTAGCATCTAAAGTAGCTAGTCAAATAGATTTGAATGAAAAGTTAAAAGCTTATCCAAACCCAAGTAATGGAAAAGTAACGGTAGCTTGGACAAACCAAGAAGCTAAAGGAGCAGTTACTCTTCGTCTGATGGATGTATTGGGTAGAGTTATTGAAGTACAAGAACAAAATAAAGAAGGTGCAAATTTAGAGACGACCTTTGATTTACAAAATCAAAAAGCTGGTGTCTATTTCATAGAAGTTATTTCTAACAAACAAAGTAAAGTTCTTAGAATTGTTAGAAACTAATTATTCACAGCATATTTTATAGATAAATATAAAAAAGTCTTCATTTTATAAATGAAGACTTTTTTTATGGCTAAAATTATTTTTGAGTTTGATTTATTGCTAAAGTGAACTCAGAACTATACGTGTTGATTTTTAGTAATTTATTTCTTTCTAGCTTTTCTCCATCTCACAATTCCAAAAATAACTCCTGCCAATACAATCCAAAATACCCACAGACGCATCACTCCAACCACAAACATCAAGAAATCGTCCCAACCTTCGCCCATATTTTCGAAGAGACGACTAAAGAATGAACGTTCTGGTGGTTTAGAGTAATTTTCTAATTTTTGAGTAAGTGTTAGGTTGATTGTACTTAGTGAAACTTGGTCTTTTAGGTAGCGCAAACGTCCTTCTCTAGCTTCTATTTCTTCACGAATGACACGCAACTTATCTTCAATTTCCAATATTTCAGAAATCGTTTTGGCATCTTTCAAAATTTCTACATAACGATTTTCTACTTCTCTTTTTGACTTCAAACGTGCTTGAATATCTACAAACTCTTCACTTACATCTTGTGAGTTTTGCGACTGACTTTCCACAAAACCAATCGTCACTAGTTCCTTCATCAAGTTCTCAAAATTACTAGATGCTACACGAATTGTTATAGTTTGCTGCTTTGAAGAGCTATAATCGTTATAATTGGCAGCTGAAGTAAATCCTTTGTTTGCTTTTACTTTCTGCAAAACTTCTTCTTTAGCTTTTTCTAATTCTTGTACTTGAAGTTGCATATTTCCTGTTTTGATGACATACAAGCCTTGTACAATCGGTTCAGTAGAAGTTCCTCCTTCTGTTCCGTCTTGATAACTTACTAAAGTATTTATTGGTGGTGGTATATTTGTCAGTGGTACATCTATTAATTCTTCATCTGAATACCCAGCAGTAGCAGATTCTGTTTTATAAGAAGAGTCTGACTGACCACAAGCTGTTAAAAATGGAATAAATAGTATCCAAAAGTAAAGCGAAAATTTCAAAGTAGTTTTCATAATTAAATAGAGTTAGTTTTTTGATTGTGATTGATGATTTTTCTCATTTTATACTAAGTAGATGCAATAGTTCATCAGATTGCATAAATAATTTTCAAAATTTCTACTAATTTTTATCAAAATGTAATCAAAAAAATCTATAAAATGTGAATTTGAGGGTTTTAAAGTCTAATTTATAGCGTTTTTACAAGAAAAATTAAGACCTTTGTAATACGTAGCAAACAGCTTCCAAGCTGTTTGAAAATAATAACCATACAAAAAAATATGACAGCTTGGAATTGTAAATCAGCGAAGCTAACCTGTCGACTACATATATGTTCAAAACTACCGAAATAACAGCTTATACCATTCCTAGTGATAATGTAATTCATCAGCGTCTGCTTTTTGCTTATTACCAAACTGTAAAGCACATAAGTGGAAGCGTTTTGGAAACAGGTTGTGGAGTGGGAAAAGGTGCAGAGCTTTTCAAACCTCACTGTACGCATTATACAGCTCTTGACAAAAATCAAGAACTTATCAATCACTTGCAAAAGCAACATCCAGAATTTACTTTTCTGAATCAAAATATTCCTCCGTTTGCAAATCAAGCAGATGAGAGTTTTGATACTGTTGTTACGCAGCAAGTTATTGAGCATATCGAAGATGATAATTTTTACCTCAAAGAAATTCAACGAGTGTTGAAAAAGGGTGGAAAAATGATACTCACTACACCAAATATCAAACTTTCGCTTACTCGCAATCCGTGGCACGTAAGAGAATACACAGCGCAAGAATTAGAAACACTTTTAAAGAAATATTTCTCAAAAGTAGAGCTAAAAGGAATTACAGGAAATGAAAAAATTTGGGAATATTACAACCAAAATAAAGAATCGGTAGCTAAATACAAAAAACTAGATATTTTTAATTTAGAACAAAACTTGCCTAGACAAATTCTGCAAATTCCGTATGATATTTTGAATAGAATGAATCGTAAAAAATTGCAAGAACAAGATAATTCATTAGTTGGTTCGGTTACAATGGACGATTATTTTATCTCTGATGATGCCGATAAATGCTTTGATTTCTTTGCTGTAGTGGAGAAGTAAGTTTTTTGTGAGCCTATTCTGATTTTGTGATTGGAATAGGTTTTTTCTTTAATATTTCAATTTTCTAAAATCTATAATTTTCTTTGAATATGGGACTTGATCTACATTATTGGACAGATAATGATGATTTGCGGGAAACAGAAGAACAGCATGAACTTCATTATTTAACTAGAACATTCGCTGATTTTATGTTTAGAAAAAATGTAATAATGAATGAGGAAGAAGCCGAATTAGACCAAATTGGAAAGATTACAGAGGTTGATATTTCCATTATTTATCAAATGTTAGAATACCCACAAGAGATACAGATAGAACATGAGTTAGAACTTGTTCAAGATGAAGAAGCAGAACAAAAAATACTAGATGATGCTGAAAAATCAAAAGCTGAGATAGAAAATAATCTAGACAAAGTTCTAGTTACAATAAATTCTCTACTAGAAAAACTTTCAAAAATTGAAGACTTGAATAAACTTTTACTGCCACCAGATTATGATACTCTTAATTCAGAATATTATTTTTCTGATTTTAATGTTGATAAAGGAAACTTTGGACAAGATTTAAGAAATTTTAAACGTTTTTTAGAGTTTGCAAAAGAATATGGAGCGAAGACAGTATGGTTTATGTTTTGTTGATTTCTCGCAAAAGCAATAACTGATTCAAGTGTTGATGTTTAAACCAGTTATTTATTTAAAAATCATTTCCAAAAAGACGAGAACTAATCGGGCTAGTTTTAGATTTTTGTAAGTCAATATGTAAATTTATTGCACCATAAGGAACAGTAGAAGCTCCAAAAGTAATTTCATTATCAGAAGTACGTAAGAAGGAAAGACTACGAGCTGTCGAAACGCCAATTTCACTACTCAAAAAGATTCCATTTTTAATTTTTAGTTCAGCAACAGAAGTAATTTTGAGTTCGGTATAATTAAGATTCAAATTTCCTTTTCCTCCTAAATTTGGCAAAACGATATTCGTAGAAGGATTCACACCAGCACGAAAACTTCCCAATCCGACCAAAACACCAGCTTTAAACTTTTTGCTAAACTGATAACGCATTGCGCCTTGTGCAGGTAAAAGTAATTCCAAAAACCATTTTTTATTATATCTACGATTGATTCCCAAAATAGGAACAGGCAAAAAACGTTCGTATTGATACAGCAAAGCTACACCATAAATATTGTGTTTATAAATTCCTTTTACACGAATATACGCACCTGCAGCCGTAAAAAAGGGGCTAGATTCATTCAGTTTTTGAATATCTTGTACAATTCCACCATTAACCGTATAAAACCAAACGCCACTTCTGATATTTGCATGAACTCCTGTGATCCCTGCTGAAAAATTATAGATTTTGGTATTCTCTTCTACTAAATTTCCTTGAGGTAATCTCAAACCTGTATTGACAGTCAGAAAATGCTGTGTAAAAGAAGCATTGATATTTTTTATATCTAATTTTAATTTTCCACTAAGTGGTACAACCAAATTGGCATAAAAACGATTCATTCCAAACTTCAAGCTATCTTCTACATTTTGAGTAGGAACAATAGCCGTTCCGAGCGTAATATTAGGACGAAACAAAAAACCAAGACCAATATTTTGAGACTGACTTTTGAAGGAAATTAGAAATAAGAAAGCAAAAAGCAGGAAATAGGATATTTTTTTCATAACTTGATTTTATGCGCTTTAACTTTGTAAATAGTCTGTAATCAGACTTTGACAATAGTTAAAGTGAAAGTATGGATTACGACAAATTTACGCACAAGTTTTTAGTTTATACTATTTTATACCATATTGATTCATTAAATTTGAGCTCATATAATTTTATCAAAAATAGAGGTATAAAAGAAATCTATGAAAAATAATATAATGAGCATACTTTTTTTATGCATACTACTATCTTGTAGTACTAGGAAAGCACCTAAGAGTACAAGCAATTTAGAAATAGATAGCAGTAAACTTTCGGAAGAAAATGTTTATCCTGTATATGATAGTCTAGAGATGATTAAATTAGCTCAAGGTGATAAAGAGAGAACATTTAAAATTCATAGTTATATTAATGAAAACATAAAATATCCTTTAGAAGCCAAAGAGAAAGGAGTCGAAGGAAGTGTTATGATTAGATACCAAGTTTTGACTGACTCTACCGTTAAAATAAAGGTTGTTAATGGAATAGGGTATGGATGTGATGAAGAAGCAGAGAGAGTTTTAAAGGAAGCTCTACTCTATCATTTTGATTTAGAATTTGTTAATACTATAGTGCTAACTTCTGTAACATTTCGCCTACATTAAACCCAAAGTTTTTTAGTTTATGCTATTATTTTTTTACTATTAATCACTAATGATAACGTGAACTCGGCTTTTAATAAACTATAATTCAACTGTTTACACACTATTTTTTGTATTTTGTTCCATCAGAACTATATGTTGGTAGAAAATAGACGATTAAAATCAAATTGTTCCGTAGGAACTACATATAAATCTTTGACGTGGAGAAATGAATATATAACTCCTAAAGGAGTAAAGAACCACTTTTTTACTTTATTTGCTACCAACATTGAACTCCTAAAGGAGTAAAAATTGAAAAATATAATACCGAGTTCACGTTAATGATAATCAAAAATGAGTAAGACTGATAAATCAAAACACGGAATTTGCATTGCTGCTATCAGAAAACATACTATAAAACCATATAATTTTAGATGGACTAAATTTTATGTCTGCAATTCAGACTTTCCTTATGATGAGATTCAACTAGAATTACAAGAAAATGAGTTACTCATTTGTTCAACGGTTCTTGATTCTGAAAATCATAGTATTCTAACTACTCAAAGACTAATTACTAAAGAAAATGGAGTTGAGAAAATAGGTAGTATGAATGAAGTTTCAGATGAAAGCTATGGAAATTTCAAAGGTTACGGAGACGTTGAAATTATATTTGGATTGGTTAGATTAACAAATGAGTTAGAATTAAAATATTTTATTGAAACAGGTAAAGCATCTATGATTATGGTTCATGGAATAAGAACCTTAATTAGAACACAAATACTGACTAAAAAAAATATAGAGAATTTGACACGAATTTGGAATAGGCAGAATCAAAATAATGAGGAATAAAACTTTAAAAATGAAACTCTATTTTTTAGTTTATGCTATTAATTTTAGTAAATTTGTATTAAAAACGCTTCCAAAACTATCTCTACTAATTTTTGATTAAATTCAAGTATCTTATATTTTAGATATATTTGACAATGATAACTTCAAAGAATATGGATAAGACAACAAGTAATTATTTATTTGCTCAACTTGAATACATTAGAAAGGAAAAAGATGGAGTAGAGTTTTGGTCTGCTAGAGATTTACAAACTATTTTTGACTATACACAATGGAGGAACTTTGAGAAGGTAATAAAGAAGGCTGTCATTTCTTGTGAGAATGCCTCCCAGAGTGTTGAGTATCATTTTGCTGATGTCAGCAAAATGATACTAGTAGGAAAAGGAGGAGAAAGAGAAGTGAAAGATTATGCACTTACTAGGTATGCCTGTTATCTTATTGCTCAAAATGGAGACCCAAATAAAGAAGAAATTGCTTTTGCTCAAATGTATTTTGCTATACAGACAAGAAAACAAGAGTTAATAGAAAAACGTTTAGAAGAAACCGAACGACTAAAAGAAAGAGATAAATTAACACTTGCTGAAAAATTACTCTCTCAACTAGCTTATGAGCGAGGTACAGATAGTCGTGGTTTCGCTCTCATACGTTCACAAGGGGATACAGCTTTTTTTGGTGGAAATACAACACAAAGAATGAAAGACAAATTAGGTGTTCCAAAAAATAGAGCATTAGCCGATTATTTACAAACTCCTTTGATTAGTGGTAAACAATTAGCTACAACACTAACAAATGGAAACATTAAAAACAAAAACTTGCAAAATTCTGCTGAAATAGCTCAAGAACATATCACAAATAATGAAGAAGTAAGGCAATTATTGATACGTCGTGGGTTTGTTCCAGAAGAGCTACCAGCAGCAGAAGATACTAAAAAAGTAAAACGTCGTATTGATGGCGAAGGAAGAAAGTTGATCAAGAAAAAGAAACAAAAATAAAGCTTTCTGATAGAATAATAGAAATAGTAAAAATAACTCTACCTTATCAATCATCTACAACTAAGATATTGATAATGGTTAATCTAAAATAGAAATGGATAACAAAAGCAATAATTTTTCTAAAAAAGGTTCTTTCAACAAAAAAAAGCAAAACGGTTTTGCGAATGATTTATCCAATGAAATGGGCAAACTTCCACCTCAATCTATTCCTTTGGAAGAGGCTATTTTGGGTGCGCTTTTATTAGAAAGAAAGGCTTTTGAAGATGTAGTTGATATTTTGAAGGCAGATAGTTTTTATAAAGATGCACATCAGCTTATTTATCAATCAATGTTGGAACTTTCTGCTAAAGGTTCTCCGATTGACCTTCTGACAGTCAGAACTCAATTAGAAAAAAATGGAAGTTTAGAGATTGTGGGAGGTGCGTATGCGCTTGTTCGTCTGACTACTGAGGTTAGTTCTTCTGCAAATGTTGTCTATCACGCACACGAGGTTGTGGAACGTGCTATTAAAAGAAAAATGATTGGTGTAGCTTCTACAGTTCGTGAAAATGCCTTCGAAGATACAAAAGATGCTTTTGAGCTTTTAGATGAAACACAGAGTGAACTTTTCGAAATTACAGAAGATAATGTTAGGAAACGTACTTCTGATATGGCATCCGTTTATCTCAATACTTTAAAAGATTTAGAAGAAAAACGAAAAAATAAAACAGGAATTACAGGTATTCAGAGTGGTTTTACGGCTTTGGACAGAATAACAGCAGGTTGGCAGCGTTCGGATTTGATTATTTTGGCAGCTCGTCCCGGTATGGGAAAAGCACAACCTCACGATGCAAAACTTCTGGCTCAAAATGGTTGGAAAACGATGGGAGAGATAAAAAAAGAAGATTTACTGGCAGGAAGTGATGGAAAGTTTTATAAGGTAAAAGACGTTTTTCCACAAGGCAATAAACCAATTTATAAAGTTACTTTTGAAGATGGAACAAGTACAGAGTGTTGTGAAGAACATCTATGGATTACTTTTCAGCAATCTGAAAATAAATTAGCTGTTCGCTCTCTAAAGGAAATCAAAAAAACACTTCTTACAGGTGCAGGTAAGCCAAATCATTATATTCCGATGGTAATGCCAATTCAGTTTGAAGAGAAAAAACTACCTTTGAGTAGCTATTTGGTGGGGCTTTTTGTAGCCAATCAAGGACAAACAAGCCTTTTAGCTGATAAAGATGCGTTTAAAACGAGCGAAAGAATGGCAGAAACGTATGAAAAACTACAACATGCTTTTGGCGACCAAATGGTCAATTTTTCAGAAGAGCCTTTTATTCCTCAAGAATATTTGTGGTCAAGTGTGCGACAACGAACCGAGCTTTTAGATGGAATGTTGGCTTTTTCAGGACGTTTGAATCAAGACTCAAAAGGAAAATATAAAACAGATTCTTCTCGTCTCAAAGATGATTTTGTTTTTCTAATTCGTTCTTTAGGTGGAATAGTTTTCATTAAGGAAAATGAAAAAGGCGAAAATTATTTTAATGTAGAGTTTGAATTACCTGCTACTCTTTTAGATTTGGAAACAGGAGCGCAAACGACTACAAATAACAGTATTTCACCACTTTTTAAGTACATTACTAAAGTTGATTTTATTGGAAACAAAGAAGCCTCTTGTATCAAAATCGATAGTGCTGATAGCTTGTATGTAACAGATGATTTTACGCTTACGCACAATACAGCTTTTGTACTTTCGGCACTCGTAAATGCAGCTGTAAAATACGAGCATTGTGTAGCTATTTTTTCACTAGAGATGTCAGCCGAACAGTTACTTACCCGTATGATGTCATCAGAGGCAGAAGTAGAAAGTCAGAAACTACGTAACGGAAGTATTGCAGACCACGAATGGGCGCAACTTATCCACAGGACAACACAGCTTTCAGCTTCCAAGATTTTTATTGATGATACACCAGCCATTACGATGTTAGAACTTCGTGCAAAGGCAAGAAGGTTAAAGTCTCAGCACGATTTGGATATGATTGTCATTGATTATTTGCAGCTCATGTCTGGAGATTCTGGAAGTGCAGGAGGAAATCGTGAACAAGAAATTGCAGGTATTTCAAGAGCTTTAAAGCAACTTGCAAAAGAACTCAATGTTCCTGTAATGGCACTCTCACAGCTTTCTCGTGCCGTAGAAACTCGTGGAGGAGATAAAAAACCAATGCTTTCAGATTTGAGAGAATCGGGTTCCATAGAGCAAGATGCAGATATGGTAATTTTCCTTTATCGTCCTGAGTATTATGAAATTACGCAAGATGAAATGGGAAACCCTACACAGGGAACAGCCGAAGTAATCATCGCAAAAAATCGTCACGGTAGTTTGGAAACTGTTATTTTACAGTTTGTAGGAAAATATACCAAATTTCAAGATTTGGATGAAGGAGGATTTTCGGCAGGAAATACAGGCTATGATAGTGGTTTTCCAAATGCAAATGATAATCTTTCAAGTCTTCCTTCAATTGACGACGGATTTACGACACTTCAAAGCAAAGGAAATAATATGAATCCGATTGATAATGATTTGAAGAACAATAAAGCAGCTGATTTTGATGATGAACCTCCTTTTTAAGTGAAAAATGGAAATACATAAATTTGAAGAACAGTTGAATGATTTATTTGACTATTTTATATTGGCAGACCCATACACATTATTAGATTATAAAAATAAGCATAACCTACCCAATAATTTAATCGATAATTTTACTACGACAGATTTTGGAGAGAGAGCAATAAAAGAGGGAAAGATGATTACACTCTCACAAATCGAGAACTACCCTTATACCATCTATTTCAATTTTAGTGGAAATAGTGAGTTCTCAAAGCATAAAAATGACCTGCAAATAAGACAAGACGGATATTTTTTGGAAGTCAAAAGCGAACAGATTTGTTTATTTACAGTACCCTATTTGAAAAATTATAGCCCAGAGAACATTAATATTTTATTAAAAAATAGAAAGGCACAAATTAAAATAGCTAATGGAATTTATTCTGTTTCAATTTTGGGGGGACAAACAGAACAAACAACAGGTAAAGAACCTACATTTGAGTTTATGATATTACCAATGAAAAATAAAGCCATTTTTGCAGCAGAAAATATCAATTATTCTTTCAAAATTAAGAGCGAAGAATATTAATAAAATTGTTCAAGACAGGCACTTTTAGAGTCTATTCTTTTACCAAATAATATTTTTTGAGTTCTTCTGCTCTTTCAATATTTTCTAAAGCAACTTTGATTTCTTTATCTTCTTTATTCAAAACAGGATAATATCCTTCAGACTGCCAACTAAGTTTTGCCAAATTTGCCTTTATCTGATTCAAAATAAAACTTCTTGAAGTCTGATATTGAGAATCATTAAAAATTACCTTTTGACCTTTAGCAAAACTTAAAAAATCATTTTCTAGGTTTTTATCAATCGTAAAATTAGAGACAAATTCTTTTACGCTCATCGCCTTGAATTTCTCCTTGTTGAGATTATAATAGGTGCTTGTCCAGTTGCGAACTACATTTTTTGTGTAAAGTGAATCTACATAAGGCGTAAAATAAGAAGTATCTCTTGCTACAAAAATATCAGGCATTATTCCACCACTTCCATAAACTGTTCTTCCATGAGCCGTCTTGTACTTTTTCTCTCTATTCATTTTTGAGCTATCAGCTTCATAAAGTTCGCCATTCGTATAACGTTCCATAATCTCTAAGCTATAATCCGTTGTGTCGCTGTATGGCTTCTGAATGCTACGACCACTTGGCGTATAATATCTAGAAATAGTAAGACGAAGCTCCGAACCATCACGAAGTGTAATCGGTTTTTGAACCAATCCTTTTCCAAACGAACGCCTACCAACTATCAAAGCTCTATCGTTGTCTTGCAATGCACCAGCCACAATTTCAGAAGCCGAAGCACTTCCTTCATCTAACAAAACAACTACAGCACCTTCTTCAAAATCTCCTTTTCTGTGTGCTTTTTCTTCACTATCAAAACGGTCTTTTTTACCGTCAGTATAAACAATCATTTCTTTTCCTGCCAAAAGCTCATCTACCATCTTGACAGCTTGATCCATGTATCCACCAGGGTTTCCACGCAAATCCAAAACTAAATCTTTCATTCCTGCACGAAGAAGCTTATTGAGCTGCGTTTCAAATTCTTTAAATGTATTCATTCCAAAACGAGACACCTTGATATAACCTGTTTTGGGAGTAAGCATATAACCTACCTCTACTGTGCTGGTCGGAATTGTGCCACGCTCAACTGTCAGAACAAGTTCTTTATTTTGATAGGGACGAAAAACAGTCAAGTTTACTTTTGAATTTTTCTTGCCACGAAGCAAATCAAAAACCTTTCTATTATCAATTTTTACATTAGCAACGGGTGTTTCATCTACTTTTATGATTCTGTCTCCTGCCTCTATTCCTGCCCTAGAAGACGGACTGTTCGGAATTGGCATAATGACTTGAATGGTGTCTTCAAAAAGAACAAACTCAACACCTATTCCTTCAAAATCTCCCTCTAATTGAGAGTTCATTATCTCCACATCTTTTGCAGGAATATAACTAGTGTGAGGGTCAAGTTTGGAGAGCATTTCTTTTATGCCGTGGTCTGTAATATCAGTCAAATCAACTGTATCGACATAATAGTCTTCTATATAAGAAAGAACTTGACGTATTTTCTTGGCTTGGTCAGATGCGCTTTCTTCTGTTTGCAAACCAACTAAAGAAGAAGAAAAAGAATTGCCTTGACCTCCAAAAAAACGTGCGCCAAAAATCAAACCTACTCCCAAAGCAATTGCCGTAAAAATAGGTAGTTTTATTTGAGCTGCTGAGATAGAAGTAGTTGATTTTGTCTTTGCTTTATTCTCTTTAGGCGTACTGCGTGTGTAGATAAGACGCTCATTTGAAGATTCTGAATTACTTTCTGACATAAAACTATACTATAAATTAGATAATGATTTATTCTTAAATTGATTTGCTGATTTATCTTTATAAGCTAACTTCTTCTTATCAAACAAAATTAAGTAAAGTTGTTGAAAAACAATTTATATAGAAAATTATTTTAACTATAAGCATAACAACTCTACTAAGATAACTTATATTTTATTCAAGAAAACAGAATAAAAATGGTTTTAATAAGATTTAACGAAGATTGAGGAAATAGACTTTATCAGTTCAGAAAGAGATTTTTGACACTACTTTAATAATTTGAAGTATAAAATAGTTCAGCATAATAAAACCTTTTTAGATAGAAGACGTATATATGAAAGAATGTTGATATGTTTGTGTAAATTATTTCAAAATACAGAATTCAAACTTTTTCAACTCATTTTTTTAACTCAATTACAAAACATCAAAAAACTAAATATTATGGACGTTAAGCCATCATTTCAAGATATTATTCAATCAGAAACACCTGTTTTAGTAGATTTTTATGCAGACTGGTGTGGACCTTGTCAAGCAATGACACCTGTGATTACTGATTTTTCTTCTGAAATGGGAGAAAAAGTAAAAGTAGTCAAAATAAATGTAGATAATAATCCTGCTGTTGCTTCTACTTTCAATGTACGAGGAATTCCTACTTTTATTGTCTTTAAGAATGGCGAAGCAGTTTCTCGTCAGTCGGGTATGATGCCTCTCGCAGGTCTTCGCTCAATGGTAGAGCCTCACTTAGTAAAGTAAAAAGTATCACTTTCAACAAGTAAAGACAAAACTCTTTTCTATTTTTAAAAATAGAGAAGAGTTTTTTAGTTTTTAAAATTATTCAATCAAAATATCATAGCTATCCAAAAGCCCTTTTATTCCATACGTTGAAAATTTGGCTTTTTTGATTTTATTTTTAGCTGGATTAATAGAATAATTAGTTGCTCTTCGGAAGTCTGCTCCTTCCAAAATAGTATTTTCGAAAATAGCTCCCACTAGTTCACAATCTTGAAAAATTATGTTTTTTAGATTTGTTTCTGTAAAATCTACTTCTTTGAGTGTTGAGTTTTTGAAGGTAGAATCTTTGAGATTGAGCCTATAAAAGGAAGAAAAATCAAGCAAACAGTTTTCAAAATGTAGAGCCAATAAAAAAGGATTACAATCTGAAAATTGAAGACCTAAAAGTTTAGAGTTTCTGAATTTTGTTTCTTGAAAAGAAGTATTTCCTAGTTTTGCACTACTCAAATCACAGCTTTCGAAGCTACAATTAATAAATGTAGTATGTGATAAATTACTATGCGAAAAGATACAATTCAAAAAAATACATTCTTCATATTCTCCTTTTAAAAATTCACTTTCTGTAAAATCCTCGTTTTGATATGACTTTGATACGATATATTCTGACATAAATTTTTATTTTATTTCTTCGTAATCAAAAGGCTGTATTTTCTGTCCTTTTGGAGTTGTGATGCGATAGTTTTTTGTAACCGTTAATGTATCTCTTCCAAAATAGTGCGTAGTGATTGAGAATTTATTTTGGTCTTCTTTGATGTTTATGGTTTGGTCTAAATATATTTTTGGAATATCTGAACTCTTCATAAATACACCGAGTGAATCTCCTTTTATTCTTTTGAGTTCAAACCCTAGGCGACGTATTTTCACACCTTTCATTACATCTATCCAAGCATTTGCATATATTCTAGAAAGCCAAGTTTTGCTGAGATATTTTAACTTTGGGTTTGTTGTTTCATCTGCTATCCAAGCTAGTTCAGAATGTATGATGGCTTGTGTATCTACTTTAGATGTAATACGAGTTATGATAGAATTTAAAGTAATTAAATTATTTTTTTTAAGTGAGTCTAATATTGGATAAGAATTGTTGAAAGTATAGATACGTTGTTCAGATGGGTATGAGCGTTCTGTTAAACTTTCATCAGTATAAAAATGTAGTTCGGTCATGTCTAATCTGTCTATTTTGTATTTTTTGTACATGCTTTCATATAAAATACTGTCATTACTGTTATAAATAGAAATAAATTTTTTTTCTTGATTAGAAAATTGATAAAAGTAAAATCCTATAAGAATGACAATTATCCAAAGTATAGCTCCTAAAATGCCTTTAAAGTTCTTCATTTTGTAGTTTAATAATTTCGAATAAATGTGGTATCACAGTTTTCTGTTGTTTTTAATGTCCTCACAGTCATATAAAATTTGTCGTCCATTATGCTTTGCATAGCTCTTTTCCCTTCAACAACTAAAAAACAACTATTTTCTGAAAAATGATGCGCTATTTGATGTGGTTTCTGCTGTTTCCTGATTTTTGTTTCTGTAGTATCTAATGCCAAAAAAAGAGGTGTTTCTATTTGTAGGGAGCTGCTATCTGTGTTCAAAATGGGAATAATTTGAGTGTTTTTACGAAGAAATTTACTCTCCCTTAAAAATACCTTTTGATAAATAAACTCTTCAATTGCTCTATTATGGATTATAGTTATTTCTGTTGCAAATAAAGAGATGATATACTCTAACTCTTTTTTGTTTTTAGAAACATACAAACGTTGAAGCTCTGTTTCAGAAATACCATTATTAAACTCATAATCTTTAAAAATAGGTATAAGTACACTATCTACTTTTTGAACCTCGGAAACGTAATTCCTAAATAATGCTATAATTTTTCCATTTATTCTGTACTGAGTGTTTCCAAAAATAAGATTATTAGTCATAATATATTGACTGTTTTGAAGATAATAACGCTCATATAATTCTTTAAGCAAATTAATTTTTTCTTCATTTATCCTTGTTAAGGAATCAAAACTACAATCGTTACCTTGTTTTCTTGGAAAGTATTTATAATACTTCCAATCGTACACACTTTTTTTTATGTATTTCTCTAAGGTTATCAATGTTAGCCATTAAAAGTTTATTTTCCTCCTCCGTATAATCTTCTAACTTTGAAAAATGGTCATAACTCATCTTAGCCAAAATTATAAGCAAAACAAGAAAAGGAATAAGAGGATTTAATAATTTCCGAATATATTTCATAGCATTTTTGAGTGGATAAGAAAGGTAAATTAACGCAAAATTTACTGTAAAGGTTAATTTGAGCAAAAAAGATGAACTTTTTTTTAAAAAAAAACAAAAAAAATTTCCTACTGATTTTAACTTATTTAACAATTAATTCACAATGCAATATTGTTTGTTAATGAACTATTATTTTGTAATACAGACTTTTTACAAAATAGATTTTCAGCGAAATTTTTTTTATTACTAGCTGATTATCAATGAAATAGCGATTTATTCAATTATTATTATATTTTTGTGAATAGGAAGTTACTAAACAACGCTCTGCAAATAAAATTCTTTCGAAAGACAGACTTCAAAATTATATTTGGTCTAATGAAATAATTTGAGCAATCAACATTAATAAAATTCTTTATATTTATAATTGTATCTACAATTATTTAAGCAAGACTTGTCTTGCTACTACATCAATAAACACACACATATTACCTCTTTTCCTCTTTAAATTATGGTACAAACACTCACACCTCCGACAACTGATTCTGTAATGGAAATCATGCAAAAAATGGGACACGAAAATCTCGTTTTTTGTCAAGACAAACACTCTGGACTTCGTGCAATTATTGGAGTTCACTCTACTGTTTTAGGGCCTGCCTTGGGTGGAACTAGAATGTGGAATTATGCTACTAGCAATGAAGCTGTAACTGATGCGCTTCGCCTTTCTCGTGGCATGTCTTACAAAAACTCTATCGCTGGACTTAATCTAGGTGGTGGAAAAGCTGTCATTATTGGCGATGCACGTACTCAAAAAAATGAGCCTTTGTTGCGTCGTTTTGGTAAATTCGTAGAAAGCCTAAACGGAAAGTATATCACAGCTGAAGACGTAGGAATGACGACAGTTGATATGAGCTATATCGCTATGGAAACCAAACACGTAACTGGTTTGGATGAAAATCGTGGTGGTTCGGGCGACCCTTCTCCATTTACTGCCTTGGGTACATATATGGGAATGAAAGCTGCAGCCAAAAAATTATACGGAAGTGATAGCTTAGAAGGTAAAAAAGTTTCTATTCAAGGTGCAGGACACGTAGGCGAATATATCATTGAGCATTTATCAAAAGAAGGTGCAAAAATCTATGTTACGGATGTCTATGAAGACCGTCTGATAGATATTGCAAAGAAATACAAAGTAGAAATTGTAGGCTTAGATGAAATTTATGATTTAGATGTTGATATTTATTCTCCGTGTGCGCTTGGAGCGACAGTAAATGATGAAACATTGAGCCGTTTGAAATGTCAAATCATTGCAGGTTGTGCAAACAATCAGCTTAAAGACGAAACGATACACGGAAATGCTTGTCTTGAGCGTGAAATTATTTATGTTCCAGACTTTTTGATTAATTCGGGTGGTGTAATCAATGTTTATTCTGAATTTGCATCTCTTCCTCGTGAGTGGGTCGTTCAAAAAACAGAACGCCTTTATGATATGTGTTTGGAAGTGATCAATACTTCACAATCTGAAAACAAAAACGCTCAAGATGTAGCTATTCAGATTGCACAAGAGAGAATTGACCAAATTGCTCATATCAAGACAGTAAGATAATTTTCTTTATCAAATCCTCAACGACGGCAACGCCTCGTTGACGGTTGAAAAAGTTATAAAACATAAAAAAATGTATTGTTCTTTGCAGCAATACATTTTTTTTGTGCGTATGGTTTTAGAGAGTCAAATAATAAATTGCCTTAAAATCAATCTCCTGTTATGAAAAAAATCTATCAAATCGTTTTTATCATTTCTGTTTTATTTTTTATTAGAGGACAGGAAAGTTTAGTTTTTGGGCAGATAGATACAACCACTATACAAACTGCACTAGCTGGTAAAATAGTTTGTATTCAAGTAATAACACTTGTTGATGATAAGCCTTTACCAACTGTTAATATAAATGGTGTTCCTCATTATGAAGCTAAAGTAAAGGACACAACACAAACAGTAAAAGACACAACCAAAACTACAATTAGAATAAGAAGTTGTGGAACATTTAATGGAAATAATCGCCCATTGTGTATAATAGACGGAATACTACAAGAAAGTGATTTTGTTTTAACTACAATTTCTCCAGAAGATATTGAATCAATTACAGTTTTAAAAGGAGCAGTAGCAACAGCTCTTTATGGTTCACGAGGTGCAAACGGAGTAATTTTAATTACACTAAAAAAGAAAGAAATCAAAGAAGAGAAAACAGAAAAAACAGTAGAAGAAATTGCTATCAATATTTTTCCTAATCCCACCTCAGACTTTGTAAATATTGCTTTGAACTTAAAAGAAAAATCAGCAGTAGAAATCAAAATTTATAATCTTCAAACTTTAGAGAGTTATGAAGTTGTAAAAGAAGAATACGAAGCAGGAAGCCAAAAAATCAATTATAAAACTGATTTCTTGAAAAATGGCATTTATAATCTCAAAATTAAAATTGGAAATCAGATTATCGAACGCAAACTTGTTATTGAAAATTAAAAAATAACATTCTAAATTTTTTAAAAAAGCGTATTGTAATTTAGTTGCAATACGCTTTTTTGTGTGTAAATTTGAAAAAATGTAACATCTGATTCAGTATGTTACTAAAATATTCAACCAGTCTATAAAAAAATGGCAACAGAAAAATATATTTGTGAGTCTTGTGGTGGCAACGAGTTTGTAACCAAACCCAATCATTTTGATTTATTTTCAGCAGAAGATGGAAAACTTGTTTTTCAAGAATCAATGCTAGTAGAAGATGATAGTCCGACAGAACTTTTTTGTTTTGAGTGCGATGAAAAATTAGAATTTGATGATGATGATTTGGAGTTTTAGTTTTTCTTTAAAGATTGAAAAGGGAGAATAGAAATTAGATAAATTCTGATTCTATTCTCTTTCGAGTTACTTAAATTACATCTTTATTCTGTATGTGAAATAATATTTATCAAAAAAACAACATATAAAATGAAATTAAGACAAAAAAAAATAGCACTACTTTTGATTGATATTCAGAAAGCTTTTGATGAGGAAGAGTATTGGGGAGGCAATCGAAATAACAAAGATGCTGAACAAAAATCAGGACAAATTTTAAGCAAATGGCGAGAACTAAACCTACCTATTTTTCATATTGTTCATAGTTCTCAAACTCCTACTTCAAGGTTGCATGAATCTCACGCAGGATTTGAGATAAAAAATGAAGTAAAACCTTTGAAAGGAGAGCCTGTAATCAAAAAAAATGTAAATAGTGCTTTCATAGGAACAGATTTAAAAGAAAGGTTAGAAAAGCAGAATATCAAAAATTTAGTAATTGTAGGACTAACAACAAATCATTGTGTTTCAACAACAACAAGAATGGCTGGTAATTTTGGCTTTGAGACATTATTAATATCTGATGCAACAGCTACATTTGACAGAATTGGAGTAAACGGAGAAAAATTTTCATCAGAAATAATTCATCAAACTACTTTAGCAAGTCTAAATAAAGAATTTGCAGAAGTAATCGATATGAAAGAATTATTTTTTAGATTGTAACGCCATAAAATTTTACTTAAAATATTGAATAAAGTCTCCTTCACGAATACAATGAAAAATTAGAATTTGATGATGATGATTTTAATTTTCTTTAGATATTTTGGAAAAGAAGATAAATTGAAACTTTGTAAATAGTCTGTAATCAGACTTTGACAATAGTTTATTATAGAACTATTGTCAGAGTTATTTTGGATTACCAAAAAACTACTGACAAAGTTGTTTTTGCTAAAAGCAGAGCTAGAACGAGAAAAATTATTTATTGAGAATAGGAAGAAGTCATAAATTTAATTACTTTTTTTAACTAAAAAACAATGAAATATAACCTAGAAGAAGCCTTTGAGCAATTAGAAAAAATAAAAGAAGAGAGTAATATTGTTCTAGTTAAACTTGATGGAGCAAGAGAAAAAGATAAAATTACAGTTGTAATTAGTAGGGTAAAATCTATAGAAGGCACAATTCAATACCATGGAAATGATCTATTATTAGTAATTAATAAGGCAATTAATCGATATTATGAAGTAAAATCTACATAACAGAAATTTAATTAGACTCATTTTTTTATTACATCTATCAAATAACTTCTAAAACCTAACTTCATATTTCTAACTTTGCATCTATGTACGAAATAAAAATACCCGTTTTTGAAGGCGCATTTGATTTGTTACTTTTCTTTATTGAGAGGGACGAATTAGATATTTATGATATTCCGATTACCAAAGTAACGACTGATTTTTTGGAGTATATCCGTGCGCTAGAACAAATGAATATTGAACTGGCAAGTGAATTTATTGTAGTAGCTGCCACGCTCATGCAAATAAAAGCAAAAATGCTACTTCCTCGTGAGCAGGTGGATGAAGAAGGAAATATTATTGACCCAAGAAAAGAACTTATCCAACAGCTTTTAGAATACAAGCGTTACCGTCCTGTTATTCAGCAGCTTTCTAACTTAGAAGATGATGCTTTGGCTAGAGAAGTGAGAGGAAATATTATTTCAGAACTCAAATCGCTTAATAAAGTCCGTCCAGAAGATGTAGATTTGGAAGATGTAGATTTGTACAAACTCCTAAAGGCTTTTCAGAATGCAATGGAACTGCACGAGCTTTCAAAGCCAAAATTAAATAATATAAAACCCTATCCATACAGCGTAAATAATCAAAGAGCATATTTGATTCAGAAGGTCTTGAATAATGAACGAGTAGATTTTATAGAAGTCTTGAAAGAAAGTGGAAACCGTGTTTTGGTCGTTTTTAACTTTTTAGCTATTTTAGAGCTTATTCAAGTGGGAGAAATTCGTTTGGAAATAAAAGAAGAGCCAAGTTTTAATGAGTTTGTTTTGATGAGAGGAGAGCCTTCCGTTGCTTCTTAAAATAAGTTTTTCTACTTACATTATTTCACCAAACTTTACTTATTGCTTATGTTACGTTACTCTCTTTTTTTACTCTGCTTACTTTTTTTGAATGTTTCCTGTCAAAATAAATCAGAAAAACAAGAAAACACCAAGATAGAAAAATCAGAAGCTTCTGCCACAGAAGAAAAAAATAATACAACGACATCTTCTAATACAGAGAATACAGAAACATCAGAACCAGTCAATAACTTGCCTTCAATATCTATCAAAGAAGAAAATAATGAAGTTGAAATAAGCCGTTTGCCTCAAAATATAGATGAGTTTTTAGAAGTTCGTGATAAAATTTCCACAACACCAAAAGGAGGTGCAACAATGTTTATTGTGGCTTGTATGATGTATGTCAATTCTTCGGATAATGATTTAGCTCCTCTGACTGTGGCAGTAGCAAAATCTCGCTTACAAAAAAGTAGTAAAGGTTATAAAGGCTATATTCCCAATCCTTCTGACCTTCGTTTGATAAAAGACCAACTCAAACGCTACCCTTTTTTACCTAACTCTTATGTTTTGGAAACATCTCCACAAGAAGGATATAGTTTATCTGACAAGCCTTTGAAGTTTAGTTTTTCTACAAATAAATATAGTGGCTCAGAAGATGAAGGAAAAATAAAGTTATTTGTGCCTTCTTCGGGAGCAGATTCGCCACGTCCTATAAAAGTAACTCGCAATGACAAAGGATTATGGAAAGCTGATGAGTGGAGCAGTCTTTTAGTAGGAATCCGAACACCTCCAAAGGCTGATAATGATGATTTGTAAAATTTATTTGAAATCAAATAGGGGGTAGAATAAAAAAATACGTCTATTGAGAAGATAGTTTTTAAAACACCAAACCTGTTTAAGAATGATTCTTGCTACTATATTTCCATATAGGTCAGCTTCGTAGAGCAGACCGTTTGGTAGTGTATTTCAGATATTTTTAGTTTTCTAATTCCTATTCATGTTTGGTAACATATAGACCTTAGCTTTCCTATTCTTAAACAACTTCACAATTACAAATGAAAAATAACAATTCCCTATTTTTATTC
This sequence comes from Bernardetia sp. ABR2-2B, assembly GCF_037126435.1. Classification (GTDB taxonomy): domain Bacteria; phylum Bacteroidota; class Bacteroidia; order Cytophagales; family Bernardetiaceae; genus Bernardetia. The sequence continues at coordinate 2,248,537 of NZ_CP147020.1, read as the reverse complement.
TTGTCTCTGGTTATATGTTCATTAGTAATATTAACGTAAACTCGGGATTATACCTACTGATTGTCAAATAGTTAGCCTGTTTTTTTTAATCTTCGGTACTGCCCTTTCGGGCTGACCTTGATTAAAAGTAGGTCAGTATCGTTAGAGCAGACCGAAAGTAGCTTTCCTTGTAGATAGAGAGATATTTCAAACTGTTTTTAATACCGAGTTCACGTTAATATTATTTTCTTGTGCAGAGCAAGAAGACTCTCTCCCAATACCAAGAACAGAGCAGTTTGAAGATAAACTCTCTAGCTACAATATTTATCAAGGAGAGATTAAAAAATTGAATCCTTCTGCAGAATACCATTTATTAGAACTTAGTTCAGCTTTATTTTCAAATTATGCTGAGAAACAAAGGCTCGTTAAACTACCCACAGGAGAAAAAATGATATATGATGGTAATGGTATTCCTATTTTTTCTAATGGAACAATTTTGGTCAAAACATTTTATTATTTCAATGATGTTAGAGATACAACTTTGGGCAAAAAGGTAATAGAAACAAGGTTACTTATTAAAAGTGAGGGTTTATGGAATGTTGCTACTTATGTTTGGAATGACGAACAAACGGATGCTGACTTAAAATTAAATGGTTATGATACACAAGTCAGTTGGACAACTCTGTCTGGGATAAACAGAACAATTAGGTATCAAGTACCGAATCAAAATGAATGTATTTCTTGCCACCAACTCAATTCAGAAGTTTTGCCGATAGGTCCTAAGCTAAGAAACCTAAATATAGATGTAATACGAAATAATGAAAGTATCAATCAATTAGAACACTTACAATCGCTTGAGATTCTAAATGATTTTGATAAAAGTCAAGTTGCAAAAATTCCAAACTACAAAAGTTTAAATGTTACATCAGTAGAGAAAGGCAGGGCTTATATGGAAATGAACTGTGCTCATTGTCATAGCCCTTCTGGATGGAGCAGACCAGCAAGAACAGGTTACGATTTTAGATTTGAGACAGATATATCAAATACTAGAATCTTAGATAATAAGGATAAAATTAAGGAAGTTCTACAAAGTGGAGAAATGCCCTATTTAGGAACAACTGTAATTGATGAAGAAGGAGTTGAGCTAGTGATTGAATATATCAATAGTCTGTAATTATTTTAGTGATTTTAGAAATACTGTATATTATTTTGTATTTTGATATAAAATCGTATTCCATAAAATAAATATTGTGGAAACGGGGGGAAATTAAAACTATCAACCTTTGCTAAATAAAATATCTATCAAAGATTGATAATTCTTTTGGGGAAAGATACATTACAAATTCAAAAAAACTTCAAAACTATTTCCCAAATAGATATTTTTCAATGCAACGTACTTTATTTTTATACTTTTTTGTAGTTTTATGTTATTCTCCAAGAATACTAAAAGCACAAACTTCTCACACAACAGATTCTACACATCTTACCCAAAACAAAACAGAGCAAAAGAGTTTTGTCAAAAAAATCACAGATTTATTAGCTTTTCAGAACAAAGCAGAGAAAACACAAGACTCAATTCGGTTCAGAAGCAAATTAGTTCTCTCTCCTGGGCTTACATATAGCCCTGTTACAAGTTGGGGAGTAGGAACAGGAATCAATTGGAATTTCAGATTTAAAAATATCTCTTCCTCTACTCGTACTTCCAATGCAGGTAATATGATAGCCTACACTCTCAGAAATCAGTTTATTATAGGCAGCAGATACACCATTTTTACTAACCACGAAAACTATATGATTAGGGGAAATAGTAGATATTCTAAGTTTCTTCAATCTTATTTTGGTATCGGAATTTCTTCACGTAAAGAAGATGAGGAAATCATTGATTATCAAAATATTCGCTCTTCAAATATCTTGTACAAGAAAATTTTTGGACAGTTTTTCCTAGGTGTAGGTTTTAGATATAGAAACATTTGGAATATTAAGTATAACAAAGAAGGACTGATAGATATGGAAAAGCCTTTTGGCTATAAAGGTTCAGTAGCTATAGGATGGCAGTTAGGTGCTATTTTGGATAGTAGAGATAATATTTTGAACTGCTTCAAAGGAGTTTTTTACAACTTTAGATATGTAAACCATCAAAAAATAGGAGGTAGTATTCCTTTTCGAACACTTCAAATGGATATGCGACATTATTTCAAACTCTCTGAAAGAAACGATATACTTGCATTTCAAGCCTTTGGAATTTTTAATAGTCAAACTACTCCCCTACTAGAACTAGCTCCATTGGGAGGAAATGAACTTATGAGAGGCTATATTCAAGGGCGTTTTATAGATAACAACGTTATTGCAACACAAGCAGAATATCGCTTTCCAATTCTTGAACCTATTGGAATGGTTATTTTTGGGAGCATTGGACAGGTATATAATTCTGTTTCAGAACTCAATCTATCTAATCTAAAAACAGGCTATGGGGCAGGAATACGTTTCCAACTTTCAAAAGCTGAAAGGCTCAACCTTCGTTTTGATATAGCAAAAGGGGATAACCTAAATTTCTATTTTGGAGTAGCAGAAGCTTTTTGATTAGGGAAATGCGACTTAGAGTAATTAAATCATCTAATTACTTTTAACACTTTAGTAATCTTAGCAAATTAAAGAAATAGCTCTAGCTAGTTGTAAATCAAGGAAAAATACAAAATAAATAGATTTTCCATTTTTGAATAAAAAAACTTTGGGTTAAAAGAATCCAAAGAAATCGTTTTGAATGATTATAATTTTGTAGTCAAGAGTTTATATCTAGGTAAGATGAGGAGAGTAAGTTTGCAGCATCAAAAAATCACTAAATGCTCAGTCAAAAATTTACTATTCAAAATCATTCAAAATGAAAACTTCAAGAATTACCTTATTTACCTTTGCTCTGGCAGCTTCAAGTCTTATTTCTTCTTGTAAAGACAACGAAGACACACCAGAAGCAATCACAACAGAAGCAGAATTAGCAGCTCATTCTATTACACCTTCCTTTTTAAAGCTATCTCCCGAATTTTCATCTGTAAAAGTTTATCCTTTACTTTCTTCAGAAGACAAACTAAGCGAAACTCCCAACTTTGTGTATGGTTCAATGGCTGACGGAGCAGGTTTATTGCAAAACGCAGACGGAACTTATACACTCATCAACAACATTGAGGCAGATTATTCTATCGCAAGAATTACACTTGACAAAACTTTCAAGCCTATCAAGGGCGATTATATTCTCAATGCACAAGCTACGGCTGCTACGGCTCAATGTTCAGGTACTTTAGTTACGCCACAAGAACACGGATTTGGTCCTTTATATCTTTCTGGTGGAGAATGGGGTGGAGCTTCAAAGGGAGTTTTTGCAACTGACCCTTTCAAAAGTGCTACTTCTGCCTCTTCGGCTCGTATGCTGACAGCGATGGGACAATGGTCGACGGAAAATGCTGTTCCAATCGGAAAAGATGCTTATCCTAATCAGACCGTTGTTTTCATTGGAGATGACCATGCAGATAATTCTGTTCCTTCTGGTCAGCTTGGAATGTACGTAGGCGATAGAGGAGATTTAGATGGAGGAAAACTTTATGCTTTGAAAGTAACTTCGGCAGGTATCAATTATGAAATGGATATGAAAGAAGGTAATTCTTACGATATGGAATTTGTAGAACTCAATGAAAAAAACATTGATTTGCTTGATGCAGAAGCAAAAGAACAAGGCACAATGGGATTCTCAAGAGTAGAAGACATTGACTGGAGAAGAGGTTCAGCTTCAAACAACAGAGAAATTTATTTTTGTGTTACAGGACGTAAAAAAGATGGTTTGGTAGGAAAAGGAACACTCTACGGACGTATCTACAAATTAGAAATGAACCCAGAAGACCCTACAAAAGCAGGAAAAATTACTTGTGTTTTAGATGGCGACAAACTAGATGGCAAAGCAAAAGCATTCCACAGTCCAGATAATATTTTGGTAACTGAAAACTATGCTTACATTCAAGAAGACCCAAATGGCTATTTTGATACACAAGACAAAACGCATTATGCACGTTTGTATCAATACGATTTGAGAAGTGGAGCATTAAAAACTGTTTTGGAATGCGACCAAATCACAGCAGCAGCACAAGGCTATGGCAAAGAAGATAGAATTTGGGAAATAACAGGAATGATTGATGTTTCTGATATAGTAGGAATAGATGAAACTTTCATAGTTATTACTCAAAATCACGGTTGGGAAAATGCTGACGGCACAGCTTTTACAGACCCAAATGCAGTTTCTAATGTAGAAAATAGCCGAAAAGAAGGCAGTATGTTATTTGTTGTGAATGGTTTAGGAAGATAATTTTTTCTATTCTTACGTCATTAAAATAATGTCTAAAACAGCCCTAAGAAATGATTGAATCATTCAATTTTTTCTTAGGGTTTTTGAAATTTAATACTGTAAAATACCTCAACGACGGCTTTATGCCTCGTTGACGGTTAATAAACATAACCTCAAATGAAACTCTCCACATTTCTACTTACCATACTTTCTATTTTATTAGTTGCAGTTGCTTGTCAAAACTCACAAAAAGAAATTCCTCAAAAAGACAGCAAAAAAGAAATTACAAATCCATTCAAAGAAATAGAAGCAATTTATTTATCCAATATAGAAAACTGTATCAAAAATTTAGAAGCTACCAAAACAGCACTCAATTTTATTGATAAAGATACTGCTTACAATAAAGTTCATATTCAAAAAAGTCAGAAGCATTATAGAGAAGCGAGAAATAGTTTTAAGAAAATAGAACCAATTTTAGCTTTTGTAGATGCTGATAATTACAAAACATTAAATGCTCCAAATATCTTGAAAGTAGAAGAAGAAGACGCAACGAATATCAAAATTATAGAGCCTTTTGGATTTCAAGTATTGGAAGAGCTTTTGTTTTTAGAAACTCCTCAAAATGGAAACATAGACAAAGAAACAATCAAAAATATTCAGAAAAGTGCAGACAAAACATTGCAAAGATTAACACTCATTTCTCAAAATACTGACCTTTCTGTTTATAAAAACTATCATTTTTTGTGGCTTTTTAGAGATGCAATTTTTAGAGTGGCACTTACAGGAATTACTGGTTTTGATTCGCCGTCTGGAATTTCTCTTGATGATAACAAAACTGTTTATGAAGAACTAAAAAACTACTTGACTTTCTTTGAAAATGAATTTGAAGATGAAAACATGTATCAAGAATGGAAAAATTCACTACAAAAAAGTATTCAGTTTTTGAATGAAGATGACAAAACTAATTTTGAGAATTTTGATAGGTATTCATTTATAAAGAATCATACAGAAGAACAGATTCAGCTTTGGAACAAAACAGCAAAAGATTGGAATATAGATTTTCCTTTAGAACTTGCCATTCAAAACGATGCTACTTCACTTTTTTCAGATTCTACATTCAATCTCAATTTCTTTTCTGACCAAAAACTAGGACAGATCTCAAAAGATAAAATTGTTTTAGGCAAACAGCTTTTCAATGACGTAAATCTTTCTAGCAACAAAAAAATGAGCTGTGCGACTTGTCATAACCAAGAGTTAGCATTTACAGATGGAAAGAAAATTTCAGAAGGACAAAAAAGAAATAGTCCGACGCTCACTTATGCAGCACTTCAAAAAGGCTTTTTTCACGACAACAGAGCAGGAAGCCTTGAAGGACAAATTGTATCGGTTATTAATAATGAAACAGAATTTCATACCAATGCAGAAATTATATTAAAAGCTGTCAAAGAAAATCCAGTTTATGTAAAACAGTTTTCAGAGCTTTACCCAGACAGTGTTACCGAACAAAATATCCGTACAGCAATGGCAGATTATATCCGAAGTTTTTCGCCTTTTTCTTCTAAATTAGACAGAAATATGAATGGAACAGAGAACAGTTTTACACAAAATGAAATCAATGGTTTTAATCTTTTTATGGGAAAAGCTGCTTGTGCAACCTGTCATTTTGCGCCACTTTTCAATGGAACAGTTCCACCATCGTTTAAAGAATCTGAAATTGAATTGATTGGAGTTCCTTCAAAAAACGATACCATCAATGCCAAAATTGATACTGATTTAGGAAGATATAACGTTTTCCAAACAGAAGAAAGAAAGCATTTTTTCAAAACGCCAACACTTCGAAATATTTCAAAAACTGCTCCTTATATGCACAACGGAGTTTATCAAACACTAGAAGAAGTAATGGATTTTTATAATCGTGGTGGTGGTGCAGGAATTGGAATTGATTTGGAATATCAAACCTTACCTACTGAACCTTTGAATTTATCCGAACAAGAGATTAAAGATGTAATTGCTTTTTTGAAGACTTTGGATGATGAGTGAAAGAAGGATAATACAGCTTTTAAGTCAGTTTAGCCAAGTCTTCTATCTCCTTTGAAAGTAAATGAAAATTAACTAATTTACATCTGCAAAATATATGACTGGAAGCTGAATACATATTGCTCATTCGTTAAAAATGAGCGAGGGCAGGGGAATATCTTTTCAAACAATTATAGTATCATGAAAAAAATAGAATCTAAAGTAGAGTTCAAGGATACTCACAATTTAATTGCTCAAAAAATTAGTTCTCATTTAGAGGGGCTTAATAAATACAAAAAAGACGACCAACAGAAAATCTTAGAGTTATGTCAAGTTGGAAAACTTTTAGGGACTTACTTTAATGACTTTGAAATAAAGGAAGTAACTGAAAAACCAGATTTTGTAATAACGAATGGACAAGTATCAATTGGTGTTGAACACGAATTGATTTTAGATAATGAAGCTAAGGCAAAAGAAGGATTCTATGAAAATATTTGTGAGAAAGTTGAAATAAATTTACAGAATGATGATTCAATTCCAAACTGTCTTGTAAACCTCTATTTGAAAGGTAATTTGAGCTTTAAGGTAAATGATAAGGTAAATTTGATTTCTGACTTGACGGAAATTGTTAAAAAGTTTATTCTGACAGATACATTAATTGAAAATAAAATTGTGAGAGATGCACACAAAATGAGGCATAGTAGAAAAAATGTAATTCCAAATTTCGGAGCTTATATGCAAAAGACAATTACCAAAGATTTGATATTTAAACATATAGAAAAGAAAAAAGATAAAATCGCTACATACAGAAAAAACACAGAATTAAAACAGTGGTTAGTATTAATAATTGGTGGATTAGGAGCAAGTTCTTTTGAAGTAGATGAATCATTTGATATGAATATTGAAACGGATTTTGACAAAGTATTTTTGTACGAGGATTTTAGAAATCAACTTTATGAACTAAAATAGAAACATTTACAATAATTTTTAGTATTTGAATAATAATGTGAACAATCCATTAAAATATCTTATCTATGAGAAAAATTACCTTTATATTGCTTGTGTTTTTATTTGCTTTCACTAAAAAAGAACATCATGTTAATGATATAAATGAAACTATTTCAGTTGTACTTAATTTTGAAGAACAAGATCCCCATTTAGATTATGTAGTCTTGAATTTTTATTCAAAACAAAAGTATTCTAGGAATTTGATAGTCTTTGATATGGAGGTACATACAAAGTATGAAGAACTGGAGGCATATCGAAATATTGGATTAATTATGCCGAGTTCGAAGCATGAAAAAACCACTTACGACCCAGTTGTAATAACCACAGAAGAGGCAGAATCAGTTGAAATGGGTTGTTTCAAAGTACTATCAGATGGGAAGTGTTATAAAACGATTAGACCTTCTACTGAAGGTGTATATACTATAAAAGAATTAAGTTTTTCCCTTTCTAACAATGCCTTAGAAGATCCTTATGAGGTATTAGAAAAAGAATCTGTTTTAAAATTCTATCTAGCAACGTCTTATGGAGAAATAAAGTCTAAAATCAAAAATTCAGATGAATTGAAAAATAAAATACCAAATATAATTAAGAAGTTTAGATAGCTACTTGCTCTCAGTTGGATGTAGAATGAAAAAATAAATTATAGTTAAACGTAATCTGCGACTACGGTTTATCAGTATGGCAACTTTTAAGTCAGCGTAGCTAAATTTTAGATTTGCCAGTGTGGGTCATTATAAATTAGATTTATTTGGTCTTTATTTTCAGCTTACCGTTACAGTCTCCAACAACTCAAACAGAAGGAACATTTTTTTCGTATTTTGCAGCGAAATTAAGTTTAACACACAGAAACACAGTTCCTTTTTATGCAAAAAATAGCTATTATTCGTGAAGGCAAAACGCCACCAGACCGTCGTGTCGCTCTTACTCCCACACAATGTAAAGAAGTTTTAGATAAATATAGAACAGTTGATAAGGATTTTGAGATTTTGGTTCAGCCAAGTCCCATTCGTTGTTTTTCAGAAGAAGAATATGAAAAAGCAGGTTGTAGAATCACAGAAGATATAAACGAAGCGAGTATTCTCTTAGGCGTAAAAGAAGTTCCAAAACCTCAGCTTATTCCCAACAAAACGTATTTATTTTTCTCTCATACCATCAAAAAACAGCCTTATAATCAAGATTTATTAGAAAAAATAGTAGAAAGTAATATTCGTCTCATAGATTATGAAGTTCTGACTAATGCAGCAGGACAGCGAGTAATTGCCTTTGGTCGTTATGCTGGAATTGTAGGAGCGTATAATGGAATCTTGACGTATGGAAAGCGTTTTGGTTTGTTTGATTTGAAATCAGCCAATGAATGTTTTGATATGGACGAAATGTGGAGTGAGTTTGAAAAAGTAAAACTCCCAAATATCAAAATTGCCGTTACGGGAGGTGGAAGAGTTGCAAAGGGTTCGGTAGAAGTTTTGAAGGGAATGAAAATAAAAGAAGTAAGCCCAGAAGATTATTTGAGTAAAGAGTTTGATGAAGCTGTTTTTACCCAGCTACGCTCAAAAGATTATCATTTCAAAAAAGGAAGCTCTAAAGAAAATAAAGAATTTGAGCTAAGAGATTTTTATGATAATGCTACAAATTATGAAAGTCATTTTTCAGATTTTACTCAAAAAACTGATTTACTAATTGCTGCTGCTTATTGGAATCCAAAATCACCTGTTTTGTTTACAAAAGAGGAGATGAAACAACATGATTTCAAAATAAAAGTCATTGCAGATATTACTTGCGATATTGAAGGTTCTATTCCTTCTACAAAACGTCCTTCTACGATTGCAGAGCCTCATTATGATTATAATGCAGAAACAGAAAGTGAAGAAAAACCATTTTCTGATGAAAAAAATATAACAGTTATGGCAGTAGATAATTTGCCTTGTGAGCTTCCTAGAAATGCCTCAAAAGATTTTGGTAGAGAACTCATAGACCAAGTGTTGCCATATTTATTATTTGAAGATAATCCTCATTATTTGAAAGAACATAATTTCACAGATGGAAAGCGAATCAGCAGAGCTACCATCGCAAAAAATAAAGACCTTGGAGAAGATTTTGAATATTTGAGAGATTACTTGGAAGGAAAATAAAAACTCAATCCCTAAGGTTTTTTGAAGAATCTTAGGGTTTTTTTAAAAAAAAACTGCTATGACTACAAAAGAATTTATTGAAAAATTAAACTTTTCATATTTTAAAACCTATTCTCTTCTTAGGTTAGAAGAAACTAGAAGTTACAATGATGAGTTGGAGGTCAAACTAAAAAGTACGATAGATGAAATAGAAAGAAGTAGAGTATTAAGCCTAATGATTAGGGGAACAAAAGAACTTTTAGTAAAAACGGGTCTTCCTCACCCAACAGCAAAAGAAACAGGTGTTTTTATAAAAAATAGTACCAAATATGAAGTTTTACAGCAAATTTTAAGTACAGATTTTAGTCAACAATATGATTGGATGTGTGCGCCAGTTTTTAGAGAAATGATTGTATTTTATGATAGTAATCACAATATAATATCTTTATTAAACATCTGTTTATCTTGTGATAGAATAGAAAATGATTATCAAGATAACATAAAAACAGATTATACAATATTTGATAAATTACGAACATTTTTTTTAAATATAGGACATCCTCTAGAAGACAAATAATATAATTTTTTGCTATTTCTAGTGTCTCACTAAAGACACATAACATTAATAAATAATCTTTCATTCATTTTAAAGAAAAAACCAGATTATATTTTGAATCAAAAATCAATTATTGGAAGCAATATAAAAATTGCAAAAGAAAATTTAGAAAAAGGAAGTTTAGTTGCTATTCCTACCGAAACAGTTTATGGTTTGGCAGCCAATGCTTTTGATATAAAGGCTGTTGCCAAAATTTTTGAAGCCAAAAACCGTCCTACTTTTGACCCTTTGATTGTCCATACAGACAGTATTGATAAAATTAAAAGCTGGACAACTGATTTTCCAAGCTGGGCAGAAGAACTAGGAAAACATTTTTGGGCAGGTGCTTTGACACTACTCTTACCTAGAAAACCAATTATTCCAGACCTTGTAACAAGTGGGCTTCCACACGTTGCTGTTCGTATTCCAAACCATAGTCTTACTTTAGAGCTTCTTAAAAGTCTTGATTTTCCACTAGCTGCACCAAGTGCAAATCCGTTTGGTTATATCAGTCCGACAACGGCAAATCATGTTTTTGAGCAATTAGGCGAAAAAGTAAGTTATATTTTAGATGGGGGAAGCTGTCAGATAGGAGTAGAATCAACAATAATTGGAGAAGAAAATGGACAACTAACAGTTTTTAGAAAAGGAGGAATAGCAATAGAAGAACTAGAGAAAGTAGTGGGAAAACTGATTGTAAAGGAACATTCAAATTCGAATCCTCATTCTGATAAAAAAGAACTAACAAAAGTAGCTTCTTCTGGAATGCTTTTGAGTCATTATGCACCCAAAATAAAAATGCGTTTGGGAAATATCGAACAAATGTTGAAGGAAAATATATCAAATAATGAAATAGGAATTTTGTCATTTAATAAAACGTACAATCAAATTCCTACTCAACATCAATTTGTTTTATCAGAAAAAGGTGATTTTTCGGAAGCTGCACAAAACCTTTTTTCTCATATGAGAGAACTAGATAAGCTCAATATTAAAATTATTTTGGCAGAACTTTTACCCGAAAAAGAATTAGGAAGAGCAATCAATGACCGTTTGAGAAGAGCAGCTTATTAGGAATTAGGGACTGGATATTGGGAACTAGGGAAATATGAATGCAATTATTTAGGACACAGGAAATAGATATTGGGAACTAGGGAAATACGAATGCAATTATTTAGGACATAGGAAATAGATATTGGGAACTAGGGAAATACGAATGCAATTATTTAGGACATAGGAAATAGATATTGGGAACTAGGGAAATACGAATGCAATTATTTAGGACATAGGAAATAGATATTGGGAATTAGGGAAATACGAATGCAATTATTTAGGACATAGGAAATAGATATTGGGAATTAGGGAAATACGAATGCAAGGAGCTGGGAGCAATCCTTCTTTTTACAAAAAATGACTTCTTGACGAAGAGCGTTCTGTTTCTATATTTTCTTGCAAAATGATTTCTAAAGTATCTAAGTTAAGAGCTAAGAGTTGTCCCAAACCTGCTTTTCTACGTGCTTTATAAACACAACCATTATCAATACAAATAGAAGGATAACCATAGTCAATCTCTTCTTGAATAAACTGTAAATATTCAGGAACATGTCCGTGAATAACTCTTTTTTCGCCCACTATATTTGTATCAACTTCGAAATAACGCAACCAAAGCATTTTTTCAGTTTCAGAGAAAGGGTCTGGAGCTTCAAAATCAAAACCTGCATGAACCAAATAATAATCTTCTAATTCAAAATAATAACACAAACTTTCCAAAAAAGGTAAATATTCAGGCAGAATACGACGGTTTTCATCTACCAAACCTCTCCCACGATGCAAAACAGGAACGAGACGAATTGATTTATCTCCTCCTGCCCTACGATGCGCTCTTATAAGAAGTTCTTCGTGATTTCCTCGCAAACAAAAAACAGAGTAGGTTTTTTGAAGTTCTATAATATAATCTAAAACTCCTTTGCTATCAGGTCCTTTATTGATATAATCTCCTAATAAAAAAAGCTGGTCATGAGAAGAAAGGTTTATTTTTTTGATGAGTGCTTTGAACGTTTGAGCGCAGCCATGTATGTCCGAAATGGCATAGCGAGTACCTTTGGAAGAGTCAATTTGTGGAATAGTACGAGTAACAGATATATTTGAAGCATTCATTTTTCAAAAATAAGATAATTCTATCAAAATAGCAGGGCTAATTTTTTTTATTTATGATTTTATAATTACAGTCATAGAATTTGTTTAAGAATGCAGACTTGTCTTTAGAATTAGATTTAAGAACTCAATTCTAAAGAAAATATCTCTGCCTTTGTTGGTATTTTAGCGAAGCGACACCAACAAATACATGTAAAACCTATTCTTAAACAACTTCATAGATATAATTTACCTTTGATAATAAATAGAATTTTAATATAATCCAAAATTTTGTATTTGTGATTGACTACCTTATCTTTATATTTACCTTCTAAAAAATACAATTCTGAACTAGAGTTGATAATTAAATTCCCTTCTAAAAAAAATAAGTAGAGGTTTATCAAAACCCTCTTTTAAAAATACAGTTATTTCGATGCTACTCTTAATCGACAAAATAAATTTATACCAATGAATAAGGATTTGTTCTATTTTTTACAAAACATAAAGCCTATCAAATCAACTTTTTTTGCTTCTAATTTGATGTATAGAGTTTCTATATGTTTACTCTTTTTATTCTTTTTTTCTCAAAATACATATGCTACTCATGTGAGAGCAGGAGATTTGACAGCCGAGCGTATTTCTGATATTAGTCTAACCTATCGAATCACAGCAATTATTTATACTGATGATGCAGGAGTTCCACCTGATGCTGAAATTGAATTTAATTTTGGAACTGGAGAAACACGTATGGTAAGTCGTCTTTCAGGAGTCAGTATTGGAAATTCTACGACACGAAATACTTATACAACTACTTACACATTCCCTGGGGCTGGAGAGTATAATGTAGGTGTAGCTATTCGAAATCGTAATGAAGGAATCGTTAATATTCCTAATTCGGTCAATACGGCGTTTCATATTCAATCTACATTTTTGATAAATCCTTTTTTGGGACTGAATCGCTCACCTGTTTTGCTTGTGCCACCTATTGACTTTGCTCGTGTAGGTGAAACATTCATTCATAATCCAGGAGCATATGATGCTGATGGAGATAGTTTAGCCTATATTTTTGTTACTCCCAAACGTGCTATAAATACGCCAGTTGAAGGTTTTAGGCTTTTAGATGACCCTTCTTTTGGTGGAGAAAGTGAAGATGGAGGTGCTGTTACGGCTACTCTTGACCCAATAACAGGGGATTTGGTTTGGAATACGCCAGGGCGAACAGGTCAGTTTAATGTTGCTTTTATTGTACAAGAGTGGCGAGAAGGAGTATTGATAGGGCAAGTAAATCGTGATATGCAGATTATTGTACGAGATAATCCAAATAAACGTCCTATTTTAGAAATTCCTAGAGATACTTGTGTTACGGCAGGAGCATTTTTGAGAGATACGATTACAGGAACAGACCCAGACGAAGATTTTGTCCGTCTTTCTGCATTTAGTGCCTTATTTGCAGAATCAGAACAATTAGAGCCTGTCCCACCAAGAAATTATGCAAATTTTGATATTCTGAATATTCAGCCTCCAAATGGAGAAGAAAAAGGTGTTTTTGATTGGCAAACCGTCTGTGAAGATGTTCGTTTGCAACCGTATGCCGTAACATTCAAGGCAGAAGATAACCCAAACCCTAATAATAGGAAATTAGTAGATTTGAAAACATGGCAAATACGAGTGGTAGGGCCAAAACCTGATACGCTTATTGCAGAAGCAAATACAGTTGATAATAGTATTTCACTAAGTTGGTTTTCTTATCAATGTCCGAATGCCAGTGAAATGACGATTTGGCGAAGAACAGGTTCTTTTGAGTTCAATCCTGATACGTGTGAAACAGGCTTACCAGCTTTTACAGGTTATACACAAATTGGAACAAACGAAATAGGAAATCGTTTCTTTTTAGATGATAATAATGGCGAAGGGTTAGAACGAGGAAAAACATATTGTTATCGTATTTTTGCAAAATTCCCAAACCCAGCAGGAGGAGAAAGTTATGTTTCTGATGAGGTTTGTGTAATCATTCCAACTAATGCACCCTACATCACAAAGGTAAGTGTAGAAGAAACAAACACACAAAATGGAGAAATGCAAGTAGAATGGACAAAACCTCAAGACCTTGTAGAAAGTCAGTTTCCACGACCGTATGAATACGAACTTTTCCGTGCCGATGGTTTTTCAGGAACACAAAATTATACTCAATTAGGAACTCGTTTTGCAGAAAATGATACGACTTTTAGAGATATAAATTTGAATACAGAAGAAGAAGTTTATAATTATAGAGTTCTTTTTTATTCAAATAATAGTTTGGTAGATTCTTCTGCTGTGGCTAGTTCGGTTCGATTAAATGCAACGCCTTTGGTAAATGCAGCTACTTTAAATTGGAGTGCAGAAGTGCCTTGGAATAATACAGATTCACGTTTTCCACAACATTATATTTATCGCCAAACGGATGCTGATGGAACTGATTTTGTTCTTTTGGATAGTATAAATGTCTTTAGTGGTTCGTTTTCTTATACAGATACAGGACTGGAAGATAAAACAGAATATTGTTATTTTGTTACGACACAAGGAAGTTATAACGAGGAAGGATTGCCAGAACCACTCTTGAATAAATCTCAACGAGTTTGTATTGTTCCACTAGATGAAACGCCTCCTTGTTCGCCAACGACATTATTTTTAGATTCTTTGATTTGCGAAACCATCAATTTTGAAGACCCAATTTATTGTAGTGATTCTCTTTTTAGAAATAATTTGAGATGGCAAAATGATTATTCGCCTGATTGTGATTTGGAAGTGAGTAGTTATAATTTATACTTTAAAGCTCAAATTAATGATTCGTTGCAGCTTTTAGTCAATACTACTGATACTACTTTTATACACGAGCAGGTTCGTTCTGTGGCAGGTTGTTATGTGGTTACGGCTGTGGATGCTTCTGGAAATGAGAGTACATTTAGCAATCAAGTTTGTAATGATAACTGTCCGAATTATGCGCTACCAAATGTATTTACACCAAATGGCGACGGAATAAATGATACTTTTAGAGCCTTAGATTGTCCTGCTTTTGTAAAAAGTGTAGAAACCAAAATTTATAGTCGTTGGGAACAACTTGTTTTTGAAACCAATAGTGAAGAAGATAATAATGTCTTTATTGATTGGAATGGAGAAAATAACAACGGAACAGCAATGCCTTCTGGAATGTATTTTTTCCAAGTAAAAGTAACTTTCAATCGCTTAAATCCAACTGATGAAGTTTTGATTTTGAAAGGTTGGGTTTCTTTGCTTAGAGAATAAGAGTAATTACGAATTTAATTCTATAACGAACGGTTTGCTTTTGTGTGAACCGTTCGTTTTTTTATAGAGAACTATTTGTCTATTTCTGGATTTCTCTCTAAAATAAATTTTTCTAAGTTATTCCAGCTTTCTCTACAAAAGTTATCTAGTGGGAAGTTAGATAAAGGCATTACTGCCATCAAACATTTAAAACATATTTCTATTTCAAATTTTATTTCATCATTTTTATCTAAAAAAACAAGTGCATGGTTAGGTTCATAACAAAAAGCAGTTGTTCTAGGTCCTTCTTTATCCCCTGTTTTGCTTGTAATTATACTATAAAGTTCATTTTTTTCTTTTTCATTAAGCACATATAAGTTTTTGATATACAACATGTTCAATTGATTATCTTTTACAGCCAAATCTGCTATATCCATAGCATTTACTCCCTTTTTGAATAGTTTTTTAATTTCTCTCATATCTTTACGATTTTGAGGATTTACACCAAAATACAAAATAGCTACTTTTGTAGTATCCATCACATCTCTAAGTTCTTTTATTTCCCTTCCTACTAAGCAAGAATCATAAAATTCTGTATCTGTCGTTTGGGCAAAAACTGAATTAGTAAAAAAGACAAAGAAGGCTAACGAAAGTAGAATTTTTGTGTATTTGTTCATAATGTATTGTTTATATGGAAAGCAAAAGTTTTTCTGCCCTTGTCGGTATTTTAGCGAAGCAACACCGACAAGAACATTTGCACAAAATTACTCATACTGCTCCATATAATGCGATAAAAATTCAAAATCATTTGTTTCTTCTTCATAAAAATTAAAAGAACTCCATTTATATTGTTCTAAAGAACCTACCAACATCCATTTTCCTTTTACTGGATTGTGATGAACATAATCTAATTTTTGTTCTAGCACTTTCCTAGAATAAAGAAAAATAGGCAAAGGGTTACGCTGCCAAAACTGATATTTTCTGTCGCTTTGAGTTGATTCAAAACGAGGTAAAACGTTAGGATGAAACTCTTTTAAGTCTTTTTTGATTTTATTGGACAAAAATTTAAAAAAATCACGCTTCACATTTGACAAACGATAAGGTGCTAAAATTTTCCACATCAAATGAATATGATTAGGCATAATCACAAAAGCATACACTTTTACTCTTTTTTGAGTTACCAAAAAAGCTAATGAATCAATAATCAACTGTTTGTATTTATCTAGCTTCAAAAGAGGTAACCAGTTTAAAATTGTAGCCGTAAAAAAGTTAGGATAAATGTGTTCGAATAACTCTTCATCTTCGTTTTCCATAGATTTGTGGCAGTTTTTGTTGTCGGTGTCGCTACGCTTAAACACCGACAATGGCTAGTTCTTCTGCTTTTCTGTTATGATTGGTTTATCAAGTTACAAAACTTCTTGTTATCAAGATAAAAATATATAGGTATTTTCCTCTGCCCTTGTTGGTGTTTTAGCGCAGCGACACCAACAAGAACACTTGCAAAAAACGTTTCATGACTGCACAAAATTCATTTTGAGTAATTCTTTATTGTTATTTCTATAGATTTATGGGTAGTTTTTTGTTGTCGGTGTCGCTATGCCTAAACACCGACAACGGCTAGTGCTTCTGCTTTTATGTTATGATTCATTTATCAAGTGACAAACTTCTTGTTACAAGGTAAAAATATATAGGTATTTTCCTCTGCCCTTGTTGGTGTTTTAGCGCAGCGACACCAACAAGAACACTTGCAAAAAACGTTTCATGACCGCACAAAATTCATTTTGAGTAATTCTTTATTGTTATTTCCATAGATTTTTGGGTAGTTTTTGTTGTCGGTGTCGCTACGCTTAAACACCGACAACGGCTAGTGTTTCTGCCAAGCTAAAGAAGTTTCATCTTGAACATTATTTTCTACATTGACTAGCTTGTCTTCGTAATCTGAATCCATAAGTTTTTCTTATCTAATAAATAATAGTTTTATTACCAACTTTTGTCTAACCAATCTGATAATTCATCATAATTAGGTGGAGTTGTTTCCCCAAATCTATTTAGTAATTCGCCTGAAAGCCAAGATTCAGCTTTTTCTAATGCAGAATCTAAAGAAGAAGAATCTTCATCTTCATGACATAAAGTATCTTCATAGAACACTCTAACTAAAGAACTATATTCTTGAGAAACTCCTAATTCTATCCAGCCTTGTGTATTAATCCACCAAGCTAAACTTGGATATTTTTCTGAATCCATATTTTTGCTTTTTTGAGTAAAATAAAATATAGCTAAAAATTTAGTGCCATTTCTTATAAAGAAATACCCTTATCAATTTCCATAAAAATAAAGAAACTAACAAGGGTAGAAGTAATAATCTTAAACCGTCTTAGGCTTATAAACTTCCGTAGGAAACAAATTTTTCTCTATGCGTTCGTTTCCAATTTGTTGGAAGGAAGAAACTATCCAACCTCCACCAATTACATCATCGCCATCATAAAAAACGGCAGACTGTCCAGGGGCAATGGCATCTACAGGCTCGTGAAAAAGAACGGTAAGTTCTTGTCCGTCTTCGCTTTGTGTGATGGTTGCTGGTGCGCCTGCGTGGTGTACACGAACTTTTGTAGTGGTCAGCAAATCGCCTTCAATGTTTGCATATTTTTGAAGATTTAATTTTTTGACAATCATTCCATCTCTATACAAATCATCTTTGAAACCTAAAATAACCTCATTGGTATCTTTTTTAATCTCAACTACATAAGCAGGTTCGCCGAGTGCAATTCCTAATCCTTTGCGCTGTCCGACTGTATAAAACGGATAACCTTCATGTTGTCCGACTACTTCTCCAGTTGTCATTATGAAATTTCCTTTTCCTACTTTTTCGTCCATATCTGGAACTCTTCTTTTCAAGAAGCTACGGTAATCATTATCTGGAATAAAACATATTTCATATGATTCTGATTTTTTGACAAGCTCATCAAAACCTCTATCCAAAGCCATTTGACGAATTTGTGCTTTTGTAAGATTTCCTAAAGGAAGCATTGTTCTACTCAAACTTTCTTGCGAAACGCCCCACAAAACATACGATTGGTCTTTTTTGGTATCGACACCTTTTGAAACTATAAAACGTCCGTTTTCCTCTCTAATATTGGCATAATGACCTGTCGCAATATACTGACAACCCAAATTATCGGCACGTCTTAAAAGTGCATCCCATTTGATATGCGTATTGCAAAGCACACATGGATTTGGCGTTCTGCCTTCCATATATTCTTCTGTAAAATAATCGATGACGTAATCGCCAAATTCGGAACGAATGTCCAAAATATAATGAGGGAAACCCAAATCAACCGAAATAGAACGGGCATCATTGATAGAATCCAAGCTACAACAGCCTGTTTCTTTTTTCATATTGCCACCAGAAGCAGCATAATCCCACGTTTTCATTGTCATTCCGATGACTTCATACCCTTGTTCGTGCAGCAAAACGGCTGCCAATGAACTATCAATTCCACCACTCATGGCGACCAAAACTCTTCCTTTCGAATTAGGGTTTTCTGGATTTTTTGTTTTTATATTCATAGTATTGTTTTTTGAAGTGGATTCAAAGTCCACTAAAAACGATTTATTTAATTACGAATTGTCAATTACAAATTACAAATTGAAAAATCATAATTTTCAGCTTTACTGATTTATTTGTTATTCTTCTTCAAAGAAACCTGTATTTTACCAATTATTTTACAGATTTCTTCTGCATCTTGAATCAGACTTTTACTCATTTCTTCTGAAAGATAGTCAGTTGCTTCTAAGAGTTTAATCCAATAAAGTGTTTCTCTAGCTTCTTTGTATGCAATGGATAATTTAAAACCAAAATCGGTTCTAGAATATCCACCTATAGCCTCTTCTACGTTTGCACCTATTGAAGTTCCACTACGTAATAATTGTTTTGACAAAACATATTCTTGTTCAGAAACTAAAAACTTATAAGCATTCACTATTCGGATAGCAAAATCAAAGCTCTTTTTCTGAATAATGTTATCTTTCATAGTTTATTGTTAAGTAGCTGTGCATCTACTATTATATCGTATTAATGTAATTTCCAATTCGTAATTCGTAATTGAAAATTCGTAATTCAGGAGATTGAATTTCTAACTTTCTGCGTATATTCACGCATAGCAGCACGAGCATCAATGCCATCTGTTGCCATTTTTTCTTTTACCCAAACGGCTGCAATTACGTGTGTAAATTGTTCGCCTTCGTCTTCGCCTTTTACTTCAAAAGTAGGGTTTTCGCCTTCTTCCATAGCCATTTCAGCTTTTTTGAGGTCTTCTAATGAATGGTTTTCTACTAATTGTTTTATAACTGGTAATTTCATAGTATAAGTAGCAAACAGTTTTAAACTGTTTTTATTTTGGTAAATAAAATAATTTATTGAATTGTTGTTACGACACTTTCAAAGTGTCACCTACTTTACAATTTCTCCAAAAGCTCAACAATTCCCTCTTCTTTGCTTGTCGAAACTCCTTCTACAAACTCTCCATTTTTGAAAATAGCAAAATAAGGTAAGTTTTTTACACCTGCTAAGTTTCTAGCTTCTGGATTGTGTTCTGCATCAGTATCTAAAAAAGTAATCCCTTCGAAACGCTCATCATTAGAAAGACGCTTATATTTTGGTTTGATAAGTCGGCACGAGCCACACCAACCTGCGTAATATTTTACAATTACTTTTTCGTTTTGGTTCAAATTTTCTTTTACGTTTGAGTCGTCTATGTCTATAACTGCCATGATAATAAAGTTAGAAGTTAGATTTCAGAAGTTAGAAGTAAAGACAAATAACATCTGAAATGAGAATAATATTTTGCAAAAATACAAACAAAAAACCAAATAGTTTTTTGTCCAGCTTAAAGAACTTTTGTGAAATGGTTATGTTTTATAATATTTGGGTGGAATAAATTTTTATTACTAAGGTTTATTTTTTTGTGAAGAACATTTTGATAGGAGTGAAATTCTCTTTGTCCTTTCCTAATATTCTATCCATTTCTGGATCAACGTAATAAGCTGTAAACGAAGTGTCTGTTTGATTTTCAAATTTCCAGTAGTAAGTTTGAATATTTCGGTGTCTAGGGTTTATACTGAATAATTTGAGTGTGTCTTGATTAAAGTCCCAACCAGCAATAGGCACAGAGGCAAAACTGGCTGTTTCTTTTTTTCCATTAGGTAAGATAACTCCTGTTCCCTGATTTGCACTACGATCAGTATTTAAGACTAGCTCGAAGAAATCAGATTGAGATGTATTTTTTCTTGGTATAATGGCTGTCCAACTTCCTATTAATTTTTTATCTTCTTCATTATTCCAATAAAACTCTTCTTCTTTGATTGGAATATCTAATTCATAACTATTACGGATTACTGTCATAGAAATTTGCCCTGTTATTTCTATTCTAAAAGGGATCAAAATACCAGAAATATTCCTATAATCGCTGAAATTAGACGTAAAATAAGTATCTATTATCTTTGTCAAAAGACCAGTTTTTTTATCAAATTCTCTAATATCGCTTCTACCATCATCTCCTATTACTTTAATACGATATACTTCTATGGAATCTCCTTGTTTTTTTTCACCTAGAAATTCCATTTTTTTATTCTCTTTTAATAATGCTTGTTCTCCTATTATGTAAAGAGCATCTTTACTTCCTTGTAGTTGTTTTTGAGGCAGTGCAATAATATACTCTGGCGTTTTTGAAATACCAACATTATCTATTTGTATTATAGTCTGTCCATTGTCAAGTAATTCACAGTTGAATTTTCCATTGATTTTTAGAACCTCTTTTTTTGTGCTATCTCCGTTAGCATATGCTGTCATAATACATTTTGCTGTTCTTCCAATTGGTAAGTTACTCGCTCCTCCAACGGCTGCAATATAATTCTCTATAACCTGTCTAGCATTAGTAGGAGAAGGGTAAGGGAGTTTTGATTTTTTTTCAGTATAAGAAGAGGAAAGTAAAGTTATAAGTACAAATGATAATATGATTGTAGAGTATAAAAAACGCATAGTATTAATTTAGAAAATAGAGTTAAAGATGAAAAATTATAAATATTTTTATATTATACTACAAATATACCCAAATTAGTGCAGTTTACTATTTTCATAATTTTACTGTTAATGAATTTAGTTGATTCTAACTAAAAAACAATCCGTACTTTTGCATTCGCATTCATTCATCATTTACAATTCATAATTCATCATTTTCATGACCCAGCTTTCTGTCATTATTCCTATCTACAACGAATCTCTCAATATTCATTTGCTTCATGAAAGACTTACTAAAGTAGTTTCTAATTTGGCAAAAACGTATGAACTTATTTTTATAAATGATGGAAGCAAGGATAATTCATTAGAACTTGTAAAAGAGCTTTCTCTTGAAGATAGTAATGTGAAATTTATTGATTTGAGCCGAAATTTTGGTCATCAGATTGCTGTTTCAGCAGGTTTGGATTATTGTAAAGGAGATATGGTTGTGATTATTGATGCTGATTTGCAAGACCCACCAGAGCTTATCGAACCAATGTGGGAAAAGCTCAAAGAAGGTTATCAAGTCGTTTATGCCAAACGAAGAGCAAGAGCAGGAGAAGGATATTTGAAAAAACTAACTGCCAAAACATTTTATCGTTTGCTTTCCAAGATTACTTCTTTTCCAATTCCTGTCGATACTGGAGATTTCAGAATTATGGATAAAAAAGTAGTGAACGGACTTCGCCAAATGAAAGAAAATCATAAATTTCTGCGTGGACAAATTGCTTGGATTGGTTATAATCAGACCTATGTAGAATATGATAGAGCCGAAAGAAATGCAGGAGTTACAGGGTATTCATATAAAAAAATGATAAATCTTGCACTTAATGGAATTACAGCTTTCTCAAATGTTCCTATCAAATTTGTTACTGTTTCTGGCTTTGTGGTTTCTGCGATTGCTTTTTTGATGATAATTTATTCTTTTATTGCAAAGTATTTTGTTGTTACAGGTTATGTAGATGGCTGGTCTTCTATTATGGTCAGTATTATGTTTTTGGGAGGTGTGCAGCTTATTAGCTTAGGAATTATTGGAGAATATATCAGCAGAATAAATACAGATGTCAAGAATCGTCCTCTTTATTTTGTGGCAGAAACGAATGCAGAAAATGAAGATAAGTCATTAAACTAATATGTCTTTGAGAATTTAATTTAAAAAATACTATCTAATCTATAACGAAATGCTTATTTTTGGGCAACTTGTATAAATCTGATTTGTCTTATTTTATCTGCTTTTATCCTCAATTTTAAAATGGAAGAACCAATAAACTATGTCTTGTATGGAAGTATTTTAGGTGCATTACTTATTGTAGTGATAATTTTACTTGTATTTCGCAAAAAAATTATGCTTTTCTTACTGACTAATTTTTCTGATAAAGCTGTCAAAACAACTGTTTTAGAAGTTTTGGAAGGAGATACGATTGTCGTAGAAATTCCTAAGGATAAAAATCAGCCAAACAAAACCTCAACATCTCTTTCTGTAAATGATGAAAGCGAAACAAGTTGGACAGTTCGTCTGATTGGTGTCGATACGCCTGAAAGCCGTGCTTCTTTGTATATCGATGAAGCTCCTTTTGGAAAAGAAGCCTTAGCCTATACAGAAGATAGGTTTAATGCAGATAAAAATATCATTTTAGTTTTTGATGAGCAGCTTTTTGATAAATTTGAAAAGCATCTAGCCTATATTTATTTTCCTTCTGGAGAGTGCCTGAATGCAACACTTTTGAAAGAAGGTTATGGGTGGATAAGAAACCATGCTTTTACTATAAAATTCGCAAAAGAATTTGGAAAACTACAAGAAAAAGCAAGAACAAAGCAAAAAGGAATTTGGAATATGTATGTAACAAAAGGAATTTTGAGAGAGGAATACAAAGAAACTGAACACTACAAAGAATATAAAAAAAGAGTAGAAGAAAATGAATAAATACTACTTTCCTCAACGACGGCAACGCCTCGTTGACGGTTAAACAAATGACATCAATCACTTCAAAAAATCAATCTTATCTCAATGGAAATCATTACCCGTTATTTTCCCAATCTTACAGAAAAACAACTTGAGCAGTATGCAGCCTTACAAAATTTGTATGCTGAATGGAACGAAAAAATAAATGTTATTTCAAGAAAAGATGTAGAAAACCTCTATGAAAGACACGTTTTGCATTCGATGAGTATCGGAAAAATTGTTGAATTTGACCCAAATGATAATGTTATTGACATTGGAACAGGTGGAGGTTTTCCCGGTATTCCGTTGGCTATTCTTTTTCCAGAAACACAATTTCATTTGATGGATTCTATCGGAAAAAAAATTAGAGTAGTAACAGAAGTGGCGAAAGAAATTGGGTTAGATAATGTAGTGGCAGAACAAATGAGAGTAGAGAAAGCGAAGAAAAATAATTATGACTTTGCTGTTACTCGTGCCGTTGCCCAAACTTCAAAACTCTATCATTGGATAAAACCTGCACTACGAAAAAATAAACCTTCATTAGTAGAAAAAGATGAGTTCAAACACGGAATCTTAGCTCTAAAAGGAGGAGATTTGAAGGAAGAATTAGCTGATTTTAAGCACTTTTTTAGATTATATAATTTGAGTGATATGTTTGAAGAAGAGTTTTTTGAGACTAAGAAAATTCTTTATGTACAGATTTAAGAAAAAATTATGACAAACGCACAAAGAAAATTTCTACGTTCATTTCAACAGAAAAAAGTACGAAAACAAGAAAATTGCTTTTTGATAGAAGGTGCAAAAATAACTACCGAGACACTTAAAGCAACAAATTCAGATTACAAAATAAAACAACTTTTTATTACACAAGAGTTTTTAGATAGTTTAAAAAAACAAAATGTTCTGAATGATAAAGTAAGTGGTTCAGATACTGATTTTGAAATTATTTTATCTACTCCAAGACAACTTTCAGAAGCAGGTTCTTTAAAGTCTAATAATGCTGCGATTGCTGTGGTAGAAATTCCTTTTTTAACAGTTCCCAAAAAACTAGAAAGTCTAGCTTTACTTTTAGAAAATATCAATGACCCCGGTAATTTGGGTACAATTATCCGAATTGCAGATTGGTATGGAATAGCAGATATTTTTTGCTCTGAACAAACAGTTGATTTATACAACTCAAAAACGCTTTCTTCTACTATGGGTTCTTTTCTGCGTGTACGTGTGCATTACGGAAATGAATTTGACTTTTTGAAACTAGCAGAAGGAAATACTTTTGGTGCTTTTTTAGATGGAAAAAACGTACATCAAACCAAATTTCCACAAAAAGGGATTTTAGTTATTGGAAGCGAATCTCACGGAATATCAGAAAAACTAGGAAAAGAAATTTTGAATAAAGTTACAATTCCTAGTTTTGCGCCAAAGAATAAAGAAAATGCAGAATCTTTAAATGCTGCCGTTGCTACGGCTATTATTTGTGATAATTGGCGAAGAAATTAAAAAAGAAATCTTGCAACCAAACTAAAAAAACTATGAAAGCTGTTTTACATAATTCTGAAAACCCAAATGAACCTTTAAAAATAGAAGAAACAGAAAACCCAAAGCCAAAAGAAAATGAAGTTTTGGTAAAAGTAAAAGCAACAGCGTTGAATAGAGCCGATCTCTTACAACGAGCAGGAAAATATCCACCACCAAAAGGAGCATCAAAAATTTTAGGTTTAGAAATAGCAGGAGAAGTAGTAGAAATTGGAGAAAAAGTAACCAATCATAAAGTTGGTGATGAAGTTTTTGGACTTATTGGAGGAGGAGGATATGCCCAGTTTGCTATCATTGATGCCCAGATGGCAATCTCAAAACCAAAACACTTTTCTTTTGAAGAAGCTGCTGCAATTCCAGAAGTATTTTTGACAGCTTTTCAGACTATTTTTTGGACGTTATTAGGAAATGAAAATACAGGAACTAGGAATGAGGAATTAGGAGTTGGGAATGAAAATGAAAATGTAGGAAATCAAAAGTCAATTTTGATTCATGCAGGTGCTAGTGGTGTTGGTTCGGCAGCCATTCAGATTTGTAAAATTTTGGGAATGAAAGTTTTTGTTACAGCTTCAAAATCCAAACATGAGTTCTGTCAAAATCTAGGTGCTGATATAATCATTGATTATAAAAATGAAGATTTTGCAAAAGTAATTTCAGAAAAAACTGATGATAAGGGAGTAAACTATATCATCGACTTTATAGGTAAAGATTATTGGAAACAAAATATTGATTGTATTGCTGTTGATGGGCAACTAGCAGTTTTGGCAGCAATGAGTGGCGCAAAATTAGAAAATGCAAACCTTTCAAAAATCTTGATAAAAAGAATTCAGATTACAGGTTCGACGCTGCGTTCTCGTTCTTTGGAGTACCAAAGAGAGCTTACAAGACAGTTTTCAGAATTTGCTTTGCCATTATTTCAAAACAAAACATTAAAACCTATCATTGATTCTATTTTTGATTGGTCGTTAGCAGAATACGCACATAAACACATGGAGGACAATCAGAATAAAGGAAAAATTATTTTATCTGTATCTCAAGACTCTTAATCTATTATCAAAGTTACTTTTAAACAATAAACATTATCACAGTTATTTTGTATGTCAGTCTTCTAAACTGACTAAGACAAATAAAGGCTGTTTTTTGTGTTCAGACAGGGTGTCTGAATTCCCCCTAACAAACCGTAATAGCCTTTATTTTACAATTTAGAAATATCTTTTATGAACAAGTAGTAAAATATTCTTATTTTCATTAGTTTAGTAAAATATTTTTCTTTGCTCATAAAGGCTTTTTATTTCTTTAGCATAAAAATTATAGGTTATGAAACTAAACTACGTTCTGACTTTGTTATTTGTGCTAAACATATCACTTTTGTTTGCTCAAAATCCTCTTCTTTTGAAAAATAAAGACTTTGAAAGAACACAAAACTTTGAGATTCTGCCTGATAAGAATTATACGTTTGAACAAATTCTGACAGACACTTCTTTGGTATTTATCAAAAATCCTGAAGAAGTAGATTTTCAAAAGACAAAAGAAAGCGACTATTATTGGGTTCGTTGTAGTATAAAAAATAACTCTCCATATTCTAAGCAAATGTACTTGAGTGTATTTCCTACTATTGAAAATACTTTATATACTTTTGATTTTGAAAATAATACTTGGACACAAACTACTACTGGACTAAAAGTAGCAGATTATCAAAGACAACCTAATGTATTTCCCTGTCTATTTCGTGCCAATAGTATAACTACTTTTTTTACAAAGGTAAATGTAGAATATTTATCAAAACAACCTTATCCTGTTCCTATAACTCTTTCTTTAGAAAAAAAACACGTTTTTACTGAAAAAGAACAGTTTATGCTTATTTTATGGATTTCTACTTGTTCTGTTTTGGTATTCTTCTTTTTATATAACACCTATCTTTTTTTTATTTTTAAAGACCGAGTATATTTATACTATTTGATTATACTTATAGGTAGTTTGATATACATAACAAGTGTCCGTAATCATACTAATATTTTTCTTCCTATCAAGTGGTTGAGTATAGAAGTAATGTCAAATGGCTCATTTTTTTTCTTTGATAGTAATGCTGTTGTGATACGAATTGGTCTCATTTTAATATTGATGGGGATTACAAAATTTACTTGTTTGTATTTAAAACTTGCTACTTACCTGCCTCTTTGGAATAAAATATTGACTTATTTATTGTGGATATGTGTCTGCTATTCTTTCCTACTTATAGGTCTGATATTAGGTGCTAATTATTACAATATCTATTTATTGTTTTTAGAGAATTTGCTTATTGGTATTGTTATCCTATCTATTCTTTGTGTAGGCATACTCTCAGCAATAAAAGGTTATAAACCAGCCAAATACTTTTTGATAGCTAACGCATTTCCTTTACTAATTACAGTAGCGTTAGTTATTTATTTTTTCTTGTACGAAATTGTCAATGGAATAGGTGTGAAAGTTTATCTTATACCAAGTCTTGCTCCTAATATTGCCATTCTTTCTCAAACTTTAGCCTTTGCTGTGGCTTTAGTAGCTCGTGTCAATCTTATAAAAGACCAACTCAAAGAAAAACAACTAGAATCACAAAAACTAGAAGCCGAAAATGAAGAAATATTAGCTCGTAATAAATATATAGAATTAGAAAACGAATATATTATGACTGATATGATAACAGCAGTAAACAACAAAGCCGAGTTAGAAGAAAAAATGAAAGTCGAAATAAATCAGAAAGAAGAGTTAGAAAAGAGAATAGAACAAGAAGCAAAACAAAAAGCCGATTTACAAGCAAAACTAGAAGCCAATCAAAGAGAACTTACAGCCAACTCACTTTATCTCTATCAAAAAAATGAAATGCTAACAAATCTGCAAAAGCAAATCGGAAATTTATCCTATAAAGACACCACCACTCAAAACAGAGAAGGAATCAGAGAAATAAAATCAACTATCAAAAATGACCTTCGATTAGAGAGTGATTGGGATAATTTTAAAGTTCATTTTGAAGAAGTACATCCTAATTTTTTTAAGGAATTGAATGAAAAATATCCGACACTTACTAAATATGAGATTCGTCTTTCTGCCTATTATCATCTCAATATGACAGCTAAAGAAATAGCAACTCTACTCAATATCAATCCTTCAAGTGTGCATAAATCTAGGTCTAGATTAAATAAAAAAATGGAAGCAATAGATAAGGAAAATTAATCCGTCAAATTCTTTTTTACACTCAAAATTAAAGGCAATACTATAATGAAAGTTATGGTATTGCTTTTTTTGATGTCTAATAAAAAAACAAGAGTTCGAAATTTAGTTGTCTGTTCTTATATAAATTTTTCAAAAATAATGTTATTTTTATATAAAAAATAAATTTAATTATATTTTTAAACCAAAAAGACACTTTTTTTCGTGCTGTCCATATGCTGTCCAGTCCTTTTTTTAGCTTTTTTTGTGTTCATCTCGTTACTTGTATCAAAGGAATCAGCGAAAGCAACAGCAAAAAAAATAGTTGCTTCTACTTAGCTTCTTCTAAAGTTAGTAAAGCATTTTAATACAAATAATTAATTCTCAAGTTCAATATGATACACCAAATCAACCAAAAAGTATTTGAAAAATTTATGGTTCTTGAAACACCAAACCTAATACTTAGAGAACTTAAATTATCAGATAAAGAAAGAGTCTTAGAGCTTCATTCTAGTAAAGCTGTAAATAGATTTATTTATCGTCAAAATGTAAACTCTCTTGAAGATGCTAGTAGATATATTGAAATGCTCCAAAATTTTTACAAAAAAAAATGGGCAATTCCTTGGGCAGCAACAAAAAAAGGAACTGATGAATTAGTGGGGATATGTAGTTTTAATCCTATTGATATAAAAAATCATAGAGCTGAAATAGATGGCGAACTTCTACCTGAACTTTGGCGAACAAGACTAGGTGTTGAAGGCTTTTTGGCACTACTTCGCTTTGGTTTTGAGACAATGAAGTTACACTCTGTAAGTGCAAAAGTATATCCTGAAAATAAATCTACAGTCAGTCTGTTAGAAAAATTTGGTTTTCAGAGAGAAGGACATTTTAAAGATAGAATGTTTATTAATGGTCAATATAGAGATATGTATATATATTCTTTAATAAAGGGAAATCAAACGATTGATAAGCTAATAGAAAAATATTTGACTGTATATGAAGAGGTCAGTTAATTTTAATAAGGGAATTTCTTACTAGCCCTCAACTGTGAAAAATAAGTAAGCAAGGTTTATCATACCAATCATTATGATTATCAAAATATACAAACCTATGAGACTTCCAAGTGGTGGAGCAGATGGTACAGGTATTATTAATATTGAAGATATATTAATGCCTCAATTAGAAAACCGTCCTAGCTAGTTTGAGCTTAGTTAGCAAAATTAGAAAAATCAAAAAGGAATTTCTTACTACCCCTCAACTATGAAAAAGTGTAAGTACGGTAAATCATACCAATCATTATGATTATCAAAATATAAAAACCTATGAAACTTCCAAGTGGTGGAGCAGATGGTACAGGTATTATTAATATTGAAGATATATTAATGCCTCAATTAGAAAACCGTCCTAGCTAGTTTGAGCTTAGTTAGCAAAACTAGAACAATAATAAGGGAATTTCTTACTAGCCCTCAACTATGAAAAAGTGTAAGTACGGTAAATCATACCAATCATTATGATTATCAAAATATACAAACCTATGAGACTTCCAAGTGGTGAAGCAGATGATACAGGTGTTATTAATATTGAAGATATATTAATGCCTCAATTAGAAAACCGTCCTAGCTAAACTTTTAGTTACGACAGGAGAGCCACACAATGATTACTCATTTTGTGGCTTTTTTTTGATTAAAAAAATAGAAGTAACCAAGAGAGTAGCAAAACATTCTTATTTTCATTAGTTTAGTAGAATATTTTTCTTTATTCATAAAGGCTTTTTATTTCTCTAGCATAAAAATCATAGGCTATGAAACTTAATTATTTTTTGAGCTTATTATTTGTATTGAAAGCATCATTTTTATTTGCTCAAAATACGTATGTACTAGAAGATAAACCAGTACAAAAAATAGAGGATTTTGAGATTTTGATGGATAAGAATTATACTTTTGAACAAATCTTGAATGATTCTACACTTGAGTTTCAAGAAAACCCTAAATCTTATAAATTTGAAACTGAAGAATACTGTTGGTTTAGATTTTCTATACAAAACAACTCAGCTTATGGCAAAGAATACTATTTTAGCTTAACACCAAAAATAAATAATCTTCTATATTATTATGATTTTGATGATGAAAAATGGAAAACTACTCAAGCAGGGCTTGCCATAACTGATTTTAAACGAATAGAAGGAATTTTTTCTGTTTATCTACACCCTAATAAAATAAATACGTTTTATGTCAAATCAAAGGTAAACGAACTTAACGAGCAAGAGTATCCAATCTACTTGTCTATTTATATATATGCAAAAGAAGCCTATGAAAATAAGGAACAGTTTATAGTAGTTTCTTGGTTGGTAGTTACTATTGCTATGTTACTTTTCTTTATTTATAATTTATATATTTATTTTGTTTTTAGAGATAATACTTATTTGTATTATCTAATAATTTTACTAGGAGCTATTTTATATATTTCAGCATTTTCTGATGTATTCAATTTTGTACTTCCTTTTAATTTTTATAACATAGGAATAAATTCAAATGGAGTGCTGTATGCTTATACGACTAGAGATATTCTAAATTTTGGTTTTATTTGGATGATTTTATTTGGTTATATACAATTCACTCGTAGTTATTTACAACTAGATATTTATTTTCCATATTGGGACACTATACTCAAATATCTTACTTACTTCTTATCTTTATTTAGCTTATTTGCTATAATTATAGCTTCTTTCAAATCATTGAATATATACTATTCATTAGCTTTAATTTCTAATCTATTTTTCAGCATAATAATTTTGATGATTTTTAGTGTTGGTATAATGTCCTATAAAAATGGCTACAAACCAGCTCGTTATTTCTTGATTGCCAATACACTACCTTTATTGGGTATAATGTCTATTGCACTTTATTTACTCGTATACAAATCAAGCTCCTCATCTATACAATTATTACCACACCTTACACTTCTCTCGCAAACGCTCTCTTTTGCTATTGCTTTGGTAGCTCGTATAAACCTTCTAAAAGACGAACTAAAAGAAAAACAACTTCAAGCAGAAATATTGGAAAAAGAAAATGGAGAAATACTGGCTCGTAATAGATATATAGAATTAGAAAACGAACATATCATTGCTGATATGGCAACGGCAGTAAATAAAGAAATAGATTTACAGAACAAAATAAAATCAGAAGCCAGTCAAAAAACAGAGTTAGAGCAAAAAATAGAAGAAGAAGCAAAACAGAAAGCCGATTTACAAGCCAAACTAGAAGCCAATCAAAGAGAACTAACAGCCAACTCGCTTTATCTCTATCAAAAAAATGAAATGCTGACGAATCTCCAAAAGCAAATACGAGGTTTGTCTTATAAAAACTCTAGTACACAAAATAAAGATGGAATAAAAGAAATAAAATCAGTCATCAATAATGATATTCAATTAGATAGCGACTGGAATAATTTCAAAATTCATTTTGAAGAAGTACATCCTAACTTTTTTAAAGAACTAAACGAGAAATATCCAACACTTACCAAAAATGAAATTCGTTTGTCTGCCTATTATCATCTCAATATGTCTGTCAAAGAAATAGCTACCTTACTAAATATAAACCCTAGAAGTGTACACAAAGCCAAGTCAAGATTGAATAAAAAAATAGAGGCAATAGATAAGGAAAATTAGTCAGTCAAACTCTTTTTTACTCAAAATCTAAAGCAATTCGGTAGCTAAAACTACAGAATTGCTTTTTTTATATTTTATGAAATAAAACTCTTTTTTTCGCTAGGTTTTCGAGAACGCCCTCCTTGAATCTTTTATTTTTCATAAAAAATAGTCTTTTTATTATATTTTTAGCGAAAAAAATGCTACTCTTTCATTCTGTCCACACTTTGTCCACACCATTTTTTAGCTTTTTTCTTGTGAAATACCGTTAATTGTATCAACGAAAGCAACCAAAATAGTTCGTTCTTTACTTTAAGTTTCGTAACGAGAAAGTAATCAACAACAAGAATTAAACTATCAAGCCAAAATGATAAACCATAAAGTATTTGAAAAAGTCATTCCTCTTGAAACACGAAATATGATTCTTAGAGAAATAAGATTAGAAGACCAAGACAAAGTTTTTGAGCTTCAATCTTCTGAGAAAGTAAAAAGATTTCTTGGATACAAGAAGGAAAATACGTTGGAAAATGCCGTTAAATATATCGATAAGTTGCATCATTTCTATAAGAAAAAATGGGCAATGCCTTGGGTTGCCACTCTAAAAGGAAGTGATGAGCTAATTGGAATATGTACTTTCAATGCAGTAGATGTTACGAACCATAGAGCTGAAATAGACGGAGTACTCTTTGAGAGATATTGGCGTACAGGATTAGCAATTGAGGGTTTTTTGGCTCTTCTCAAGTTTGGCTTCGAAACAATGAATTTGCACACTATAAGTGCCAAGACAATGCCTGAAAATAAATCTACAATAAGTCTTTTAGAAAAATTTGGTTTCGAAAGAGAAGGGCATATAAGAGATAGAGTTTTCATCAATGGAGAATACAAAGATTTGTATTTGTATTCTATATTAGAAGGAAATCAAACGCTTGATAAATTATTAGAAAAACATCTAACTGAATACAAAGAAATTAGCAAATAGCATATAAAGAAATAAGGGAATCTCCTACCCACCCTTCACATCGAAAAACACGTAGGCAAGGTTTATCATACCAAAAACTATGATTAATTAAATTATAATGACTATGAAAAATAGAATGCAACCTCCTAGTGATATTGAGACTATAAATATAGAAGATATTTTATTCCCTCAACTAGAGAATCGTCCCAGCTAAACTTTAATAGCTTCGATAAAAAATATAAACGAAAGGGAATCTCCTACCCACCCTTCACATCGAAAAACACGTAGGCAAGGTCTACTATACCAAGTATTATAGTTAATTAAATTTTAGATTATTATGAAATCAGTTCGGTATGTTGATGATGGTCAACAAAATATTGTGGATATTTTATTCCCTCAACTAGAGAATCGTCCCAGCTAAACTTTAATAGCTTCGATAGAAAAACATAAACAAAAGGGAATCTCCTACCCACCCTTCACATCGAAAAACACGTAGGCAAGGTTTATCATACCAAAAACTATGATTAATTAAATTATAATGACTATGAAAAATAGAATGGCAGGCGCAGAAACTGATATTATTAATATAGAAGATATATTATTCCCTCAATTAGAAAACCGTCCTAGCTAAACTTTAGTAGCTTCGGTAAAAAATATAAACGAAAGGGAATCTCCTACCCACCCTTCACATCGGAAAACACGTAGGCAAGGTTTACTATACCAAGTATTATAGTTAATCAAATTCTATCTTATTATGAGAGGAGGAGGTCAAATTTGCGATGACACGATTAATATTGAGGATATATTATTCCCTCAATTAGAGAATCGTCCTAGCTAAACTTTAATAGCTTCGGTAGAAGAGCCACACAATGAGTAATCGTTTTGTGGCTTTTTTTTGATTAAAAAAATAGAAGTAACCGAGAGAGTAGCAAAACATTCTTATTTTCATTAGTTTAGTAGAATGTTTTTCTTTATTCATAAAGGCTTTTTACTCCTTTGATTAGCATTCTTGATATAGAAAAAACGGTAAAAAAAAGGTAGTGTAGTAAAATTGTATTTGTATTAAAAGACACTTTTTACTAAACCATTTGTTTTGACCTTGGCAATGATTGAAATAAAGAAACTCAATTTTAGCTACACAGATAAAAAAAAGGAAAAGATAATTCATAACTATTTCATTCATTTTACAATTTAGAAATCTCTTTTATGAACAAAGTATTTTTTTATAGTTTCATTACTTCTGTGATTTTCTTTTTCTCTTTGGCTAATGATAGCTATTCACAAGATGAAACAGAAACTGTCAATACAAATCAGATTTATTCTGATTTTAACCTTTCGCTAGGAGTTTATCAAGATGGCTTTTCATCTGCTTTTGCGTATTCTCGTCTGCATCCAGTAGCTTTCAAAAAACGATTTTTTATTGGTTATGGAGCGCATCTTACTTCCTATTTTGGTAAAAAAGTGGATTATGTAACTGCTCCTGCTGATGTTTCGGAAGGTAATTTTCTTACTCCTCAAAATGAAGAAAAGCTAGATACTTTATTTTTACCTAATGCACAAACTAATTCTTTGAACGCTTCTATCTTTTTGATGTATCAATTTTCTAAAAAATTTAGTGTAGGTTTTAATATTGATGCGATTGGTTTTAGTTTTGGCAAAGACCAAGAAAGTGTTTTCTATTCGTACAGTGAAAATATTCCACCTACTACTTCAAATGCTTCGGTTACTAATTTCAATTTACTCTTGACAGGAGATTATGATATTGGAAGTCTGAACTCTGAAATTTATGCTCATTATGATATAAGCGATAAAATTGCTCTTTGTGCAGGAGCTAGTTTTCTGTTTTCAGAATATACAACTGATGACAAGTTTGCTTTTGATAATGATAGATTCAGAAAGAAAAGCTTGGGTTTGATGTTGGCTCTCGCTTATAAATTATAAAAATGTAGCATATTCTTTAGAAGGTGAACTGAAATTAAAGAAGGTCAGAAGATTCAAATTTGAATTTTCTGACTTTTTTATTTTATGCTTATCTTTGTCAGATATAACATTTTAAAGTAAAAATATATGAAATCTAATTTTATTTGTGCTTCTGTTTTGTTCCTTGCTTTTTTTATAAGCACAGGATTTGTTTTTTCTACTTCTTCAAGTATTGATTTTGAGAAAAATAATGAATCTCAAACTAATTTTATTTTACAAGATACTTCTAAAGAAGAAGAGATAGAACGAGTTTTTACTATTGTCGAAGAGTCTCCAACCTACGAGGGAGGAATGAATGAGTTTTATAAATATATTTCTGAAAACCTTACCTATCCACCAAATGCAAAAGAAAAAAATATTACAGGAAAAGTATTTATACAGTTTGTAGTTGATAAAGATGGAAGTATTGTTGATGCCAAAGTAGTGAAGTCTGTTGATAAAGAACTTGATGCAGAAGCATTACGAGTAATCCAAAATTCTCCAAAATGGATTGCAGGAAAGCAAAGAGGAAAAAATGTAAAAGTAAGAATGAATATTCCTATTGTTTTTACTTTAGACAAGGCTTCAGAACAAGAATCCATTTTTACAATAGTAGAAAAACCTGCTCATTATAAAGGAGGAATGGATGCTTTTTATAAATATGTAAGAAAGAACTTGAAATATCCTGAATCTGCTCTTGAAAGCGAACTTGAGGGACGAGTATTTGTTGTTTTTGTAGTGGATAAAGAGGGAAACATTACTGAAACAAGTATTGGAAAATCACTTTCTCCAGACTGTGATGCCGAAGCTATCCGTCTTTTAGAAGAATCTAATCAGTGGACTCCTGCCGAACAAAGAGGGAGAAAAGTGAAAGTAAGAATGAATATTCCAATTGTTTTTAAATTAGACCCAAAAGAAGTCAAGAAATATAAAAAGGCTCAAAAGAAGAAAAAAGGATAACTAATTTTATCATTCGTGAAAATTAAACTAAAAAAAAAATGAAATTAATATATAGCAGTTTTGTCTTGGTAATACTTTTTATAAGTACAGGATTTGTTTTTTCTACTCCTAGAATCGGTAATTATAATGAGAGTTTTCAAATAGAAAATAATCTTATTTTACAAGATACTTCTAAAAAGAGACACGAAGTAACACTTTTGGATGTTCCACCTGAATTTAAGGGAGGAATGAGTAAATTTTATGAATATGTTTCTGATAGTCTGGTTTACCCAGAATCGGCTCGTAAAAAAGGAATAGAAGGAAGTGTTTCTCTAGAATTTATTGTAGATAAAAAAGGGAATATAACCAATGTGGAAGTTGTGAAATCTTTAAACAAAGAATGTGATGAAGAAGCTGTAAGAGTACTACAACAATCTCCACAGTGGAAAGCAGGTTACCACAATGGAAGAATAGTAAAAGTAAGAATGACTCTACCCATTATTTTCAAACTAAATCCTGAAGAAGAATCTGGAGAAGAAATAATAGATATAGATTATTAAATGTTATCACGGTTGTTTTTTTTATATTCATACGGGATGTCTGAATTACCTGTAACAAACCGTGATAGCCTTATATTAATTAAATTGCAATTCTCAAAAAAACGTCGTA
This sequence comes from Bernardetia sp. ABR2-2B, assembly GCF_037126435.1. Classification (GTDB taxonomy): domain Bacteria; phylum Bacteroidota; class Bacteroidia; order Cytophagales; family Bernardetiaceae; genus Bernardetia. The sequence goes on along the minus strand of NZ_CP147020.1, from coordinate 2,212,226 downwards.
CTTTTGCGCTCCATTCAGTTATCTATAAAGATGATTGCCGAGGTTGGATTTAGTCAAAAATGAATGAAAAACTTTGTTTTTGAATCACAAACTATAAATCTAAGACTGAATGGTGTGATAAAGAATTGACCTTAGCATTTAATCAAAACGTACAGTTTGTACACAAAATAAAATAAGAAATGGCAAGAGTTGCATATTTACCCCCAGCAGCAAAAGAAGAAATTTTTGAAAAAAATAGTCTTCAAAAAAGTAAAAAAGATACAGGTTCAGCAGAATCTCAAATCGCTCTTTTTACACACCGTATCAACTACCTTACAGAACACTTGAAAGAACACAAAAAAGACCACGCAGGTCGTTTGGGGCTTTTGAAATTGGTAGGTAAGCGTCGTAGCTTATTAGATTACCTTATCAAAACTGATGTATTGCGTTACCGTGCTATCATCAAAGAATTAGGAATCCGTAAGTAATCTAATCTTCAAAAAAAGATTTTATATAAAACAACTCTCAAAATTATTTATAATTTTGAGAGTTGTTTTTTTGTGAAAAGGTCTCGTGCTAAATACATAAAAAGCAGAGTAGAGTAAACTTTCAAAATAATTGCAAAACGACTTATATTTTGATTAATTTTGTAAGCATGAAAAAAACAGACATTCGAACCCTAGAGGTTATTCAATATTTACAACCTTTACGAGAAGGAGGTTCTCTTCCTGCTATTGTTAAAGGCGATGATGATTTTTTGTATGTCCTAAAGTTTAGAGGAGCTGGGCAAGGAAAAATGGCTCTAATTGCTGAGTTTATTGGAGGCGAACTTGCACGAGCAATAGGTTTGAAAGTTCCTGAATTAGTTTTTATGAATCTTGACGAATCCTTTAGCAAGACTCAACCCGATGAAGAAATTCAAGATTTATTAAAGTTTAGTGTTGGGCTTAATTTGGGCTTACAGTTTTTATCTTCTGCCATTACCTACGACCCACTTGTCAATGATGTAGATGAGATGATTGCCTCTAAAGTAGTTTTACTAGATAGTATTATCACTAATATTGACCGAACAGACAAAAATACTAATTTATTGCATTGGAATAATGAGTTATGGATAATTGATAATGGAGCAAGTTTTTATTTTCATCATAATTGGGAAAATTGGAGAAATCACTTGACCAGAACATTCCCTCTTATCAAAGACCATGTTCTTCTAAAAAAAGCCAAAAAACTAACTGAGGTTGCTTTAGAAATCAAACAAGCTTTAAGTCAAGAGAGAATTATTGATATTGTAAATTCCATTCCAGAAGACTGGCTAACAAGTGAATCTATTAGTCTAAATCCTCAAGAAATGAGAGAAGCCTACATCGAATTTATAACAACCAAACTTAACAATATTGATTTATTAGTCAAAGAAGCTACTGAAGCAAGATATGCAAGATAAATTTACATTCAAATACGCCATTATCAGAATTGTTCCAAAAGTAGAACGAGAAGAATTCTTCAATGTCGGTGTCATCGTTTTTTGTAAACGAAAAAAATTCTTAGATATCAAATATAACATTAGTAAGACCAAACTAAAGGCATTTTCCTGTGAAGTAGAATTTGAGTTATTGAATGATTATTTGAAAGCATGGAAACTAGTTTGTGAAGGAAATTCTTCAAGTGGGAAAATAGGTCAGTTAGAATTATCTGAGCGTTTTGGTTGGCTTACAGCCAGTAGAAGTACAATCATTCAAAGCTCCAAAACCTACTCTGGATTAGACAGCGACCCAGCAAAAGTATTAGAAAATATATTTGAAGCATTTGTTTCATAAGTTGTTTTAAACCCTAAGTGTATTCAAGACTCTTAGGGTTTAAATACAAATTTGCTTTCAAAAAGTATTTTCCAAACCCAAGGCAAACCCAAGGCAAACCCAAGGACGTAGTGATATATCATAAATCATAAAACAGATAGTTCGGTGAAACTAAATTGCTCACTAATAATTTGTTATTTACATTTACAAAACAACACCTTATTTTCTTTTTAAATTTATATTTTCTATGGCTTATCGTCTTAATCCTAATACACTAGATTTTCCTCCTGTTCAATATTCTGATGAGGACGGACTTTTGGCAGTAGGTGGAGATTTATCAGAAGAGCGAATTAAAAAAGCATATAATAATGGAATTTTTCCTTGGTATTCGGACTATAGTCCTATTTTATGGTGGTCGCCTAATCCACGGTTTGTTATCTTGCCCCAAAACTTCAAGTTCTCCAAAAGTCTTAGACCTATTTTAAGAAAAAGAGAATTTAGAGTTACTATAAATACAGCTTTTGAGAGGGTAATACAGCACTGTAAGATGAATAATCGCCCTAATCAACACGGAACTTGGATTACTACTGAAATGCAACAGGCTTTTATAAATCTTCATTATGAAGGTTTTGCTCATTCGATAGAAGTTTGGAGAGACGATAAGCTTGTAGGAGGTTTATACGGAGAAATTGTAGGAACTTGTTTTTTTGGAGAATCTATGTTTGCTTTAGAAAATAATGCTTCAAAAGTTGGTTTTGTAGTTTTGATAAAAAACCTATTGCATTACGGTTTTGAAATGATTGATTGTCAGGTTTTTACAGAGCATTTGGCTAGGTTTGGTGCTGATATGATTCCTCGTAAAGACTTCATACAACGATTGGAAAAAGGAAAAGAAAAGCCTTTTGATAAAGCAGTATTTGAGAAAAATTTTAATGATTCAGTCGAATTTATTTTTTCATAAAATCAGATTTGATTAATTATATTTGTCTTAAAGTAAAAAAACTAGCTGTTGTTGGTGTCCTTACCAACGACAGAAACAAAAATCAAAAAAGCCTTTGAACGCACTAGGAAGACATGTCATTGTAGAACTTTACGATTGCAAACCTGCACTTTTAGATGATGTTACGCACGTACAAAATGCTATGCAAAATGCAGCACAAGAAGCAGGAGCAACCATCATAAATCTTACCTTTCATCATTTTTCGCCGTATGGAGTTTCAGGTGTGGTAGTAATTGAGGAAAGTCATTTAGCTATTCATACGTGGCCAGAATGGGGTTTTGCTTCTATTGATTTGTTTACTTGTGGCGAAAGTACAGACCCTTGGAAATGCTATACTGTTTTGAAAGAATCTCTTGAAGCAAGTCATGGTTCAACCATAGAAATGCGAAGAGGACAATTAGAACTGTTGAAAAAAAATGACTACAAACCTTCTTCACTTCTTCAAAATCGTAAATCTATAACTGAAAATGAAAAACCTGTTTTTCAAGAAAAAAATCAAGAAGTAAGTAAAATAAGTAAAGAAATTTGGTTTACAGAGCGAGATGAAAATCTTGCTTTATCACTCAAACATAAAGGCAATTCATTATTCAAAAAACAAAGTCAGTTTCAGAAAGTAGAAGTTTTTGATACGTTTGCTTTTGGGAAAGCTTTAGTTTTAGATGGTTTGGTAGTGGCTACGCAAAAAGATGAAGCAGCATATCACGAAATGCTTGTTCACCCTGCTTTTACTTTTTACGATAATTTCCATTCTATTACTAATTCAGAACCTAAAAAAACAGGAATTAAAGTTTTGATTATTGGAGGAGGAGATGGAGGAACGGCAAGAGAAGTCTTGCGTTATGATTTTGTAGAAAAAGTAGTAATGATTGAGCAAGACAAAACGGTTACAGAGGCTGCTCAAGCTCATTTTGAAGGTCTTGCTAGTGCATTAGAAAATCCAAAGTTAGAACTCGTTTTTGCAGAGGCAAATCAATTCCTAAATAGTTATTCTGAAGAGGATAAAAAACAGTCTTTTGATATAATAATTGTAGATGCAGCTGATACGATTCAAGAGCCTGTTTTAGATACATTTTTCTTCAAAAAGTTATATGATTTATTAGGTGATAATGGCATTTTAGCTACTCAATGTGATGCGCCTCGTTGGCATCAAGAGCGTTTTGTAAGTATTATTAGTTCCTTAAAAAGTGTGTTTTCATTCAATCAAGATAACAAAACTGTTCTACCTTATTTGAGTTCGGTGGCTTCTCTTCCAACTGGAATGTGGGGATTTGCATGTGCGAGTAAAAATCAAGAAATTTTCACAAAAAATACAGAAGAAAATAAAGAATCTTCTCAAAAATCTTCTCTTAGTTTTTATGATGATTTATTTTACTACAATCAAGAAATTCATAAAGCTGCCTTTTGTCTTCCCAATTTTATCAAAAAAATAGTGAGTTAATCTCACAACTCTATTTTTTAATTTAGTTTTCTAACCTTTAATACTTAATCAAAAAGTTGTTTAAGAATGTAAATTTTTCCATAGAATTGGACTTACAAACCCAATTTTATGGAAAAATAACCCAGCCTTTGTTGGTGTTTTAGCGTAGCGACACCAACAAATAAACGTACAAAACCTATTCTTAAACAACTTCTCAAGAATACTTTTCGAAACTTGTAACCTATCTGTCTGATACCTTTAAGCTGTGCTGACAAATACCTGTTTTTGAAATTCAATTAAGGAGGGGGTACTATATCTAGCTTCTCATCTTGTTACTTTAGTGTTAAAATCATTCATATTAAAAAAATAATACTCAAATTTATTTCGTTAATTAGTATGTTAGCCGAATTTTTTATACCTTTTCAGTAAAAATAAGCAAGATAATTTATTCTTTTAACAATAAAATAGACTACTTTCTACTGAAAATGTAAAAAGTATTTAGGCTGTTTTTTTAAACTTCCGAAAAATTATTCTTTTGTTTTATTAATCAAATACATCATTAATTATTTATTCACACACAAACAGTGATAATTTTATGAAAAAATTTCTCAAAAAAGCCACCACTGGCATCATTGGAGCAGGTCTGCTAAGTGCAGGTGTACTTCTTTCAAGCTCAAATGCTATGGCAAGTGGTTATCAAGTTGTCTTGCAAGGTAGCCGAGTAACGGCAATGGGTAACTGTGCTGTCGGATTTCGTTCTGGTGCGCCAAGCCTTTTCTTTAACCCAGGTGCAATGGCAATGGAGCAGAATAGTTCTATTATGTTGGGAGCAAACTTTGTAAGTTCTAACGTTCAATATGCAGCTCCAAATAGTACATATAGAGCAGAAACAGATTCTCCTCTTGGTACACCTTTTTTCTTATATGGTATTTATAGTGTAAACGAAAAACTTAATGTAGGCTTAGGCGTTGTTACTCCTTTTGGTTCGACAGTAACTTGGGGAGATGAGTGGCAGGGACGTTTTTCTTTAAATGAACTTAGTTTAGCTGCTTTTGTTGTTCAACCAACAGTAAGTTATCAAGTTTCTGAAAAGTTCGGCATTGGTGCTGGTCTTGATATTGCATTTGGTTCGGTTTTTCTTCAACGTAGTGCTCCTTTAGAAGGGCAAGATGGAAGCTTGGTAAACGCCAAAGATGGAAGTGCAGCTCCAGCTGGAAGCAAACCTTATGCTTCACTAGAAGGAAGCGCAACACCTGCAGTAGGTTTCAATGTTGGAGCTTATTATGAAGCAAGTGAAAAGTTCTCTTTAGGTATAAACTATCGTTCTAAAGTAGATTTGACAGTAGAAGATGGTGAAGCCACTTTTATTGTTCCTAGCTTAGTTCAAACTCAATTTCAGGCAGATAAATTTAACTCTACTCTTCCTTTGCCTTCTGTATTTTCAATAGGAGCAGGTATAAAACCAACAGACAAACTACAACTTGCTTTAGAATGGAGTATGACAGGCTGGTCAGCTTATGAAGAATTAAAATTTGAGTATAATGCACCTGTATTAGGCAACTCAGAAACAGTTTCAGAACGTAATTACAAAAACTCTTCTGTATTCAAATTAGGTGCAGAATATATGGCTACCGAGTCATTAGCTCTTCGTGGTGGTATTTATTACGACCAAACTGCAGTAGATGATGGATATATAACTCCAGAAACTCCTGATGCAAACACAATTGGTTATACTCTAGGGTTAGGCTATACTGTTGGAGAACGTTTCACAATTGATGTTCATTATCTATTAGTAGATAAAGCAGAACGTGAAAATGTAGCTGCACCAAACTCAGGGGGAATTGATGGAACTTTCGAAGCAGGTGCAAATATATTTGGCTTTGGTCTTTCTTACAAATTTGGTGGTTCTACAAAGGCTGCTGAATAAAAAATAATAGTGATTAGTTATTAATGATTAAAGTCAATTATCAGAAAAATCATAGATAACTTAAAAAAATCATTCAGTTTATAAATAACATTGAATTAAATACGTTTTGATGGATTATCAAATAAAACAGGTTATATTCAAAGTCGTAATTTTTAATTCGTAATAGTTATAGTGCTGTTAATTTATTTATTATTTCAAAACACACAATAATTTAGCATATATTCATTATGAAATTATACAAAAAATTTTTCTCACGCCGGACAGGTGTAGCAATGCTCGCTACTATGGGGCTTTTTGCTTGTCAGCCAGAAATTGAAGTCGAAACCCCAGTAAGTGGTAGTGCAGACTTTACAACCTATGTAGCTTTAGGAAACTCACTCACAGCAGGTTTTGCAGATGGTGGAGTATATCGTGAAGCACAAATCAATTCTTACCCTGAAATGATGGCGAAGAGTATGCAAGAAACAGGTGGAGCAACAGGTTTCTCAACTCCTCTAATGCCAACAGGTAATGGTAGTGGGTATTTACAACTGCAATTAATCAATGGTGCTCCTACTCCTGTTCCTGTAGCTGCAGACCCTAGTGCATTTGCATCGATTGCTAGTGGAGGACCTTATCAAAACTTAGGCGTACCAGGTGCTAGAGTAAAAAACCTAACTCAAGTAGGTTATGGTTCATCACAAGGAAACCCATTTTATGCTCGTTTTGCATCTAACCCTGGAGCTACAGTAGTAGGAGAGGCAGCAGCTCAAAACCCTACTTTTTTTACTCTTTGGATTGGAAATAATGATGTTTTAGGTTATGCTACTTCGGGTGGCGACCAAGGAGGAGATGAAATTACTCCAGTAGAAGAGTTTAGAGCTGACTTTGATAAAATCATGGTTGGTATGGATGGTGCTAGTGGTGGTGCAATTGCTAATATTCCTAATATCTTAGCTGCTCCTTATTTCACAACAGCAGCGTACAATGCTTTTGTTATTGATGCTGCACAAGCAGCAGCTCTTAATGCTGGTCTTCGTGCAACAGTAGAAGCTGGAGCTAGACCACAGGTAGTGGCAGGAGTTACAGCAGTTGTTAGAGAACAGGTAACAGCAGGAGTTACAGAGTTTGTACGTGAAAACCAAGTAAGACCAGGTGTAACAGCAGTTGTAACAGATACTGTTAGAGCTAGAGTAACTAGAGGTTTACGTGCACAAATAAGACCTCAAGTAACAGCAGCTGTTAGAGCACAGGCTATACAAAATGCCTTAGATGCAGGTGCTTCACAAACTGCAGCAGAAGCTGCAGCAGATGCTTTTATTGCAAGTTCTGATGGACAGGCAGCTATTGAAGCTCAACTAGATACACAGATTCAAACACCAGAAGCACAAGCTGGAATAGAAGCTGAAGTGCAAAATCAGTTAGAAACAGATGAGGTAAAGGCGCAAATAGAAGCTAATATTGATGAACAAATGCAAAGCCCACTGGTACAAGCAGGAATACAAGCAGAGGTAGATACACGTATGCAATCTCCAGAGATACAAGCTACTATTGAGGAAAATGTACAAGCTCAATTGGAGACAATATTTGCTACATTGCCATCAGTTTCAGAAGGAGCAAATCCATTTGTTATTCAAGGTGCACCTAGTGCTACTAATCCAACAGGGTTACGTTCGGCTACTCCAGATGATTTAATTCTTCTTACAGTGCTTTCTTATACTGCTAGTCCAGAGTTTCAAGCTCTTCCAGTTCTTCCTGAAAGTCTTGTATTAGATGTAGATGAACAAGCAAAAGTAAATGCAGCTATTGATGCTTATAATGGTGTTATCCAAGATGCAGCAGGTTCAAAATATGCGTATGTAGATATTAACGACTTCTTTGGTAAAGTAATATCTGGCTTTTCTTATCAAGGTGTTACATATAGTCCTACTTTCGTAACAGGTGGTGCATTTAGTCTAGATGGAATTCATCTTACTCAGCGTGGTTATGCACTTGCTGGAAATGAATTTATTAAATCTATCAATGCAAAATATAATGCAAAATTATCATTGATTAATACTAATGATTATCGTGGTGTATTATTCCCTTAATCAAAATTGATTAGCTAATAAATAGTTAAATCTAAAAAGCCTTACAAAATTTATTTTTTGTAAGGCTTTTTTATGGTCTTAGAATTAAACCAATAACCCACTTTCTTCTTTTCCAAATCGTTTGAGAGCATTTACGTGAGCCATAAGGGCATCAGAAAATTTTTCATTGAGTAGATAAGGAACATCAAATTCAGCAGCTGTTTGCTGTACAATTTTTGATATTTCTGGATAATGAATATGACAAATTTTGGTAAATAAATGATGCTCTACTTGAAAATTAAGACCACCAATATACCACGAGAGTAACTTGTTTTTAGGCGCAAAATCTACGGTTGTGTTCATTTGATGAATTGCCCAATCTTGTTTAATTTCATTTTTTTCGTTAGGAAGTGGATGAGTCGTTCCTTCTACTGTATGCGCTAATTGAAAAATTACGGTAAGCACTAATCCTGCTATAAATTGCATAACCAAAAAACCAACGGCTACATTCAAAACAGGAATATCAAAAAAAACGATAGGCATTATCAATACAATAAAAGTATATATAATTTTAGATAGCATTAATTTTATAAATGTAACCCATTTTTTTTCTCCTCTTATGACATAGCGTTTGAATTGAAGAAAATCTTTTACAAAAACCCAATAAATAGTTTGTAATCCATAGAAAAAGAAAGCATAAATATACTGATACTTATGAAACCATTTTACTTCTGTATGAGGTGAGAAACGCAAGACAAATTTATCAGAAATATCATCATCTTGATGAACCACATTCGTAAATGTATGATGCAATAAATTATGCTGTACTTTCCAGTTATCAACCGAACCACCAACTAAAGTGAGCGTATTTCCCAACATTTTGTTTACAAATTCTGAATGAGAATATGAACCGTGGTTAGCATCATGCATTACACTCATTCCAATCCCAGCAATTCCAAATCCCATTATTGCCCAAAGAATAGTCGAAACAATAAAACTTGGATTATAAGTTAATATATAAACAAAGGGCAAAATGTATGAAGACAATAATATGATTGTCTTGATTACCATACCTGTATTGGCATTTTTACTAATATTATTGGTAACAAAATAATCATCAACTCTTTTTTTGAGTGTAGGAAAAAATAAACTCTTATCTTTAGGCTTAAACTTTACGTAATTTTTCATAATTGGTGGTTTTCACAAGATTTAGTGATTACTAATTGTGTACTACAAATTTAGTCTTTTAGGAATAGACTTTAGAATATATTTTGATTTTACCGAATAAAAATTGAATTCTATTTCAATAAATACTTCAAAAAATGACCTTCATAGAAAAAATAGATCAATTAGATAAACAACTTTTATTATTTTTAAATGGACTTCATCATCCTTTTATGGACGATTTGATGTGGTATATTTCTTTAAAATATACTTGGATTCCTATTTATCTAGCTTTGATTTTTATTCTTTATAAGCTCTTTGGGGTCAAACACTTTTGGAAAATAGTTTTGGGGATTCTCATTTCGGTAGCTTTAGCAGACCAGTTTGCATCTGGGTTTTGCAAACCCTTTTTTGAGCGTTTTCGCCCTTCTCATAGTCCAGAAATAGAAAATTTAGTTCATATTTTAAGAGATTATAGAGGAGGGAAGTATGGTTTTATTTCTTCTCACGCTTCTACTACTTTTAGCTTGTCTTTTTTTGTTTTTTTAGCTTTAAAGCGTTTTGATAAACAAATTTGGGTAAAAATTTTGCGTTATGGTTCCCTTATTTGGGCTGCCTTAGTAGCTTATTCTCGTGTTTATTTGGGCGTACATTATGTAGGCGATATTTTGGCAGGTGCAGTAGCAGGAGTTTTGATAGCTTGGTTTGTTTTTTGGATTTATACTCTTTTAGAAAAACGTTTTTCTGTATCTTTGCAAAAAACTTCTGATAGCTTCTTAGAGTAAGGGAGTAGAAATAGAAATTTCCAAAATTCAAACAGTTAATAAATACCCTATCAATCAATGAAAAAATATTTCTTACTTTTTGCTTTACTTTTCTCTCTGTTGCTTTGTAGTAGCTTATTTACTTCATGCAAGTCTTCCAAAACAGAGAGTTTTTTCGAATTAAAATATGCAAAATCAGCCTGTAAAGGTCGTTGTCCTGTCTTTGATTTAACAATTAGAGATGACCAAATGGTAGTTTTTAATGGGCGAAAATATACAACAATTGTCGGAATTGTTCAAATAAAATTATCTGATAAAAAATATCAAAAACTGCAAGACTTAATAACAGGAAGTCAGTTTTTAGAAACTGATGCAATTGGCTATAACCGTCCTTTTGATATTCCTGTTACTACATTAGAAGTTACCAAAGGAGAAAAAAACAAAAAACAAATTGTATATCTAGAAAAACCCAAAAACTTAGAACCACTATTAGCTTTTTTGGATATGTTAGTTATTGAAATACAAGCAGATAGTAGAACAAACTAATTTATTTCATGAAAAAATTAAAAAATGTACTGTTTTTGATAAGTGATAAGTAAATTCAATATTATCTCTTATTTTTTCAATAAAAAAAAATGAAACACTTCAACTTTTTAGTCATCGCTTTTTTACTTCTACTTTCTTTTCCAGCTCTTTCACAAGATACTACAAACGTAACTACTGATGGAATTGCTACTGTTCCTGTCGAAGAAATTAAGATTTGGAAAAAAGGAGGTTCATTTTCTGGAACTTTTGCTAATGTAGGACTAAGTAATTGGGCAGGAGGTGGACAAAGTTCGATTGCCTTAGGTGCAATTCTGAATTTGAATGCAACACGAAAAACAGAAAAATCTACGTGGGAAAATATCTTAACTATGCAATATGGAATGGCAAGAGTCGGTAAAAGTGATTTTAATTTATTCAAAAAAACAGATGATAATTTCCAGTTTGATTCTAAATACAGCTATAATTTGGCTAAACATTGGAGTAGTGGAACATCTGTAAACTTTCGTACGCAAATGGCACCAGGTTATTTTTTTGAAAGGGATTCTTTAGGAGAAGAAAAACAAGGACAACTGATTTCTAATTTTCTCTCTCCTGGTTATTTGCTTTTTGCAACAGGTATTCGTTATGAAACCAAAATTTTTAGTATGCGTTACTCGCCTTTGGCTGCTAAGTTTACCTTTGTGATGAATGATTCTTTGGCTGCAGCTGGTGCTTTTGGAGTAGAAGAAGGACAGAACATTCGCTCTGAGTTTGGTTCTAACTTTGATGCTGCACTTACTTATGACGTAATGGAAAATGTAAAATTGAGTTCTACGCTAAATCTTTTTGCTAATTATGAAAACCTAACACAAATAGATGTAAACTGGGAAAATTTGATTGTTTTTAAAGTAAATAAATATCTTACGACAAGTTTTTCTACGCAATTAATCTATGACCACGATATTCTGATTCCACAAGAAGATTCAGAGGTTTCTAAAAGAGCTATTCAGTTTAAACATGTTTTGAATATCAATGTAGGTTATACATTTTAGAAAACTCTCTATACCTACAAAACTTATTCTTAAATAAATCTAGCCTTTGTTGGTGTTTTAGTGAAGCGACACCAACAAATACAATAAAAAAAACCGAAATTCAATCAATTTGAATTTCGGTTTTTCTATTAAAAATATCAGTCAATATTAACCCAAATAAGGTTTCAAAGCCTTGCTACGTGTTGTATGACGAAGACGACGAATTGCTTTTTCTTTTATCTGACGAACACGCTCACGAGTAAGATTAAACTTCTCTCCAATTTCTTCCAAAGTCATTGGGTGTTCTCCATTAAGTCCAAAATAATAGGTAATTACATCAGCTTCACGAGGAGTGAGTGTTGATAAAGCTCTTTGAACTTCACGACGAAGCGAGTCATTCATTAGTTCTGAATCTGGCTTGTCTTCTGTATCATTTTCCAAAACATCAAGAAGTGTATTGTCTTCTCCTTGAACAAATGGAGCATCCATAGATACGTGACGACCCGAAATTTTGAGTGTATCAATTACTTCTGCTGGAGTAATTTCTAGTTCGTCAGCTAATTCTTCTGGAGAAGGCTCACGCTCATAACGCTGTTCTAATTCAGAAAACGTTTTTGAGATTTTATTAAGTGAACCAACACGGTTGAGAGGAAGACGAACAATACGAGACTGCTCTGCCAATGCTTGTAAAATTGATTGACGAATCCACCAAACAGCATACGAAATAAACTTAAAACCACGAGTTTCGTCAAAACGTTGTGCCGCTTTAATAAGACCTAAATTTCCTTCATTGATAAGGTCGCCCAAAGAAAGCCCTTGATTTTGATATTGTTTTGCAACAGAAACTACAAAACGCAAATTGGCTTTTGTCAATCTTTCTAATGCTATTTGGTCGCCATCACGAATACGTTTTGCTAATTCTACTTCTTCATCAGGAGTAAGTAAATCCACTTTTCCAATCTCTTGGAGATATTTATCTAGTGATTGACTTTCTCTGTTGGTTATCTGTTTGCTTATTTTTAGTTGTCTCATCTATTGGGGTTTCCTATGTATAAAAGGTGGTCAATATTTTTAAGTTTTTATGGCGTTTGTGTATAAAAACTGGATACTTGTCTGTGATTTCTACTTATATAACTTCATACAATTACTGACTTTATATAAAATTACTTTTCTTAATCTGCTAAAATAGAACGAATTAGAAAGAATTTTGTTTTAGCATTGATTCAAATTTAGTAAAGAAAATATAGAATCAATACATATTTTTTAGTAAATAAGTATCGATAAATAACTAGCAAAAATCGTTCTAAAAAATGACTGTCAGTCTAATTTAGTGGTAGCTTAGATGTAAGAGGGATTTAATATATTATTAATATAAATACGTAAAAAATGATTTTATTCAAAATAAAATACTGTGTTTGATAATTTTTGTGAAATAAATTACTGATTAAAGGTGGTTTGTGAAATTTAGTTTTGTAAGTTTTTTAGACCTATTTCTATGTTTTTGTAAGTATTGAATTTGGTATGACATAAAAAACTCACACTCTAATTACTAAAAATTAAAATGTGAGTTTGAGTATATTTCTGAATAGAATAAAAATCTACTTTATTAGATTAGTTATTTCTACGTGGTGGACGAGAATCTCTTCCTCCTCCTCTGCTATCTCTACCATTACGGCTTCCTCCTCTATCATTACGAGGTGGACGTTCTTCATAACCTTCTGGTTTAGGCAACAATACTTTTCTTGACAAACGGTATTTACCAGAACGCTTATCTACTTCCATCAATCGTACTTGGATTTCTTCGCCTTCTTCCAAAACGCCTTCCATTGATGGCAAACGTTCCCAAGTAATTTCAGAAATATGAAGTAAGCCTTCTTTTCCTTTCATAAACTCTACAAAAGCACCAAAGTCAGTTATTTTCTTAACTGTTCCTTCGTACGTTTTGCCTTCTTCTGGTGGAGTTACGATTTCTTCAACAATAGATTTTGCTTTATTAAGTACGTCTTTATCAGTTGCAAAAATAGAAACACGTCCTGCATTATCCACTTCTTCAATTGTAATGGTTGCGCCTGTTTCACGCTGAATTTCTTGTACAATTTTTCCTCCAGGCCCTATGACAGCACCAATCAAATCACGAGGAATAATAATTTGGTGAATACGTGGAGCGTGGTCTTTTACTTCTACACGAGCCTCTGTAATCGTTTTGTTCATTTCTCCCAAAATGTGCATACGACCTTCTTTTGCTTGTAATAATGCTTTATGCAAAATTTCATACGAAAGTCCATCAATTTTGATGTCCATTTGATATGCCGTAATTCCGTTCGCTGTTCCTGTAAGTTTAAAGTCCATATCTCCTAGATGGTCTTCATCTCCCAAAATATCTGAAAGGATTGCAAATTTACCTGTCTCACTATCCGAAATCATTCCCATTGCAATACCAGAAACTGGAGCTTTAAGGCTTACACCTGCATCCATAAGTGCCATCGAACCTGCACAAACTGTAGCCATTGAAGAAGAACCATTTGATTCTAAAATATCAGAAACTACACGAACTGTATAAGGATTATCTTCATAAGAAGGCAAAATATTTTTCAAGGCACGCATCGCCAAATTTCCGTGTCCTACTTCACGACGACCAGGTCCACGGTTTGGACGAGCTTCACCAGTAGAGAATGCAGGGAAATTATAATGCAAAATAAAACGGTTATAGCCAGAGTTCATTGCACCATCAATCATTTGTTCGTCTAGTTTTGTTCCTAGTGTAACTGTTGTTAATGATTGCGTTTCGCCACGAGTAAAGACTGCCGAACCGTGAGCAGAAGGTAAATAATTGATTTCTGACCAAATAGGACGAACTTCATTTGTTTTTCTTCCGTCTAAGCGAGTTCCTTCATCTAAAACGAAATTACGAGCAGCTGATTTGTACATTTTTTTGAAATAGGTACTAACCAATTTCATATCTACTTGCTCGTCTTCTGTTGGCTCTTCTGGAAGCGTATCAATATACGATTGTTTGATAGCACTAATAGCCTCTCCTCTTTCAGATTTACTGCGTGAAGTTCCTTCTTTCACAGAATCATAAATGGCTTGATAATAATTGTCGTGCAACATTTTTTCTAATTCTGCATTGCCTTCTGGCTGCAAATGTTCACGTTTTTCTGTACTTCCAACGGCTTCTGCCATTTCTCTTTGCAATGTACATTGTAGCTTAATAGTTTCGTGTGCTACTTGAATTGCTTTTAATAAATCTTCTTCTGTTACTTCTTTAGACTCTCCTTCTACCATCATAATATTGTCAAAAGTTGCAGCGACAATACATTCCAAACTAGCCTCTTCCATTTGAGAAGGTGTTGGATTAACGATATATTCTTCTTCTAACTTTATTACTCTTACTTCTGACATTGGCTCAAGCATCGGCAAATCAGAAACTGCAATCGCAGCCGAAGCAGCAAAACCAGCCAAAGCATCAGGTAAAACTTCGCTATCAGCAGAGATAAGCGAAATCATAATTTGTGTTTCGTTGTGATAATTGTCTGGAAAAAGAGGACGAACAGCTCTGTCAATAATTCTTGAAACAAGAATTTCGTGGTCTGATAATCTTCCTTCACGCTTCAAAAAGCCTCCAGGGATACGACCATTAGAGGCGAATTTTTCTTGATAATCAACTGAAAGAGGGAAAAAATTCATTCCTTCACGTGGTTCTTTTGCACCTACTACGGTAGCTAAAAGCATTGTTTTGCCCATTCTTACTACTACTGCACCACTGGCTTGTTTGGCAAGTACGCCTGTTTCTACACTTATTTCTCGTCCGTCGGGGAGAGAAACCGTTTTTATAATCGGATTTGGTTTCATTTACGTTTTTAATTTTTTGTGTTTATTTGCTACGAAGATACAGTTTTTTTTATGATTTCAATTATTTTCTTAAATCAATTTATCAAAAAGACGACGACCTTTTTTTATATTTTAGTAAGGACACCAACAACAGCAAAGTAACGATAAAACCGTTTTGCCTTTTATTTTTGACACAAAAAAAGCAAGTTCATTTCTAAACTTGCTTTTTACATATATAAATTTTGTAATTGATTTTAATTCAAACCATCCTTAAAGAAATAGAAGAAGAAGAACAAATATATCCAAAGAAGGTCTAAGAAATGCCAAAAGGTCATGCACATAGAAATCGTATTTGTGCTTTTAGAATGAACCTTTGAGTTCATAGCTCTAATAAGAGTAATGGCGACAAATACTAAACCTGCCAAAATATGTGTTCCGTGAAGTCCAGAAATAACATAGATAAATGAACCAGCAGGATTACTTTTCTCTCCTGCAAAGAAAACACCTGAATCAACTAATTGTCCCCAACCTTTTACTTGCATATAAAGAAATACAAATCCTAAAACAAGAGTAACAATAAGACCAATTTTTACTTGTCCGATTTCATTTTTTTTGGCTGCAATATATGCCCAGTGCATCGTAACACTGCTCAGCAAAATCACTCCTGTACTCCAATAAAAAAGGGAAGGCAAATCGAAAACAAGCCATTCTTTCAGAACATCTCCCTGTCTTACAATATAACCCGAAGTAAGGGCTGCAAAAAGCATAATAATACTTACAATAAACAACCAAACATTAAATTTCTTTGGGTGCATCGTTGTTATTTCTTGCTCTTCTATGTATATATTTTTTGTAGTATCCATTTTTGTAAATTTTAAATAATTGGTTTTAAAGTAGTTCGGACTTCCCAGTCTGAACAAGAAATTCTATCATAGTTAATCCAACAGACTAGGAAGTCTGTTATACATTTTATTAAATTTTATCAAATAATAAAGCTAGTTGAACGATTGGCAAATAAAAGAAAGACGAAAACATTAAGAATAAAGCTGACTTATTATCTCCTTTTTTGACCAAAAGCCACGCAGGAATTAAGAATAAAAGCCCACAAACGAAGATAATTATTGCCGAAATACTACCAGACATTCCATAAACGTAAGGCATAAGTCCAATTGGTAATAAGAATAATGTATAAGTCAAGATTTGAATAGAAGTTCTCAATGTTTTGCCACCACTAGGAAGCATTTTAAAACCTGCTTTTACATAGTCGTCATTTCCAAGCCAAGCAATTGCCCAAAAATGAGGGAATTGCCATATAAATTGAATAGCAAAAAGAATAAGTCCAAATTGAGAAATTTCTCCAGTAGAAGCTACCCAACCAATAAGTGGAGGAAAAGCACCTGGGAAAGCACCAATAAATACAGAAAATGAAGAAATACGTTTGGAGGGAGTATAGACAAAAGCATACAAAAAGAGAGAAAGCAAACCTAATGCAGCCGTCAAAGAATTAACAAAAGTAACTAGCAAAGTTCCTCCAATAATTGCTAAAATAACGGCAAAAACAATTCCTTCTGCTTGAGAAATTATGCCTGTTGGCAGAGGACGAGTTTTGGTGCGTTTCATGTCTTTGTCATACTCTTTTTCAATAACTTGATTGAGCGTATTGGCAGAACCTGTGATGATAAAACTACTAAAGCAAAAAATGGCAAATCTTTTCCAGTCTGTAATTTCATCAACGCCCAAAGCGTAGCCAATAGCAGAAGAAAAAACAACCAAAGCCGACAAACGAAACTTTAAGAGCGCAAAAAATGCTTTTAGTTTTGAAGTTTCTGCGTGTATTACGTCTGTGTTGTGTGTTTCAGTTGGTGTTTCGGGAAGTTCTAAGTTTATATCCAAAGTGAGATTATCGGTTTCGGTAAGCATAAATTAGTTATGTTTTTTCAAAATTATTTTTTATCGTCTTTGTCATTTATGACTTTTATGTATGCTCTACTTTTGCTTACATGTTCAAACCACTCCTCTTGTCTTAATCTGAGAGCAGCAACTATTTCTTTATTTCTGATTAATAGATCAAAATTTATAAATAGAATAAGCAAAATATGGACGCCCAAAGCTACTGAAGCCAAAAGCATATGAACAGGTTGTAAAGGCTTAGGAATAGCAAAATATGCCATTATAGTTCCTGTAATTACTTCTATAATAATAATAAATAGGAGGCTTTTTCCTAATTTACTTATAGGCGTATTACTTGCAACATTTTTCCAAATCATATAAACTAAACCTAAGTGAAGAAGAAGAACCAAAATTGAAAATGACCGATGAATGTAAAAAGTCATTCCTAAGTTGTCTATCCATTCACTTCTAAGGTTTTCTCCTAGTGTTTTTGCAATTGTATCAATACTTTCTCTGACTTGTGTTCCTAAAATGAGTTGGACAAAAGCAACTCCTACACTCGCAAAGAGAATCAAATTAATTTTTTTACTATTGAATACAGTTCCAAAATCCAATTCTGAATAGTCTTTATCTTTGTAGGAACGCACGATGGTATAAATCAAAAGTCCAACAATAACAAGAGCCATTATCATGTGAATAGTTATCATTCCTTCATGTAAATCAGACGAAACTACTTTTGCTCCTAACCAACCTTGTATAAGCACTCCAATTAGAGCCAAAATAGAAAGAAGAGTAATAATTTTATCTTTTTTCCAAAATGAAACTGAAAGCACAGCTGTAATTAAAATAAAAAGCCCAATAAGCGCACCCAAAAGGCGATTTATATATTCTATCCACGTATGAACAGCATTAAAATCTGCAATTTCACGTCCCTGAACAGCAAAAATAGTCTTGTAATCTTCTGGAAGTTCACTAATATCTGTTGGTGGAACGTACTGACCAAAGCATTTTGGCCAATCTGGACAGCCCATTCCTGAGCCTGTACTACGCACAATTCCACCCACCAAAATAAGCAGATAAACAGCAATGATTGTAGTAATTCCGAATTTGCGATAAATAGCAGCCATATTTTTTATTTTAAACTAAACCTATTTATTTTAATTTGTTGATAGTTAGTAAAGTAAACGTTCAACAAGAAGGTTTTTGATTTGGCTGCAAAGATACGAAAAAACACGCAAAAAAGGCTTTTTTAAGATAAAAAAGCCTTAGTTAAAAAGTTAAATTCAAATTCAAAAAACTACTTCTTCTTCAAAATAATAACTTCACGATAGGCTTTATTTACTTCTTTTATCATTTTGTTCCAATCTTTAAAACTCTCATCGTTGAGTAATAAGTAATTTTTGTAATAATTGTGAGTAAATTTTATTTTATTACCTTCTTTTTTGTATTCAATGTTATAACCAAATAAGTCATTTTTGAAGTTACTATTCTCTGGCAAATATTCCACTTCATAACCCTCTGGGATTTCTAAAAAAATATCATTGTTAGCTTTAAAAAGATAATCATTTTCAATAGGAGATTTTCTATCGTTTTCTATTTCATCATTACTAAAGGCTTTTTCCATATTCATATTGATATAAATCTCATCGCCTACAAATTTTGCATAATCTTCAATTCTGAAATCATATTCAATCTTTAAAGCTGTATCTTTTTCATTTAGATTATTAATTGTATAATCATCTACAAAAAATTTATTATTTCCTTTGGTAAAATAACGATTCATATATAGTTTTTCATTTTCCTTCGAAAGTCCATCTATATAATGTGTCATGTAGCCTTTTGGATAGCCTTCTGCTGAATACTGACCCTTTCCAACCAAATTTTTATCAGAAATAGAAAGCTCAACAGATTCTTTTGAATAATTTTTTTCTTTATCAATAATTGGAACTAATGCGACTTTATGCTTTTCTCTTCCCATTCCTAAAAGAGCTTCTTTTCCTTGTATCATTGATGAAGGAAAACCAAAAGGAGAATAAGAATCAGTTGCATCAAGAAAAATAAACTCTCCTTCTGTTGGTTGGTAGGTTACAATCATGTGATTATCCACAATCGGAGTAGGAATTTCAGAGTATTTATAAGGCAAACTTCTTGAACCAATCCAAGTGAGATATGTATTTTGAATACCTGCCATATTTAGCATTTTATGAATGATAGACGACATTCCTTTACAATCTCCGTAACGTTTGGCATAAACAAAACTCGCTTCACTAGGAATAAAACCCTGCATTCCATCTTCAAAAGCAATGTATTTGATATTATCTTGTACCCAATAAAAAATCTTTTTCACTTTTTCTTGTTCGTCTTTTATGTCTTTTGTGAGTTCTTGGACAGTTTTAAATAATTCTGCATCATCTTCTAAATTTACTTTACAAGAAAGAGTTGAATACCAATCGTACAAATCAGCTACACTTTTTGCTATTTTCTGCGTTCGGTTTGGATAATTTATTTGAGTAACATAATAGACAATATGAGGGGAAAAATAATTACGACGAGGTGCATTGTCTTCTGCCTTGAAGTCTTCCAAGTCTTTAGCTGTCCATTCATAAGTGATATAATTTCCTTTAGCTGTTCTGTTAAATTCTAGTTTTATGCCTTCTGTATTGAATAATTTGTAAGCGATTTCTATATCTTTATGAACTTTCAGAGTCAGTTTTGCTGATTCGATAGGAACATAACTATCCAAATAAAACGAACTCAAAAAACGAGGGTCTTTTATGCTTTGTGTAATCTCAACTTGTGTACGAGCCTTTGGAGAAACATTGGGCATAATGAAATTGGTAGATTCCAAATCATCATAAAATATTCCAGAAGAAGATTCTTTTTCCTTTTTAAAATACTCTACTTTCATTTTTTTATACTTTCGTCCATTGGGAACAAGTGTAATTGCATCAATTTTTTCAATTTTAGAAAAGTATGATTCATACGCTTTTTGATTAGCAAGACCAACTGAACGGTCTGTCAGAAATAATAAATCTTCATATTCTGTATGCGTGGTAGCGACTGTATCGTCTTCAAAATCAATGACTACTTCATCATTTTTTTCTAATAAAACAGCCATTTTATCAGGAAACTGTTTTTTGTATTGACTATAAAGCTGCTCTGGATTTTGGCTAAAGGCAGTAGAAATAAAAGCTGAAAAGAACAGGAATAGAAAAGATACTTTTAGTACAGGATTATTTTTTGACATTAAATATATCGTTTTTAGAATTGGTTTTTATAAAGGTTAGTACATCTTTGATATTACGTGGTTTTACAATAAAAAGATTTATTTTAAAAACTTTGACAGAACTTTCAGAAGGTTGTCAATAGTTGAAAAGAAAACTATTGTCAGAGTTATTTTGGATTACCAAAAAACTACTTACAAAGTTTTACATATAAAAAAAAGCTGCAAATTTTCGTCTTTGCAGCTTTTTTATCTGAAAATAATGCCGTTGTCGGTGTCCCCACCGATAACTTAATTTAACTCTACTCTTCTACTTCTTCGATTTCAGAAATAGGACGAAGGTTTGGCGTAACTCTTTCATCTGGCGATTTGTAACGGAAAACTTCCACTAAAGGAGTTTTGATAATCTCAATGATTTCGTAAGGAACAAGCATCGATGAAAATTCTTTTGTTAGGCGTGTATGAGCATCTAATAAATCATCAGCAGCAATCAAAACTTGATTTTTTACCTCACGTTCTTTTCCTTTTGCTTCATCAATGGTTACATAACGAATCTTGCATTTATAGTAATTATCAACATTTGGATAAGTAAAAACATCAACAAAGTTCATTCTGTTGGCTGCTGCTACCGAAAATTCTCCTCTCATCGAACGTCCTACTTCTTCGTGCATACGTGCTTCTGCTTCTGTGAGCGTAGTTGCGTCAGTCAGATAATTATCTTTCATGCGTTTTATTGTACCGTCTTCTAATTCTTTTGTATAACTGACTTTGCAGAGAAACCAATAATTCATTTTTGTATGGGATTTTGTACGTAAATTCTAATTTAATTTTTACCAAAAATACATATTTTTATAGAAAAATGCCAATTCGATTAGCAGGTTTTGGAATATGTTATTTTTTGTTTGAGTTGGAGTAAAAGTCAAGTTTTTAAACTTTACGTTGTCTTGTTTTATAATAAATCATCTTTGAATTTACCAAAATAAATACTTTTTTCTATTTTGGGATAATAAAAAGGTAATTCATTGATTAACTCATCAACCAAATCTTTTAAACTCTTGTGAAATGACTTTTGTAAATAAACGTAAGTGTAATTGTGAGTTTTACAGTATATCTTTTTATTATCTAAATAATATTCTATGCTGAAATCTCCTTGTTCATTTCCCCAACATCGTACTTTTTCTGATTTTTTATTTTTTAAATCTTTCCAAGCTGCATAAGATTGATAACAGAAACTCAAAACACTTCCCTTGATAAGCAAAGAGTTTTCTTTATTTTCATTATCCCAAAAAAGAATTTTCGAGTCGCCAAACCCATCTAAAAAAGTAGAAAAACTGAAATGGTTATGAAAATTTTCAAAAGATAAGTCAGTAGGTTCAAGAGGTTTTAATTCGTTTAAAACTGATTTAATATTGATTATGTATTCTATTTTCATAATTGTAATATTTGTTTTTATAGCAAAGTTGAGGCTATATGAGTTGAAAGTTTGATTTAGAAAATAGATACTTGTCAGAACACCTTCAAGGTGTCTGACAATTTACTTTTAAACTGTACTGACACTTGAAAGTGTCTGACAGGTCTAGCACAACTTTCTAAAACCATTTTTTGGTAAGTATATCTATTATAATGAATCCCCATTCCCTAATTTCCAACACCCTTCATCAAAGACTCACAATCCAATCATTCAAAGAAACACCGTCTTCAATAGCGAGTTTTTTCTTTACTCTTGATTTGTAGGCTCTCACACTCTGGTAATTTATATTCAAAATTCTTGCAATTTCTTTGTCGTTCATTCTAATATAAAGATACGTCAGAAAACGAAGTTCATGAGGCTTTAAATCTTCATAGACAGCCAACTTTTGTACAAACTCTGGATGGTTTTGTTGCATTCTTAGTTGGAAGTTCTCCCAGTCATGTTCTGTATCTATATTTTTTTTGAGTGTTTTTTTGATTTGATGTAGCTCACTCACATAGCTTTCAATTTCTATATCAGAATTTTCTTTTTCTGCTTTTCTAATTTTTTTCAAGAGTGTACTAAACTCATTATCAATTTCTACTAACATTTCATTCTGACGTTGAATATGAAGAATTTTTGCACTAAGTTCTTTATTCTTTTGCTCTTCGATTATTTTGAAGGATTCTTGTAGGCGAATGGCTGACCTTACTCTTGCAACCAGTTCCATTTCGTGAATAGGTTTACTGATAAAATCTATTGCTCCTTTTTCTAAAGCTGTTTTGAGGTTTTCGGCTGCAATGTACATTCCTGTTATCATAATAATAGGGATTTTACGCAGTTTTTTATCAGTTTGAAAAGCAGAAATAAGCTCTAAACCATTCATTTTGGGCATCTCCCAATCTGTTATGAGTAGGTCAATTTCTGTTTTTAGAGCAATTTTTAGAGCTACTTCTCCATTGGGTGCAAGAAGAATTTGATATCCAAAAGAAATTTCATCATTTTTTTGACTTTCTTTTGCATCATTTTCTAAGTATTCAGTAACCAGTTTTAGGTTTTCTTGTGTGTCGTCAGCGACAAGTATAGTATAAGTATTTGTCAAAAGTAAGGCTATATTTTAGTCTAGGTTTAATAATTTCTGATACTGCTCTTCATCTACTTGATAGAGAATTTCTAACATCTCGTTTTTCCATTTTGTGATAGTTGTACTCTCATCATTCAATTCATTCAAGATACTCCTGATTTGTGTAGCTTGATAGACTTCCAAGTTATTCAATTCTTTGATGAAAGGAGCTAAATAATGAAGTTCGGTTTTAGAAAAATGATACGAATTAGAGGGTAAAAATGTTTTTATTTCTGAATTATTTGGTAAGTTAGTCAGTTTTTCCATCTCTAAAAGAGGAACAGTAAAGTGAAAATTGGTTTCTTTGTCTGGAATAGAATCTACATAAATCTCACAGTTTTCTCCATGTGCTTCTATGGCAAGTTTACAAAACGAAAGCCCTAAGCCTGTGGAAGCAATAGCACCCATTTTTTGAGCATTTACTTGTTTGTAGGAATCAAAAATAGAATCAATTTGGTATTTTGGTATTCCTCTTCCATTATCTGTAATTATTATTTGTGCTGTATTTAGTTTGCTTTCTTGTATAGATATTTTGATGAGTGAGCGTTTTGAGCTGTATTTAATGGCATTAGTAAGCAAGTTTACAAGTACACGATGTATCAAGTCCCTATCAATTTCTAACCAAAAAGTAGCTGTTTCTTCATAAATAATTTGTATTTTCTTTTCCATCAAAAACACTTCTACTTCTTCTAAGACATTTTCTAAAAGAGATCCAAAATTTACTTTCTCTACATTTAATTGAAACTGTGGCGACTGTATTTTTTGAGAATCCAAAAGTGCCAAAAGCAAATTCATCATGCGCTGACTTGCCTTGCGTATCGAAGCATTGTTTTTAGCTTCATAGATAATTGTTCCCAAAGGGTTTTTCAAGTCGTGAACGAGCATATTTGTCGTTTTTTCTTTGAAATTATCTAATTCTTTAAGCCTTTCATTAGTGATTTGTAGCTCCTCTTTCTGTATCAAAATTTCATTTGTACGCTCTTTTACTTGTTTTTCCAATTTTATAGATTTGAGTTTGGATTCTCTTACTTTGTATCTGTAATAAAAATAAATTCCGATGAGAAGTAAAGCAATTACTAAAAACTGGAACCAAAAAGTCTGATAAAATGGAGGAATAATCTTGATATTTAATGTAATTTCTTCTTTGCTCCAAACACCGTGATTATTTGAACCTTTTATGTGCAATGTATAATTTCCTGCTGAAAGATTAGTAAGTGTGAGTTCATTTTTTGTTCCTAAACTAGTCCATTCATTTTGTAAAGGCTCTAATTTATAAGCGTATTTATTTTTATTACTCTGATAAAAACTAAGTGCTGCAAAATGAAAAGTAAGCATTTTGGATTCTTCTAAAGGCAAAGAAATCTCTTTTATATCTGAAATGTTTTCTTGAAGATTTGCCTTCTTACCTAGCTTTTCGAAACCAGTTAGATGCACAGGAGGAACAAACTCGTTTTTCTTCATATCTTTTGGGGAAAAAGCATTTACACCACCAATTCCACCAAAAAATAGTTCTCCTTCCTCACTCTTGAAATAAGAAAAGGTATTAAATTCATTGTCTTGCAAACCGTCTTGTTTATCAAAGTTAGTAAAAGTTTTGGTTTTTGGATTAAACTTAAAAATTCCGTGATTGGTACTTCCCCATAAGTTTCCTTCTTCATCTTCCAAAATGGCATACACTACATCATTAGGCAGTCCATCTTTTTTTGTATAATGTGCTAGAAAAGTTCTCTTTTCAGAATCAAATTTATAAAAACCCGTTGTAGAGGCTATCCAAAAAATATTTTTTTCTATTTCACTTTCCCAAATATGTTTGACATAACATCTCTGGCTTTCCTTTTTTTCATTAGGATTGTAATAAATAATTTCTGTTGTGTTTGCTGTCTGTAAGTTGAAGTTTTTAGAATCTGCTAAAAAGCCAATTCCATTTCTTTTAGAGCCTACCCAAATTTGATTTTGATTGTCTTTTTGAAGAAAAGAAATCTTTTCTAAATGAGGATAAGAAGTGAACTTTTTGATTGTTGGATTGAAATGATATAAGTGGTCGTTTCCTGCAACCCAAAGTGTAGAATCATTGAGAGGCAAAATATCTTGTAACAGGTTTTTATCCATTCTATAAGTTTCCAAAACCTCAAATTTTTCTTTGTCAATCTTTCGAATACCAGAAGAAGTAGCAAACCATAGAATGTTTTTATGATTTGAGTCTTCTTTTATTAAGTGAGCGTAACCGTCTATGAAAAGTCTTTTTTTGATAGAATCTCCGACGAAAATATCAATATCATTTTTGTAGCTATATGTTCCTATCCAAGTAGTTTTTGTTTTTGGGTTTTGATAGATTGCTCTCGTGCTAGGGTTGCTCAAGCTGTTTTCAAATCCTTTTCTATATTTATATGTTCTGAAATTATTGATGGTATAATCAGCGAAAATAAAAGCCCCAGAACCCTGTGTACAGAGCCAATAGTTTTGAGAAGCATCTCTAAAGATAGTTTCGACAGTGTATTGATCCATCGTTTCAGCAAAATATTTCCAATAATACCAATGACGAAATTCTTTTGTATTCAAGTCAATTAGAGCAAGTCCTCTCGTATCAAAAAACCAAACATCATTTATAGTATTGTCTTTAGGTTTATCTTCAAAAGCCAAAAATGGCGAGTTCATCTTAGCATTTTTAGATTTATCGAAGTAAATAGAATCTGTTTTTATAGATGAATTATATGTATCAATATATCCTATTTCTAAATGATCTTTCTTATAAGAAGTCCATATTTTTCCGTTTTTTTCAATGTATTGTAGGTTATAATTTGTTTCTAGTATTGTTTGCCATTTATCAGTATTTTTTTCTTTCCAGTACAGCGTACTGATAACAGGGTCGTCTAGTATTGTTTTTACTAAAACGTATTTTTGAACGCCATTAATCACTCTTTTACCAATAAAAGTATAATTTTGCCCAACCTCTAAAGTCTCTAAGTTTAAAGAAAAATCAATCCATTTGTCATTTTCTTTCTTAAAAATACCTTCGTTAGTTGCTACCCAAGTTGTTACTTGATTTTCTTGATAAATATAATTGATGTTTTTCTTATCAAAAAAAGAAATATTTTCAATCGTATCTCTATCTGTGTGTAGTTTGCTAAGTCCTGTGGATGTTCCTACCCAAACGGCATCATTTGTTCTATCTTCTGCTAAAAAAGTAATGCGATTGCTACCTAAGTGATATTTTTTCTCTGAATTAGACTTATAAACTTTGAAAGAATAGCCATCATATTTGTTGAGTCCTTCTTGTGTACCAATCCAAATAAAGCCTTTTTGGTCTTGGATTATTGCTGTTACAAAATTATTAGAGAGACCGTCTTCTGTGGTAAGGTGTTGGTAGGCAAGGTCATAGTCTTGCGCCTGTATTTTTTGACAACTCCAAAGAATACAGAATATTAAAACCAAAAAAGTAAAAAGACGAGATACTATCATAATTAAAAGAAACCTTGACAATCAACGGATTATCAATTTTTTCGAACTACAAACTTACAAAATAGAATGCAGTATTTCTACCTAAGAGTAATTAACAACTTTTTTACTAATAAAACCTAACAAACTACTTCCATTTCCCAAAAAATAATAAACAAATGCAACTTTCGTAATATCTGACTGTCCTTTAAAACTACTATCTCAAATGTTTCAATCTAACTACTGTTTAATTATTCAACCAAAACTATGGGAAATTTAATTACTTCTTCTTTCAAATTATCATTAGGAACTCTTCTTTTTTTACTCTCTTTTACTGTTTTTGCCCAAAATGATAGACACTCTATTACAGGAATTGCCGAATCTGACAATAATGAAGCTGTTTCTTTTGCTGCTGTCGGACTAATGAACGTTTCGGATTCTTCACTTGCTAAGGCTTCAGTTGCTGATGCTGATGGAAATTTTAGACTGGTAGATGTCAGAAATGGAGAGTATTTTATTATCGTAACGAGTGTAGGCTATCAAAAATATACTTCTTCTATTATTTCAGTTACTGAAAATTCTGCTAAAGAAATTAATCTAAATAAATTTGTTATTCAAAGTAATAACGTGCTAGATGCTGTTGAAATTACTGCTCAAAAACCAATGGTAGAAGTGTTGGCTGATAAAACTGTTTTTAATGTAGAGGGAACAATCGCAGCAACTGGAAACTCTGGTTTAGAGGTTTTGAGAAAAGCACCAGGGGTAATTTTGGATAATAATAATTCCATCATTGTAGAAGGAAAAAGTGGTGTACAGGTTTTTATTGATGGTAAGCGTTCGGTATTACAAGGAGAAGATTTGACAAACTATTTGAATACGTTACAGGCTTCCGATATTGAAAGTATAGAAATTATTACCCAACCTTCTTCAAAATACGATGCAGCAGGAAGCGCAGGTATTTTGAATATCAAACTCAAAAAGAATAAGAATTTTGGAACAAATGGAACAGTAGGTTTGGGTTATTCTGTTTGGGATAATCAGCGTTATAACGGCTCACTTTCTTTGAACAATCGCACCAAAAAGACAAATACATTTTTGACATACAGTAATCGCTTCGGAGAAACAGGTCGTTTCATTAATCTTTACAGAACACAGAATGATTTGATTTTTGATAATCGCTCTACCACACTAATGGATCAGACAAGTCATAATGTGAAATTGGGTACAGATATTTTTGCTAGTAAAAAGAGTACGTTTGGAGTTTTGCTCAATGGAAATTTTAGTGATATGGATATTAATACAACTTCAAGAACTCCAATCAGTAGTCAAGCTACAAATGAAGTTTTACAAGTTTTGAAAGCTGAAAGTATGAATCAAAGAGATTTTTATAATGTACTTGGAAACTTAAATTATCGCTACGAAGATACTACTGGACATACTTTTAATGTAGATTTGGATTATGGACAATATAAAAACGACGGACAAACGTATCAACCCAATTTATACTTTGGAGCAAATGGAGAGAACTTAATTTTTAGTGTGATTTATGAAATGGTTTTGCCTGTCAAGATTGATATTGCAACCTTTAAGATGGATTATGAACAGAATTTTTTGAAAGGAAAGCTAGGCGTAGGAATAAAATCCTCAATGGTAAATACAGATAATACGTTTGATTTTTATGATGTAGAAGAAGGAAATAGAAATTTCAATGAAGACAAGAGTAATAATTTTGTCTATGAAGAAATTGTAAATGCAGCCTATTTTAATTATAACAGAAGGTGGAAAAAAATGAACCTTCAATTTGGCTTACGTGCAGAACAAACCCTTTCTGATGGAAAACTTACCAGTACGCAAGAAGAAAATAATGAGAGAGTAAAACGAAATTATCTCAATCTTTTCCCAAGTGGTGGACTTACTTACAAAGCCAATAAAGACAACTCTTTTGGTCTGACATATAGCCGAAGAATAGAGCGTCCAAATTATCAAAACCTAAATCCGTTTGAGCAGCAAATTGATGAACTGACGTTGAGAAAAGGAAATGCTTTTTTACAGCCTCAATACACAGATAATATTAAGTTTTCGCACACTTACAAATACACCCTCAATACTTCGATAAGTTATAGTTATGTCAATGATTTTTTTGCACAAGTAACGACAGCACAAGATGAGCGCAGAAGTGTAATTCAAGAACAAAATATTGCTACACAAGAAACGTGGAGCTTTAATGTTAGTTATCCATTTGAGGTTAGTAAGTGGTGGAATGCTTTTATTAATTTGAATGCTTTTCATAGTTCTTACGAAGGAAACACAGAAGAATTTGTTTCTATTTCACAGAGTACGCTCAATGTCTATGGGCAAAATACATTTAGCTTACCAAAAGGCTATAAATTTGAGGTTTCTGGTTGGTATAATTCACCTTCTGTTTGGGGAGGAACATATCAAACTAAAAGTCTTGGAGCAATGGATGTGGCTATTCAGAAGTCATTTTTGGAAGACAAACTTTCTTTCAGAATGTCTATGAGTGACATATTTTTTAGTTCGCCTTGGCGTGGAGATACGCAGTTTGGAGATGTCTTGATTCAAGGAAATGGAGGCTGGGAAAGCCGTCAGATAAGAGTAAACCTAAGCTATAAGTTTGGAAATAAGCAAGTAAAATCTGCTCGTAGAAGAAAAACAGGGGCAGAAGATGAGAGTAATCGTGTGGGAGGATAATCAACTGTAAGATACTGATGTAGAGATAAGATAATATTTTTATCTCTACATTTTTATTAATGCAAAATCTAAAAATAAAAGCAAAGCTTTTGAGAATTAAAAATTTTCTTTCTTGTTAATTTCAAATTTCTTGGGAGTAATAGGCTTTTTGATTTCTTCTTTTACCTCTTCCTCTATTTCATCTAAAACAGGATTTTTTCTCAAATCTAGCTTTTCAATAATTGTTTTCAGAATATCTTGAGCTACTTCAGTTTTTGATTTTAATTCAAAATCTATTTTACCTTTCACATCAATGATACTAATTTTGTTAGTATCGTGTCCAAAACCTGCCCCTTTTTCTTGTAAAGAATTAAGAACAATCATATCTAGATTTTTCTTTTTGAGTTTTGATTGAGCATTTTCTAGTTCATTATTCGTTTCAAGTGCAAACCCTACCAAAAACTGACTGCTTTGTTTTTTTGCACCAACTGTTGCTGCAATATCTGGATTTTTGGTAAGCTCAATTGTCATATTTTCTACTCCTTCTTTTTTCTTTATTTTCTGCGTGGCTACTTCTAAAGGGCGATAATCAGCCACAGCAGCAGCAAAAATAAAAATATCTGTTTCTTGGAAAGTCTCCTCTACACCCAAAAGCATTTCATCTGCCGAGCCTACTTTTACTACATTTACATTTTCTGGAACGTGTAGATTCGAACTAGAAATAAGCGTAACCTCTGCCCCTAATTTTTGTGCTTCTGTTGCAATAGCATACCCCATTTTTCCAGAAGAATGATTAGTCAGATAACGAACAGGATCGATAGCTTCACGAGTTGCTCCTGCTGTAAGTGTTAGTTTTTTTCCTTTTAATGGCAAATAAGGAGGTTCTATTTCTTTCGTAACAGCTTTCTCTTGTTTATAATTCTCAAAAAAATCATTCAAAAAAGTAACAATATTTTCAGGTTCTTCTAGTCTTCCTTGCCCTATAAGTCCACTGGCAAGTTCTCCATGAGTTGCCTCAATCAAAATATTTCCATAGCTTTTTAGATACTCCAAATTTCGCAAAGTTGAAGGATGCTGATACATATCCAAATCCATTGCAGGAGCAACAAAAACAGGACAACGAGCCGATAAATAGGTTGCAGAAAGCAAATTATCACAAAGTCCACTCGCTAGTTTTGCAATCGTATTTTCAGAAGCAGGAGCAACAACAAAAGCATCTGCCCAAAGTCCCAAATCAACATGATTATTCCAAACTCCTTCTTTATTTTTGATAAAATCAATCAAAACAGGCTTTTTTGAAAGCGTAGCAAGAGTAAGAGGTGTAATAAAATCACTTGCTGATTTTGTCATAATGACTTGTACTTCGCAGCCTTGCTTGACTAAAAGGCGCACCAAAAGAGCCGATTTATAAGCCGAAATACTTCCACAGACACCCAAAAGTATTTTTTTGTTTTGTAAATGATTGATTGAATTATCGCTAGTAGTTGAAGAAGTTGGAATAGTTGTCATAGAAAAGTGTGTTTGGATTATGTAGTATTTCAACGACACTTGGAAAGTGTCTGCTACTTATGATACAAAAATAAACGAAAAAGAACCTCAAACAAAAAATAAGCATTTATGTAAAAAACAATCACTGAAATTTTAACCATGATTTTCTACGCTCTTTATAGATTATTTTTTCTTGTCCTAAAGCAGTCAGAAGTATACAATGCTCTTCACTGTCACTTCCTCCTTCAATATTTTTTACTTCACTAAAATTTCTTGGGAAAACACAAATATCCTTTTGAAGATATACTCGAAACTTTTTCATCAATAAAACAAACTGAATTGACTTCTCTTCTCTATCAATCCATTCGTTTTTTCCGATTGGGCGAATTTCATAGTGATTGTTGAATTTTTTTAAATTTTGATAGTTACTTTTTACTTTATTAAAGTCTTCGTTAATAATTTGTCTGTCAGTCGAATGTTCAATCAAGACATTAGGATAAATATCTTTTATAATCTCTTTTAAAGTTGTTTGCTCTTTTTCCGTTAATGGTTCAGTAACTCTAAAATCACCAAATGGGAAATTGTAGTAACCGTCCATAATTAAATCATCTATCAATTTTGTTTGAATTGTTGAAGTCTGTCCATTAGGTTCAATCAATACCCAACTGAAAGGAGCAACCTCGTCATCTGTTGAAAGGATTTCAATATTTACTTTTGCAGAGAGTTTTTTTAGAGTTTGAACTCTGTTTTTGATTGGAATTTCTATGGCATCATTATTAAAAACTGAATAATGATACTTATATCCTTCATAGGAAGTATCAAATGAAATGTAGGTTTTGAAATGATCAATTTCATTTTCAGATGCGTATGAGTAAAAGTTCGGAGTCCAGCAAAAGTCATTAAACTGGAAAATACTCGCTAAGAAGGCTTCAAAACTTTCCTTATCTAACTGTTTCTTTGTACTAAAATAAATTACTTCTCTCATAGGTTAGAATCTTGATGTGGTGTATCCTTACTGTAGCACATAACACAAAAATAAGCGAAAAAGAACCTCAAACAAAAAATAAGCGTTTATGTAAAAAACAATCACTAAAATTATAGAAAAAGATGAGCGATTATGAGATAGATTATTCGAAATACCCAAACTTAGAACAAGAAGAAGGCGAGAAATGTGAGCTTTGTGAGAGAGAAAAAAGACTTAGCTTTCATCATCTTATTCCTAGAAAAATGCACCGAAAGAAACCTTTTTTGAGAAAATTTGGAAAAGAAGAAATGAAAAAACGAGGAATTATGGTTTGTAGAAAATGCCACTCAACAATCCACAAATTTTGGGATGAAAAAACGCTAGGCGAAAAATACAACACAAAGGAAAAACTCATGGAAACTGAAGAAATGCAGAAATTTGTAACTTGGGTGAAAAAAGTAAAATAAAGGGGGAAATGGATATTGGGGAAATGGAATGATGTAATTTTGTGTCAAATTTTGGACACTCAAAAAAATATCTGTATTTTCAATAAAAAATTGAAATACCAAAATATCCCCTACATTTATGCTTACTAACTTCCAAAAAAAGAAAATGACTCATTTATTTCATTTCTTTGATAGAAACGGAGATGGCTTTATTGAACCCAAAGAATTAGACCAAATTGTTGATAATTTGGCTGTTTCGGAAGATGAAAACGAACAAGCACATCAAAAGCGTTTGCAACAAATGTTTCATCGGTTTTGGAAGCAACTTATTGATGCAGCCGATGAAAACGGAGATGGTAAAATTAGTTTAGAAGAGTTTGTAGAGGTTCACGAAGTTTTGGTTGCAGATTCGTCTTCTTATCAGCGATATGTCTATCCATTTATTGAAAGTTTGTTTCATTTGATAGATTTGGATAAGGATAAGTGTTGGGATAAGAAAGAATTTACCCACTTTTACAAGCTCTGTAAGCAGTCGGAAGAATATGCAGAAGAAGCATTTTCAAAAATGGATGCAAACAATGATGGTTTTCTTTCTCATTTAGAAGTTATTTTTTGCTTTAGAGAGTTTTATCTTTCTAATGACAAAAATGCAGTGGGAAATTATTTTTTTGGTAAAATGGAAGCATAAAGTAGTTCAGACATCTTGTCTGAATAGAAATTAACACTATCGCCGTTGTTGGTGTCCTTACCAACGACACATAACTAAAAACAATGAAATTAAAACTTCCAGATGGTCTTTCCATGTATTATGAACATCATTTTATTGATGAGAGCAAATACACACTTGTCTTCTTAAACGGGCTTTCTCAATCGACACTTTCTTGGTTTCCGATAGTACAGGTTCTTAAAAATCAGTTTAATATTGTTTTGATAGACCAAATTTTTCAAGGACAATCTGACCAAAAAGGTGAGTATAGAAGTTTTGAACAGCACGCTGCCGATGTTCAACAAGTTTTGGAAAAAGTAAATGCAAAGCGAATTGTTCCTATCGGTATTTCGTATGGGGGGGCTGTGGCGATGCGACTTTTGGTAAATTATCCTAAAAACATTGAAAAAGCCGTTTTGCTTTCTACCTTTGCACACCGAACGCCGTATTTTGATTTTATCGGAAACAGTTGGCGAAGTGCGCTTTTGTCTGGTGGTTATGAATTGATGTTAGATGTGATGTTACCTGCTGTTTTGGGACAGGATTATTTTTTTAGTCCTCTTATTCCCATTCAAGATATTCAGAATGCACGATTACAAAACAAAATCACTTCAGATTCTCTGATGAAATTGATGGACGCAACAGAAAATAGTACAGATTATAGAGAGAAACTAAAGTCTGTATCTGTTCAAGTAAAAGTTATTCACGGAGAACAAGACATCTTGACAACTCCTCAAATGGGACAAAATATCGTTGATGCACTTCCGAATGCGAGTTTTAAATTGTTATCTAAAAAAGGACATACACTTAATTTGGAAGCAATTCCAGAACTGATAACAGAAATTGAAAGTTTTTTGAAGGTATAAAATAGAACTCAAACCCTAAGGGTTTAGAATTTGAAAAAATGAAAAGTTGGCTTTATGATGCTTCTTTGTGGGGATATTGGCAGGGAATAAAAATAGCTGCCCCTTTCCTTGAAAAAGCAAGTTTGTTTAAAGAAGGACGGAAAAATTGGAAAACAGAACTGCAAGAAAAATTTAAAAAAATAAAGCAGCCTGTGGCGTGGTTTCATTGTGCATCTTTGGGTGAGTTTGAACAAGGAAGACCATTAATAGAAGCTTTCAAAGAAGAATATCCTCATTATAAAATTCTTCTGACGTTCTTTTCTCCAAGTGGCTATGAAATTCGTAAAAACTATGATAAAGCTGGTATAATTACTTACCTACCAATAGATACAAAGAAAAATGCTGAGTTTTTTATCAAAACTGTAAAACCAAAAGTTGTCTTTTTTGTAAAGTATGAGTTTTGGCATCATTTCATTGAAGAAACTTGGAGACGTAATATTCCACTTTTTTCTGTTTCTACAATTTTCAGAGCAGAACAACATTTTTTTAAGGGCAATACATTTTCTGAAAAGATGCTTAGGCGTTTTACACACTTTTTTGTGCAAAACGAATCTTCCAAAAAACTATTAGAAAGCATAAATATTCAGAATGTCAGCATCACAGGAGATACTCGTTTTGATAGAGTAGCAACTATTGTTTCACAGCAAAAAGAGCTACCCATTTTAGAAAAGTTTATTGGACAAGATAAAGTTTTGGTAATAGGAAGTTCTTGGAAAGAGGATATTGACCTTCTTGCTCCGACGTGTAAGAGTATGGTAAAG
Organism: Bernardetia sp. ABR2-2B; assembly: GCF_037126435.1. Taxonomy (GTDB): domain Bacteria; phylum Bacteroidota; class Bacteroidia; order Cytophagales; family Bernardetiaceae; genus Bernardetia. Next base: position 2,177,662 of record NZ_CP147020.1, on the reverse strand, counting down.
AGCAAGTTGGAAAATGAAGCTAATTTCAAACACAAAACTAACGATGAGATTGCAAGAATAAAATTAGTCATCGCACCTCATAACATTGCAGAATCTGATATTCAGCACATAGAACAAGCCTTTAGTTTTTTGAAAAGTCAGCGTTATTCGAAAGTTAATTTGGAAGATAAAAATAGCATTCAAAAATTACAGAAAGCTGATGTTTTGATTATTGATAATATTGGGCTTTTATCTTCGATTTATAGCTATGGTTATGTGGCTTATATTGGTGGTGCTTTTGGAAAAGGGTTACACAATATTTTAGAAGCTGCTACTTTTGGAATGCCTATTATTTTTGGAAATAAAAAGTATCAAAACTTCAAAGAAGCAACTGATTTACTAGAAAAAAAGGGAGCTTTTGCTGTTTCCAATCAAAAAGAATTAGAAGAATTATTAAAAAACCTTTTTACAGACGAGTATTTTAGAGAACAGATTAACGAAATCACGAGAGAATACGTTATTCAAAACACAGGTGCAACTTCACAGATTATGGATTTTTGTAAAACGATTTTATAATTTATTAGTTATCATTATCAGTTCCTATTTCCTAACTCCCAATTTTCATTCATTATGAAATTTCTTATTATTTCGGTCATTATTTTATATGTTTTATATGCCTTTTCAGATAAGATAATGAAGTTTTTGGCTAAAATTTTATTGCGAAAAGTCCAAAAACAAGCACAAAAACAGTACGAAACACAAAATGATATTCGCCCAGAAGGGGAAATCCGTGTAGAAACTCCTCCCACAAAAAACATTCAAGAAGGTAAAAAATATGACTTTGATAATGTAGGCGAGTATGTCAAGTTTGAGGAAGTGAAATCAGCAAATAGTAATTAATCAGTTACCAGTAAATAGTAACCAGTTACCAGTTTAATTTCTCTTAAAAAAAAGTATTTTGCATTCATCCTGCCTTTCATCATAAAAATCATATAAATCACTCGCTAATCAGTTACAGTATTTCAAAAATGAATCAAAAAGCCTCCATAACCTTCGAAGTAGAACAACTAAAACGAGCTAAAAAACCTTTAAAAGAAATTTCTTTTGAGCAGATTAGTAAGCAGTTTTCAGAAGAAACAATTATTGGTTCGGCTGATGGAAAAGAGTTTGTCAGTTTTGGAACACATTCTTTTTTGAAGGGAATGCAGGTCGCTTATGCCGAGCATCGTCCTTTTATTTTGTCGCCTGATATGATTTGGTTGCTGATTTGTCAAGGTTTTTCGAAGCACGTAGAAGTAAATGCTGAAAAACTCCGTCATTTGTTTGTTGATTTTGAAGGAAAAAAAGAATTGGTAATTGAAAATGATAATTTATTAGCAACAGACAAGACAATTTTAAAAGCAGAATGGGAAAAATCTATTGATGAAATGAATGGCGAAGTAGCCAAACACGTAGGAGAGGATTTGATAAATAACCTTACAGCAGATTTTAGTACGACTTCACTAACTGAAAAAATTGTAAGTCAGATTATAGTTTTGAATGCTTTTCAGCCTTATTTTGAATATACATTTGTAACTTTTGTTTGTGGAATCCCTCAAATCACGTTAGAGGGGACAGCAGATGACTGGCAAAAGGTAATTGATAAATCTAAAAAAATAGCTATTTATGAGCTTGATTGGTGGATAAATGAACTATTACCTATTCTTGAGGAGATAAAAGAAACTGTAAATGGAAAAAGGAATAAACAGTTCTGGATGAATATGTTTAAACAGCATACTCTTAATGAATATGGCAGTCCTACAATATTAGATGGTTGGATTGTTCGTTTCTTTCCATATTATCAAAATGGATATAAAAAAGATTTATTTGAAATGGGTTTATCTGGTATTGACGACTTGCCTCCTCAAATCGTAAATGTTCCTTTTATTCATAGAGTTCTAGGAGGGATAGAAAGCATAGATATACCAAAAGAATTTTTAGCAGGTTTTTTTGGATTAGAACAGAATGCAACTGATTTGTCCTTACGTCCTGTTATAGAATGGAGTATTATTCGAAAGAGGAAAGAAATAACGCAATTACCAAAGAGAAATGAAGGGTGGAGTACTTTGTTTTATGGAAATATCGGAAATTTCCCTTCAGAAATACTAGAGTTTCAAAGTATTCATGCCTTGAGTTTACAATTTAGAGATGCTATAAGATTGCCTAAAGAGTTGTCTAAGATAAAAATTGGATATATTAAATTAGAAGGAGATGTAGAAGAAGGCACTGAAAAGAAAATCTTAAAGATTATTAAGAATATAACTAGAGGTGAAATAAATGGTAGAAAGTTTGACACCAAACCAAAAGAAGGTTCTAAGTTCATAGAAACTAAAAAAAAGACTCAAAATAAACAAACCATTATCTACAAACTAAAAAACTTATTCAATTAAGAAAAGTATTTCGTATTCATCCTGCCTTTCATCATAAAACCAATAGCTCGGCGCAGCCAAATCATATAAATCACTCGCTAATCAGTTACAGTATTTCAAAATGAATCAAAAAGGAACATATATCGGAATTACAGTTATTACGCTTTGGCTTCTTAGTCTTGGGTTTTTGCTTAGTGTCTATGAAATAAACTGGTACAATCCTCTTACCTATCTGTTTTTTCTTATTCAAACTCATCTTTATACAGGAATTTTCATTACGGCACATGATGCAATGCACCACACCGTTTCGAAAAATACAAAAGTAAATAACACTATCGGAACGATTGCAACAGGACTTTTTGCCTTCAATTATTACCCAAGATTACTCAAAAAACACCACGAACATCATCGTTTTGTAGCCACAGAGCAAGACCCCGATTTTCATCACGGAAACTTTTGGATTTGGTATTTTAATTTTGCAAAAAACTATATTACCATTATTCAGATTGTCTTGATGGCGATTACTTATAATATTTTGAAACTTATTTTTCCGATAGAAAATGTTATTTTTTATTGGATGATTCCTTCGGTGGTGGCTACATTTCAGCTTTTTTATTTTGGGACATATTTACCTCACAGACACGCACCTGACAACAAACACCATTCAAGAAGTCAGAAAAAAAACCATGTTTGGGCATTTATTTCATGTTATTTTTTTGGTTATCACTACGAACACCACGACAGTCCGAATACGCCTTGGTGGAGATTATATCAAAAAAAATAAAAGAATTTATACTAAAATCTTTTAAAAAATAATTTTCTCATATCTTATTCCAAAAAATAACCGTATCTTAATTATTACATTCTACCAATTATCATCTTTCTAAAAAAATACGGTCATGGGTTTCAAAAATCAATTATTCAAAGTCGCTTCTGCTATCACTGGAGGTGTTTCTTCTTTTGTTAGTGTTGCTGTTTTGGGAGAGTTTTTAGGTTCTGGAGATATAGATTTGATACTAGGTTTTCTAAGTGCAGGAAGTATTGCTGCTGCTTCGGGTTGGAATACAGTTCGTCTTCATAAACAGCAAAAAAAGGAGCTTTTCCAAAAGAAACAATTAGATATTCTATATTTAGCTGTTCAAAATCATGGACAACTAACACCAACACAAGTTGCGCTACAAACCAACACGCCAATTGATGAAACAAAAGAAATTTTGGATTCACTTTCTGATGCTGGTGCAATGGAATTACAGGTTTCTAATAAGGGTAATTTAGTTTATACACTCATTGACGAGGTTTATTTAGAAAATCATTTGGAAAAAATCGGGTAACAACTTTTATAGCATAAGTCATATTTTATAATAATTCCTCGTGTGTTTTTTGTGCTGATTTTTCCAAAATAGCTAAAAGTTGCAATTCATATTTAGAATATTCATCTAAAGAAGAAGAAAAAGATTTTGCAAATTCTGTTTCTTCTTTACTTTTTTGTTGTAAGAATTTTTCTGTTTGTTGTTCTATTTCTTCTGTTGATTTTGTCAAAACTTCGCTCAAAACTTCTGGATGGATATAATAACTTCTACAAACTGAAATAGTATTACCCAATTTCTTGGCTACTTTTCTTACCAAAATAGTCTCTAATTTCTTGCGTTGATTCTCTGCTAATTCTTTTTTTGCCTCTTCAAAAAGCTCTAAAGTCAAAACACTTCCTCCCCAAGTACGGAAAGTTTTGGCAGTAAAATGACTTTTCATTTTTTGGTCTAAATAATCATTTACATCTTGTGAATTGATGCGATGCCATTTCTTGTTTTCATCTTTGTATCTAAAAAGTTCTTGTCCAGAAAGAGCAGCACACTCTTTTAATTTTTTGATAAGAGATTTATTTGAAAGACTAACCGTTCTTGTCTTGTTACTTTTGGCTTTGTAGCAAAGTGAAATTTTGTTTTTTACTTCTTCATCAATCTTAATATGTTTTCTCCGAAGCGTCGTAAGTCCGTAGGTTCTATTTGAGTTGAGATAACGGTCGCTACCAATTCGTAACAAGCCTTCTTGCATAAGCTCAATAGCTAAGGCAACTACTTTTTCTTTATTCCAATGTTTTTTATGAAGGTCTTTCGTAATTGCTTTTCGAAGTTTGGGTAACTCATAACCAAACTCTTGAATTTTCAAAAATTTCGTTTTGTTTCTATACTCTTTCCAATCTGGATGATAAATAGACTGTTTTCGGTTGCGCTCATCTCTGCCCACAGCTTGAAGATGCCCATTCTTATTTCTACAAATCCATACTTCTGTCCATGCTGGAGGAATGACTAACTTTTCGATTCTTTTTAGTTTTCGTTCACTTTTTAAGAGTTTCCCTCTTGTACTCAAATACACAAATTTTTTTTCTTGCTTTTTACGTGTATAGCCTTTTTCTGTATCTGAAGAATAATATAAATGAGGAGGATATTTTGGGTAAACGTGATTTCCTACTACCATAATAGGAATTTTATTTTGCTTAGAAATAGAAGACAAAGGCATAAAAAGGAAGTTGAAAAAATGGATTTTATATAAAATCAAGTATTGCTCATACTTGAAGTAACTGGTTTTTTAGAGAAAATGTTAGACATAAACAAAACATAAATTCTAATATAGAATAAAATTATTAAGATTAATGTATCAATCTTTTTGTTGAATAAAAATAAGAATGAATATACAATTGCAGAGGGATTAAATTTTGAAAAAAATGATTTTTTTGAAAAAATATTCGGCTTGCATCACTTTTTTTAAAATATATTTTTATATTTGCTCTTAGAATCAGTCAATTAACTTTTTTTGACTTAACACACAAACAATAAATACCCTTTTACAAAATGAAAACTTATTTTTTCAATTCGAAGTCAGTCATTCGACGTTGTTCGCCTCTAGCTATTGCAGCTTTTATGATGTTCTCTTGTCAGAATGAATCTGAAATTATTGTAGAACAGGCTATTGAACATGCTACTATCAATCGTTCGGAGTTAGATAATCATATTTGGCAAACTGTAAAAAAAGAAGGTTCTTTTGATTGGAACACACAGTCAGAACAAATTATTTGGAATGCTCTTTCTAAGTCAGATGGAGTTTTGTCAGTAGGTTTTAAGCCTAAAAATCAGAATAAAGATATTCGTACTATTATTGATAAAATAGATATTAATAGTGGCGAATGGAACGACGCTAAAAATTATGTTTTGGATATGATTTTTGAATCAGAAAGAAAGCTAAATCCAGATTTGAAGCGTGAAGAACTAATTGCTTTTGAAGAAAATACACTTCCTGTTTTAGATGTTGTCATTAAAAATCCGAATACGTTGGCGTTTCTACGTAAGTCTGACTTTGTTCGTTATGCAGAACCAATGGGTTATGAGCCAAATGTAAGTAAGGGGCAGCAACTCAATAGAGAACTTTCTAGTAGTGGCTGCGATGGAAGCAATCCAAATAACGGACTTGTAAGTGGAGTAGATTATACTTCTTTCTCTCCTAACACAAAAGCTTCTTGGAATCATGATTTTCATAATGTTTCTCAGGCTTGGAACACAGCTTCTGGAAGTGGAATAACAGCAATGATTATTGATACAGGTGTGAGTTTTGGACAAGATAATTACGGAAGTGGCATCAATCAAGGACTTTCGCAAGGCAGAACAATGGAGAAATTGGTAACACTTCCAAGAGATACATTTTGGGGAATCCCTATTGGTAGTCCTGAAACTCCAGATGATGGATGTGGACACGGAACGGCTATGACTGGTGTTTTGGGTGCTCCTCGTGGAACAGATGGAAATGCAGCAGGAATTGCTTACAATGCAAACTTAGTTTCAGTTCGTGCAGCAGAAGATGTAGTTATTGAAGGCTCTAGAGAAGCAAAAGGTGTTTCTGATGCGTATGTAATTGCTGGTAATCGTTCTGATATTCGTGTTACGAGTATGTCTTTGGGGAGAGTTACAAATAGCTCTCAAATTGCTGATGCAGTTCGTTATGCGTATAATAGGAATGTACTGATTTTCTGTGCTGCTGGAACTTCGTTTGGTTGGTCTTCGGGTTGGTTTGGTGTTATTTTTCCTGCTACAATGGATGAAACAGTAGCTGTAACAGGTGTAAAAGATAATATGCAACGTTGTGATAATTGCCACGACGGTTCGAAAGTGGATTTTGTGGTTGTGATGGAAAAGGCTTCAAATGGTCGTCATCCTCTTACACTTGCTATGTCTGGTGATGTTCCTGCGACTGTTGGAGGTTCGTCTGTTGCAACTGCTCAAACAGCAGGAATGGCTACTTTAGTTTGGTCTGCTAATAAAAATCTTACAAGAAATCAAGTGCTTAATAAACTCAAAGTTTCGGCAAGTTATTATCCAAATCGTAATTCAAACTTCGGTTGGGGAAAAATTAATTTGCAAAATGCTTTGACTGCTTCAGCAAATTAAAATAGAATTTGTTATTAATTGAAACCTCCTCAAAAGATTCTTTATGTTTCTTTTGGAGAGGTTTTTTATTTTTGAGATAAATGTCAGTTAAACTATAAATTTTATTGTATGTTTTATTTTATTGTATGTTATTTGATTATTAAGTATATTTGATTACTATGAATAAAGACCTCTTACACTTGGCTATCGAAAATCTTGGCAAAAATTTATCTGTTGATATCAAGTATGAAATCGAATATGAGTTTTTGCAAAAAGATAATTATCAAATTGATGGAAAATTAGTATTCTTAAATGAAATACCTTTTAAAGAGTTTCATATTGAAATGAAAAATAATTTGAGTCTTTCTGTTTTGTCTAATTTGATAAAATTAAATGAAAAAATAACCAATCTATTAGTTGTTTCTGATTATATCTCAAAGCCATTAAAGGAAAAATTAAGACATAAAAATATTTCTTATCTTGATGCAGCAGGAAATTTTTATTTAAAAAAAGAAAACCTATTTATCTATATAGAAACGAATAAAACGAATAGAAATAATTTCAAAAAAACAAATAAGGCTTTTTCTCCAGCAGGTTTGAAGGTAATTTATAATTTACTGACTGTTCCAAATTTACTTACAAAATCATATAGAGATATAGCAGAGCAATCTACTGTTTCGATACATACAGTTGGAAAAGTGATTAAAGAATTATTGAGAGATAGCTATATCATTAAGGAAAGTGAAAAGAATTATATTATTAAAGATAAGGAAAGATTATTTCAAGACTGGGTAACACTTTTTAATAAAGTTCTTAGACCAAAACTCAAGCAGAAAAGCTATGAAAGTCTTAAAAATAAGCAAGAATTATTTGATTCTGTAAAACAAAATGGTAAAATGGATAGCATTGGAGGCGAACTAGCTGCACAAATTCTGACAGATTACTTAATTGCAGAGAATATTTATTTATATACAGAAGATACTTTTTTAGAATTGTCTAAAGAACATAGACTTATTCCTTCTGAAAATGGAAATGTTATGCTTATTGAAAAGTTTTGGAAAAGTGAAAAATCAAGTAAATATCTTACAGTACATCCTATCTTAGTCTATGCTGATTTGTTAGACAATCCAACTCCTAGAAATATAGAAACAGCTCAATTATTATTTCAAAAACATATAAAAGATTATGTCAAAACTACTTTATAATGCACTTCAAACTTCATCTCTGAAGCAGGTTATAAATGATTTGAGAAAAGTTTGTAAAAAATTGAACATAGACTTTTTTGCAATAGGAGCATTAGCTAGAAATATTTGGTATGTATCGAATGAAAAAGAAGCTAGAGGAACAAGAGATGTAGATTTTGCTGTTTATATTTCAGATGAGGAGAGTTATCAAAGTTTAAAAAAAGAACTGATAGAAAACTATAAATACACACAGACAACATCAAATGCTTTTTGTCTAATTTCTCCTCATAATGTAGAACTAGATTTACTTCCTTTTGGAGAAATAGAAAATGATGATAGAGTGAAAATAGAGGGAAAAGGACTTACAACACTAAATTTAGATGGTTTTTTGGAAACTTATAAGTTTGGATTGAAGGAATTTGAGATAGAAAATGAAAAATTGAAAATTTGTTCTCTTCCTGCTATTGTCTTATTGAAACTGATTTCTTTTGATGATAGACCAGAGGAAAGAATTAAAGATGCAAAAGATATAAATTCTATTTTGCTTCATTATCCAAATATGGAAACTGATTTGATTTGGGATGAATATAATTTTTTGTATGACAATGAAAAGTCTCATCAACAAGTAGGAATTGAAACATTAGGATATGAAATAGCAAAAATTATTGTGCAAGATGAAAAACTCACAAAAAGAGTAACTAATATTCTAAAAAAGGCAATTCTTAAACAATCAAGACTATCTATTCAAATGATTGAAAATTCAATAAAAGAAACGATAGAAGATAAAATAAATTTGTTGAAATACTTAGAATTTGAAATAATAGAAGGAATTAAAAATTGAATACAATAAACCTAATATTTATTCTCTACTTCCTATTTTCTAAATCCTACTTCTCACTTACTCCTTCAACTTCAAATAAATAGTTTTTCCTTTCTGAATTGCTACTCCCGGATTTAAAGATTGTGATATAATTCTTCCTTTTCCTTCAAAGGCTACTTTCATTCCTAAGTTTTCCAACAAATAAAGGGCATCACGGAGGCGCATTCCACGCACATCAGGAACAAGACTCTCGGCAGCTTGATTGTCTATCCACATAACTGTATCAGTAGCAACTTTGGTTTTTACCCATTGTTGTGCTGTTTGTGTTTCTGTTTTGATGCCTAATTGTGAACACACCAAATCCAAATCTGGGCGATAACCAGCACGAATAAATGGCAAACGCATTTTCAAACTATCGATTGATGTTGGCTCAACTTCTGAAAGTGGCTTGTGTAAATAACGCTGATACACCACATCTGAAACTCTACGAAAAACTGGGGCAGCTACTTCAGAAGCATAACGCTTGTCTGTTTTTGGGTCATCAATAATTACAATACAAGAGTATTTTGGATTATCGGCAGGAAAATAACCAGCAAAAGAGGTGTAGTGGTCTTCGGTATATTCTCCATTTCTGACCTTTTCGGCAGTTCCTGTTTTCCCTGCAATTTGATAAGTTTTGGTATCTATTTTTTTGGCAGTTCCGTTTTCTACTGCACCACGAAGCATCGTCTGTAAAATCTTGACTGTCTTTTCTGAAATAGTTTGATTATTCAAAACTTTCGCATCAAAGCTTTTTAGTGTTTTTCCTGCTTGACGGGTTTGGCTTACGATAATAGGTTCAACCATTACGCCGTTATTAGCCACTGTATTATAGAATGAAAGCGTTTGGAGAGGAGATAATTTAAGCTCATAACCAATAGACATCCAAGGCAATGTACTTCCACTCCATGAAGAATCAGAAGGAGATTTTATATATGGTTGTGCTTCTCCTGCCATTTGAAAACCTAACGGACGAGAAAGACCAAATTTTTTGAGATATTCATAATACTTTTCAGGATTTTTACGGAAATATTTCCACACCAAAAGCGACATTCCAACATTGGACGATTTTTCAAAAATCTCTTGCACACTCAACTTTCCAAGTGCAGAAACATCACGCATAATTGCATCGTCGTAATATTTATGAACTCCATCGCCTGTCTGTACGCTATCTTCTAATGAAATCGGAATTTCTTCATCTTCAAAAAGAGCAGCCATAGACATCAGCTTAAATGTTGATCCTGGTTCGGCAAGTCCCATATCTCCGACAGCATAATTATTGTTTTCTACGTACGAACCGTTTGAGTTGATTCCTAAATTTACAAGTGCTTTTATTTCTCCTGTTGCTACTTCCATCAAAATAATTGAACCATATTCTGCCTTGTATTGACGAAGATAGTTTTGTAAAATCTGATGAACAGTATCTTGCAGATTTATATCAATTGTAGTCTGAATATCAATCCCTGGTTTGGGTCTGACTTGCGACATATCATCAACGGGTTTCCAAAAACCACCTGCAATGAGTTCGTAAAGTGCTTCTCCTGCAACGCCTTGCAGTTCGCTATTAAAGCTATATTCCAAACCTCTACCATTTAGAGATTGTGTAGAGTCTTCTTCGGTTACAAAGCCTATTGTACGTCTTGCAAGGTCATTAAAAGGTAAAAAACGCTGATCGACTTGTTCGTAAATTGCACCTCCTTTGTTTCTTCCTTCTCTAAAAATGGGAAATTGAGATAGTTTTTTATACTTTTCATGGCTAATAAGTTCTTTACTGAGAATATGGTATTTTCTGTTGTTCTTACGGTCTTCTCGTAGAAGATTTACATAATAACTAGGTTCTCTTTTCTCTTCAAAAAAGTTAGATAAGAGCATACCTAAAGAATCAATTCCACTTTCAAAAATACTGCTGTCTGCAACTGTTGGGTCAATAGCAACACGATAGAAAGGCAAAGACGTAGCCAAAAGACTTCCATCATCTGCTAAAATGCTTCCTCTAGTGGGTTGTACATCACGCATCTCTACGCCTCTTGCTTTGCTGCTCCAGCGTTCGCCTTCTACAATCTGAATGTTCATCATTTTATAAACAATCACTAAAGCAACCAATGCAACCACCAAAAAGGCGATTCGGACACGAGCGAGTATATATTTTCTTATTCCTGTTTTTGCCATGAATCAATTACGGATTACGTTAAATTAATTACGGATTACGGCTACTAGACTTAAAACAGGAATAGTATTTTATCGTAATTCGTAATCGAAATTTCATTCTGATATTCTTACTAATGGTTTTTCTCTTTCTTTTAAGCCTAATCGTTCAGCTTTTTTTGCTACTATTTGTCTTCTACTATCATACACATAACGAGTTTGCAACGCATGATAATCAATTTGATATTCTTCTACTTCTTGACGAAGCTGTGTAACTTCTCTTACTACCCGTTCTGTATAATGACGATTTGCAATATAGATAATTCCGAAAAAAGAAACATACAAAACATAAGGCATAATTCTGAATAAAAAATCTTGGTCGATGGTAAAATCCCATTCAGCTAGATTTCTCCAAAAACCTCGTTTTGTAGGAATTTTGATTTCTTTTTCTTCTTCAATATGTTTGAATGTATTTTGAATTTTTGCCATAGTTTTTTCAGTTACCAGTAAACAGTTATCAGTCACCAGTGTAATAAGTTATTTAATAGATTCAAGTTTTTGGTAAAATACATTTAAGGTTAGTAAACAGATAAAAATTATAGACAGATAAACTATAAAAAACCATTCATCTAACTCTTCAAAAGTTAAAACCCATTTCCAAGCTCTTTCGCCTCCTGTGATTGATGTAAAGCCTACAAAAGAGCTTACTCCAAAAATCAACAAAATAATATTTAAAACTCTAAATTTTATACTTTTATTTTTAGATAATAACATCCACAAACCAAAATATCCAGCAATTCCACCTAAAAAACACATAATTATTGGTAAATTATCGTTTCTAAACTCTATTAGTTCTTTTATTAGAAAAAATAAAGAGGGAAATAGAAGTAATGTTGCAAAGGCAATAGCTGAAATAGCTCCTATTATTCTCAATGTATCTTGAATTTGTTTCATATCATAAATTTAGAATGAAATTAACTGGTAACTACTTACTCCTCACTGGTAACTGAACTCCCACAGCCTTCAAACATTTGATTATCATACAAGAAAAAAGTGTGGTATTCATATTCCTTGTCTGACATTCCATCCGAACAGCCACACCCTTGGGTTTTCTTCACAACTAGTTGAGATTGTTTTCCATCTTGGTCTTCCAAAAAATAAGTATGATGTGATTCTATTAATCTTCCTTCGGCTTCTTTTGGTTCTACATATTTGAAAGTTATAGAATCTAATCCATATTTTGAAAATAAGATTCCACTTTTACGAACTTCGGCACTCCAAAAAGGTTCCGTTCCGAAACTTTTAAATAAGACTTTGTCTGTTCCTATTTCTATAGGCTCGTCTTTAGTTTCTGTTTTTTCCATCTGATTTGTTTCTGTATTTGTAGAGACAGAATCATCTGTACTTGCGTGGCTCTTTGAAGGCGAATTGCAAGAAAAACAGGTAAATAAGATAAATATAGGAATGATGAATTTCATAGTTTTTGAATAAATAAGAATACTTTTTTGAACCACAAAGTTAAGAGAGTTTAAAGGGAAATATAATTTCAAATGAAATTAACTGGTAACTGATTGCTGCTCACTGATAACTGACTAAAACCCTAGAGCTTGTTGAAATTCGGCTACTCTTCGGTCTTTTTCATTAGTTCTGACTTCATCCATTTTCTGTTCGATTTCTAGTTCAAGTTTTGTTTCTTCATCAAGAGCATTTTTCAAAACACTAAGTGCTTGATAGGTATCTTTACGAGTTTGAACAAATGAATTTGTTTTGGCTTGATACACTAAATACTCAATTCCTTTTTTCTGAATTTCTTTAGGTTGATTGATGAGATATTGCGTAAAATGATTGAGGAAATAGCTCATTTCTGTTCCTGAAATTCTATTCAAGTTATTTATATACCAATCATATTTTCCTTCTACACCTAGAAGTGAATAAAATTCTCCCAACCCATAAACGACATGACGCTCTTCAATAGTTTCTAAAGGCTCTACTGTTGGGAGAGCTTCTGCACCATAAGCATTCATCAGAGAATACATTGTATTACTAATCACAAAATATGAAGAATCTTTTAATGTCTGTTTCCATAGCATTGGGAAAGCTCCATATTGAGAAATTATATCAATAGCAGAGGCACGAGTTAGGTTATCTTTATCGTTAGTTGCCATATCTTTTAATAGAGCTTCAAGTTTTTTGCTTTTTGTTTCATATTCTATGCTGTCATAAGCTCCCAAATTCATTAAATTTTCAGCATTATATTCTCCCAACGAGCGAATAGCTTGTGTTCTGTATGAAGAAAATTCATTAGTTGTAGCTACTTCCATTAATAAATTAAATGTAGTGTCATTTGTTACCGAACCTGCCAAATTATATAAAGCTGTTATTTTTGGAATATAATTTTCATAATATTTTGCTTGTAAACGCCATTCTTGTGCTGTTTTTTCGTCTTGATTTTTTTGAGCTAAAAGATAACCAGAAGGGTCAAAGACTACTAGTTCAGGTTTTGTAGTTTTGCTTTCTGTTTTGAATTCAAAAATCTGTTCTGCTTTGTCTAGTGTGAATTTATGTCTTGTAGCTTTTCCATTTTCCCAAATATCAACCTCCAAAGGCAGACGATAAATAGGAGAGTAACGTAAATCTTGTGTTTGAGAAACAGTCATTTTGAGTGTTCCATCTTGGTAATTTTGTTCAATATTTAGTTCTGGATGTCCTGCTTCCATAAACCATTGATTAAAAAACCAAGTTAAATCCATTCCTGTAACTTCTTCTGCAATCAATCTCAAATTATCTAGCTCTACTGCCTTAAAAGCATTTGCTTTTATATACTTTTGAAGTGTAACTTGAAATGCTTCATCTCCAATATGATAACGCAACATATTCAAAACGACCGAACCTTTTGAGTAAGAGTGAGAATCAAACATATCATCTTCACTAGTATAAAAATAACGAATAATAGGCTCTCTTTTGGCTTGTGATTCTCTGAAATAACTTGATTTTGAGTTGGCAATATTTTTATCAGCTTCTTTTTTTCCTTTGCTATGCTCCAACCAAAGATATTCTCCATAATCTGCAAAAGATTCGTTCATAGCAAGGTTTGCCCAAGATTCGGCAGTCATCAAATCTCCAAACCATTGATGAAAAAGTTCATGAGAAATAATTCCTTCCCAGTCGTGATCTTGAATAGAACGTTTATCTACTAAAAGTCCTTCCATAAAAACAGAAGCACTTGTATTCTCCATTGCCCCAGAAGTATAATCACGAACAATAATTTGAGCGTATTTTTCCCAAGGATAAGGATAATCTAAATATGTAGAGTAAAACTCCATCATTTCAGGCGTTTTACCAAAAACATCTTTTGCATACGGAGCGTGCCATTTTTCGGTATAATAATACAAAGGAATATCTTTCCATTTATCTTCAATAACAGCAAATTCTCCCACTGCAACCATTGTCAAGTAAGGAGCATGAGGTTTTTCCATTTTCCAATAATCAGTGCGTGTTCCGTCTTCATTTTTCTGAGAAGAGACAAGCCTTCCATTCGAAAGCGTTTGTAAAGAATCAGCTACTGTAATGAAAACTTCTTGTGTTCCTCTAAAATTTGATGCTTCAAAAGTTGGAAACCACATAGAATTATTTGAAGTTTCGCCTTGTGTCCAAATTTGTCTTGGTTTTCCTTTTGTTTTGCTTTCTGGATTGATAAAGAAAAAACCTTCTTCTTCAATATCTGAAAGAACACTATTTGTCCAAATGGCTTCGTTTGGTTTGGCGATGTAATTTATTTCTACTGTTATTTTTTCTTCTCTTGTATATTCTCTATCCAAACGAACAGTCAGCCATTTTCCATCATAATCCCAACGTAAAGGCTTTGTAGTTTGGTTTTTAGAGCTTCCTGCCAGTAGCTTTATAGATTCGATGGCTAATCCTTTTGCATCTAAATCAATTTTGTTTTGATTATAAAAATGGGGTTGAACAGTCAGAGTAGCTGTTGAATATACCCATTGTTTTTCCCAATCTGGGGTAATACTGAGTTTTGTATGAATTAAATCAAATTCTTTTGTTTTGGTAGCATGATAACTCCCTTTTTTTGGTTTCCATATTGGTTCTGGAATGTCTTTTTTAAATTGATTTTCAGATTCTTCTATCGGAACAAGAAATTCATTGGCTGTATTTGTTGTGTCTTTTACTGTTGTATTGTCTCCTGTTTGTTGTGTAGGCTTACAGGAAGACACAAAAAGTGAAGTAGAAAACAGAAAAAGGACTGCAAAAAATGTAGGCAAAAAAGAAGAAGAACGTAATGTCTTTGGTAATGAGTTATTCATACTGAAGGGAGATTTTTATAAAATTTTATACAACTTACAAAAAAACTCAATTTTAATGAATAAAAAAAGTATAAAAGTTTGAATTACTCAAAATCTATAGGTAAACTTCAAAGTTCAGAGTTTACTCTTTATCAAAAAAAGCCTTAATATGCTTTTATTACTTTTAAAACAATCAAGCATATTTAGTTTATATTACAAAATCGTGCAAAATACTAATAATTAGAGTGTTTTGATTCGTAATTTATAATTTTTTGATTACTTATATAGGAAGAAAAAAGCTATTAGATTAAAAATATTTGATGTAATTTAATTCCATAATAAAAGTTTTTTTTGTACATAATAGAAAATATACTACCTTCGTGCGTTGAAGAAATTAATTCTTCTAAAAAATCAAAAATCTTATTTATTTTACTAGGCTTTTGATTAATCATATTACTACTTATAAAATAGTAATGTATTATTAAATATTATAAAAATTTATATTCAATATGAAATTAGTTAAAGATTTTTCTAGAGTGGCTTTAGTAGTTACATTAGCATGTTCATTTGCCCTTACTTCTTGTAAAAAAGACGAAGAAGATGCTGCTCCTACTTGTACTGAAATCAAAGCTAGGTTAGAGGCTGCTCAAAATGATGAGGATGAGTCTGTTGCAGCCTGTGAAGAATTCTTAGCAGCAGCACAAGCTGGTATTGATTCTGATTGTTATACAGATGAAGAAAAAGCAGAGCTTCAACTTGCAGTAAGTCTTATTCAAGGTTTTGGTGGTTGTCAATAATCACTTCCAAATTTTTACAAAAAGACATTCTAAGAGCTTAGAATGTCTTTTTTTATTCAATTAAATCAAGAAAGCTTATTCTTAAACATCTCATAGCCAATTTCTCTAACTAACTGAAATTCATTACTTTCTTTCCAAATTCCGATACTAGGATGTGGAACTCCGTTAAAAGTAGAAGTTTTGACCATTGTGTAATGAATCATATCATCAAAAACGATTTTATCATTGATTTTTAGTTCGTTTTCAAAGGCATAATCTCCCATTCCAATAAAATCTCCTGCTAAACAAGTAGAGCCTCCAAAACGATAAACGTGTTTTCCTTCACTCTTCGAACTCGTTGTAGCATCTTCTGAATTCCAAATTTTAGGCTTGTATGGCATTTCTAGGCAGTCTGGCATGTGAGCCGTAAAAGAAACATCTAAAATAGCGACATCAATTCCTCTGCTATCCATTACATCTTGAACCGAAGCCACCAAATAACCTGTTTGCCAACCGACAGCTTCCCCTGGTTCTAGGATAACTTGAACATTATATTTTTCTTTTATTCTATTGAGTAGTTTTATTAAAAGCTCTACATCATAATCTTTTCTAGTGATATGATGTCCACCTCCCATATTGAGCCATTTTGCTTGGTGCAAAAGATGCCCAAATTTTTCTTCTACATGAATAAGTGTGCGCTCCAACGTATCCGAACCTTGTTCGCAAAGCGTATGAAAATGTAATCCTTCAATTCCTTCTGGAAGATTTTCGCCTATTTTATCAAAGGTAAGTCCGAAGCGAGACCCTGGAACACAAGGATTGTATAAATCGGTTTCTACTTCTGAATATTCTGGGTTAATACGCAGACCTGTTGATATTTTTTTACCTGTTTTGGCTTCATTTTGCGCTAATTTATTCTTAAAACGCTCATATTGTGAAAGCGAATTGAAACTAATATGATTTACATACGTCATAATTTCGTCAAATTCTTTTTCGGTATAAGCTGGTGCATAGGCGTGAACTTCCTGTCCAAATTCCTCAAAAGCCAAACGAGCCTCATAAAGTGAACTAGACGTACAGCCATGTAAATACTGGCGCACCAAAGGAAATGTACTAAACATCGAAAAGCCTTTTAAAGCACAAATAATATGCGCCCCTGTGCGTTTCTGTACACTATCCAAAATTTCTAAGTTTCGGCGAAGAAGACGTTCTTCCAAAACAAAACAAGGCGAAGGAATTTGAGAAATATCTATCATTACAGTTTATATATTTTAAAATTGTCTGACACCTATGAAAGCGTCTGACAATGCTAGATTTTATTTTTTCTGTAAAGTTAGTTTTATTTGAAATAGTTTAAAAAGAAATAGGGATTTCTTTCAATTCAACTTTTAAATTCTCATAATAAGGTGGCTTTGAATTTAGACCATAAAATATATTATCAGATTCTATTATCCATATTTGTAAATAGTGTCCATTTTCAAATTCTAATTTACAACCACTTTGAATTAATCCATTATCATATTCTGTTGAAAGTAATTCAATAAAACATTTTTTAATTTTCCCTAATTCTAGCAATTGTTTACTACTCAGATACTCTTTTATCTTCCACTCATATTGATTGTCAAAATCAGTTTTGAAATTTGTTTTATCTATAAACTCACCCAATTGAATATGTAAAGACTTGGCATTTTGGTTACAGTCAAAAGTTAATTCTTGTCCATTACTAAATTCAAGTTTTAATGTGCCTAATGATTCTTCATCTAATTTACCTTCAAAAAAATATTGCTCTTGAAAAGCAGATTCAATTTTTAACCCAATTAAAGATTGTAAATGATTTAAGTTTCTTGTATATATTTTTTTGGTCATTTTAGCTTAGATTTTAATAACAGACTAGGAAGTCTATTATACATTTACTTCACTTGCAAAAGCTCCTTTGCGCTATTATACGTACTTGTACTTGGCGTAGAACCTCCAATCATTTGAGCAATTTCTTTTACTCTTTCATCATTTGAAAGTTTTTTGATTCTTGAGACAGTGCGTTCTGCTGAATTGTCTTTATAAATGAAATAATGAGAACTTCCTTGAGAAGCAACTTGTGGCAAATGGCTAATAATCAGAATTTGGTGTGTCTTGGACATATCTTGAATAATTTTACCCATTTTAAGAGCAATTTCTCCAGAAATACCAGTATCAATTTCATCAAAAACAAGTGTAGGAAGCGAAATGTGTTTTGCCAAACGGTACTTTATACACAACATCAAACGAGAAAACTCTCCACCAGAAGCAACATCTTTTAGAGGTTGTGGTGAAATTCCTTTATTTGCAGAAAACCAAAATTCTACCAAATCAGCACCTGATGGACTAAGAGGAATAGGCGTGATTTCAATCTGAAAACGAGCATTTGGCATTCCTAATTCACCCAAAAGGTAATTTATTTCATTTTGCGTTTCTTCTACAACAGATTTTCTTTGTTCTGTAAGTTGGTTTGCTAAGTCTGATAAATAGGCTTTGCTTCGTGCAATTTCTTCTTTTAAGTCTTTCAAATCATCATCAAAATTCTCTACTTTTCGTACTTTATCAGAAATTTCATCACGAATAACTATCAATTCTTCGCTACTTTGTACATTGTGTTTGGTTTCTAAGTGGTATAAGGCACTCAAAATCTGTTTTACAACTCCTGCTGTTTCTTCGTCGGTTACAAGTTCTTCTGATTCGCTTTCGATTTCCTTTGCAATGTCTTGAATTTCTATCATTGCACTATTCAGACGATTATAAAGTGCTTCAAAAGAAGTTGAAAAAGACTGCGTTTTGGAAAGTGCATGAACAGCTTCTCTCAAAATGTTTTCAGCCGAATATTCTTCATCTGATAAAGAATTGAAGGCAATAGACATTTGAGTTCGGATAAAATCTACATTTTCTAATCGTTCTAATTCTTGCTCTAATTCTTCTTTATTTATTTTTTCTAAATCTGCTTTTTCCAATTCTTCTAAAAGGTGCATATTATAATCGTACTCTTTTCGAAGACGAATTTCTTCATTTTTTAGCTCTTCATATTTCTTAATGATTTTCCTATATTGACGATATTCTTGTCCATAAATTTCTAAAAGTGTCTTTGTGTTGGCATACAAATCCAAGACATCTCTTTGATAATCATTCGAAAAAAGCTGCATCGTATCATGCTGGGCGTGAATATCCATCAAACGAACAGAAATTTTCTTCAAAGAATCCAAAGGCACAGGCATATCATTAATAAAAGCCCTTGAACGACCATTTGGCGCAATTTGCCTACGGATAATGCAAGTAGTATCGTATTCTATATCTTCTTTCTCAAAAACTTTTTGAAGGTTATAATTCGAAATATCAAAAGTTCCTTCGATGACACATTTTCCGTCTGGATTGAGAAGCACTTTTGTATCTGCTCGGTTTCCTGCTAAAAGTCCTAATGCACCACGCAAAATAGATTTTCCTGCACCTGTTTCGCCTGTGATAACATTTAGGTTGAAGTCAGGCTGAATTTCTAAATGTTCTATCAATGCGTAATTATCGATAAGCAAATGTTTGAGCATAGTATTTTTTATTAAACTTATCATTTGTGGGGTACAAACAACAGCTAGTTTTGGAAAGATTCTTTTTGCTAAAATACAAAATTTTGAATTTAATTTGACAAACAAAATAAAGAAGTTTAGAATGCTTCGTAATAGTTCTTTATCTTTGCAAAGTAAATTATTATGCTCACAAAATTAGCAAAAAGTATTGAATTTTATCTAAATGTCTAAAATAAAATCGATTTTTTCTTCTTTCTTGTCTTATTTTTTAGTAATTGGGCTACTTTTGGTGTGGAGTATGCCGATTTTATATCTTTTTACAGCCTTTGATGGAGAAAGTAGTACAGCTTGGAATCACATTGCTAAAAATCTTTTGGCAGATTATGCTTTGGGTTCATTGAAAATGCTTTTTGGTGTGAGTTTGGGAGTTCTTTTTTTTGGTGTTCCGACGGCTTGGCTCGTTTCTACAACGGATTTTTTTGGACGCAAATTTTTTGAGTGGTCTTTAGTTTTACCCCTTGCCATTCCTGCTTATATTTTGGCTTATACTTATGCTGCCACACTTTCATATACAGGTGGAGTAGGAATTTTTTTGAGAGAAAACAATTTACCTTCTGTACAAATTATGTCAGATTTTGGAGGGATTTTTATTTTGTCTTTGGCTTTGTATCCGTATGTGTATGCAGTTAGCCGAACGGCATTTTCAAACCAACTAGGAAGTGTTTGGGAGGCTTCTAAGATGTTGGGTAAATCTTCTTTTCAGACTTTTTTTAAGATTGTATTGCCACTTGCACGTCCGTTTATTTTTGGTGGACTTTTACTTGTAATGATGGAGGTTTTGAACGAATATGGAACATTCAAATATTATGGAATACAGACTTTTACGACAGGAATTTTTAGTGCTTGGGCAAAATTTGGTGATGTAAAAGCTGCTTTACGATTGGCATTGTGTCTTTTGGGGATAATTATTTTTTTAGTGATTTTGGAAAAAAATCAGCGTGGTAGAATGGCTTTTTCAGATGATAAAAATACGGCTCAAATGCCACGAAAAAAACTTGGCTTTTTACAGCAAATTTTAGCTTTTTGTTTCTGTGGTCTGATTTTTTGCTTTGCTTTTGCTTTTCCTGTTTTACAACTTATTTTTTGGACAATAAAAGAGTTTCAAGACAAAGGAACAGGCGAAGTTCTGAATAAAGAGATTTATAACTTAGCTTCTCATACTGTTACTTTGGCTTTTTTGAGTGCTTTTGTGGTGGTAGTTATTGCTATTTTATTAGGACTTTCTCAAAAACGAATTAATAGTTTGAGTGTCGTTGGTGGGAATACCAAAAATGACAAAGGTTTTAAATTTAATTCCATCAAAAATTATCCGTTTTCATTACTCTTTCAAAAATCTATTAGTCGAATAGTTACAATGGGTTATGCCGTTCCAGGGGCTGTGATTGCCGTGGGAGTTCTAGGTGTTTTTCTTTGGATTGATAAAAAACTGTATTCTTTTTTATTAGATAATTTTGATATAAAAATCGGTTTAGTTGTTTCTGGAACTGTTGTTTCTTTGATTTATGCATATTCGGTTCGTTTTTTGGCTGTTGGTTCTCAACCCATTGAAAGTCAGTTAATCAAGATTGGAAACTCATTAGAATCTGCTTCAAGAATGTTAGGCAAAAATTCTACGCAGACATTTTTTAAGATAACTTTGCCACTTCTTCGCCCAGCTATGCTAACGGCTTTGCTTTTGGTTTTTGTGGATGTGAGTAAAGAATTACCTCTGACACTTATTTTGCGCCCTTTTAATTACGATACTTTAGCAACTAAAGCGTATGAACTTGCTGACCAAGAATTTGTAGCTCAGTCTGCTCTACCTGCACTTCTAATTATTCTGATAAGTGTCTTACCTGCTATTTTGCTTTCTCAAATAAGTAAAGAATACAAAAAATAATCACTTCAATTTAAAACTAATATGACCACTACCGAATCTAATTCTCTATATTCCGACTTAGAAAAAATGCCTGTCAAAGAATTATTAACTAATATCAATGCAGAAGACCAAAAAGTTGCCTTTGCTATTAAAAAAGTAATTCAAGATATAGAAAAATTAGTAACAGAAATTGTAAAACGAATGAAAGCTGGAGGAAGGCTATTTTATATTGGTGCAGGTACAAGTGGACGGTTAGGAATTGTTGATGCTTCTGAATGTCCTCCTACTTTTGGGGTTTCTCACGATTTAGTTGTTGGGCTGATCGCTGGTGGAGACGCTGCCATTAGAAAAGCTGTAGAGTTTGCCGAAGATGATAAAAAACAGGCTTGGAAAGATTTATCAGAATATAACCCTACCAAAAATGATACACTTATCGGAATCGCAGCTTCAGGCAGAACGCCTTATGTAATTGGAGGATTAGAAAAAGCAAATCAAAATGGACTTTTGACAGGCTGTATTGTCTGTAATGCAGGTTCAGAAGTAGCAAAGGCAAGTCAGCTTCCTATTGAAGTAATTGTGGGAGCAGAGTTTGTAACAGGAAGTACACGCATGAAGGCAGGAACAGCCCAAAAATTAGTTTTGAATATGATTTCTACTTCAGTAATGATACAGCTTGGCAGAGTAAAAGGAAATAAAATGGTGGATATGCAGCTTTCTAACCAAAAACTAATCGAAAGAGGGACACGCTTTCTTAGAGAAGAATTAGAAATTTCAGAAGAAAAAGCGAAAGAGTTATTATTGAAGTATGGAAGTGTGAGAGAGGTTTTAAATAAATTTAGAAGTTAGATTTTAGAAATTAGAATTAAATGCTATTGCCCAAATCCCAAACCCTATTTTCTAATCTCCCAAATGTCAGCAGCAGCTTCAGCTTGTCCGTGTAACATTTCTAAACCATGGATTATTTTTGCTCCTTTTTCTTTTCCTTTTTTCAAAAAAGCAGTTTCTTTTGGATTATAAACCAAATCGTATAGAAAATAACTCTCATCAATTTTTGAATAATTTTCATCAGAAAGAGGAGGAAAAGTATCAATGTTTGGATACATTCCCAAAGGTGTTGTATTGATAATTAATTTGTAATTGGCAACATCAATTTCTGAATAAGGAAGAATTTTATAATGAGCATTATCTTGAATTTCTTTTATCGAAGAAGAGGCAAAATCAAACGTAATATTCAAATCATCTAAGGCAACTTTTACGGCTTGAGCTGCTCCACCTGTTCCCAAAATCAAGGCTTTTTCTTTGAAGCCAACATTTGGTTTTAAGTTCAAAAAAGCTTCTAAGCTATTCTTAAACCCAATATAATCTGTATTGTAGCCTGTCTTTGTTCCATCTTTTTCTATTTTGATAGTATTTACTGCACCAATTTTCTCTGCTGTTGGGGCAAGTTTATCCAAAAACGGAATTATAGATTTTTTATAAGGAATGGTTACATTAAGTCCCCTCAAACTAGGGTTTTCTTTGATTAAAATTTCAAAATCTTCTATTTTTTTTAGCTCAAAAAGCTCATAAACATAACCGTCTTTTGCAGAAAGATTCAGTCTTTGAAATTTCTCTGTAAAATATTTTTTAGAAAAAGAATGAGAAAGTTTTTTGCCAATGAGTCCAAACATAAATTTTAGTGATTAATGATTAGTTATAAGTGATTAATGGAAAGTCATTTTCTAGTTAATCACTAACCATTAATCACTAATAATTGCTTTTTTAAAGATTCAAACTCTTAGCATCTTCCAAGAATTTTGCTAATCCTTTGTCTGTAAGTGGGTGATTGAGAAGCCCCATAATTACATTTGAAGGACACGTAACTACATCAGCACCAACTTCTGCACATTGCAAAAGGTGCATTGTATGACGAACCGAAGCTGCTAAAATTTCTGTATCAAATCCATAATTTCCAAAAATATCTACTAGTTGTTCGATAAGCTCCATTCCGTCAGAACCAACATCATCTAAACGACCAATGAAAGGAGAAACATAAGTTGCACCTGCTTTTGCTGCCAAAATAGCTTGTCCAGCCGAAAAAATGAGCGTACAGTTAGTACGTATTCCCTTATCTGAAAAATATTTGATGGCACGAACACCGTCTTTTATCATCGGAACTTTCACTACAATTTTAGGGTCAATCTCGGCAAGTTCTTCGCCTTCTCTAATAATATCTTTGTAGTCTGTACCAATAACTTCAGCACTTACATTATCATCTACAATATCACAAATAGCCTTGTAATGACTATAAATAGCATCTTTTCCTGTAATTCCTACCTTTGCCATAAGCGAAGGATTAGTGGTTACACCATCTAAAATTCCTAAATCTTGGCATTCTTTAATGTCTTGAAGGTTGGCTGTATCTACGAAAAATTTCATGTTACTTGATTAAAAAAGTGAATGTTTTTTGATTTTTATTGCAATTCTTATTCAAAAACTAAATCTAATGTATTTCGTTTTATTAAAATCAGAATTGCTTAACCTGTTTATTCTACAAAGATGCGTTTTTTCTATCAAAAAGCCTTTTCTTATTGCAAGAAAATAACTTGACCTTATGTATTTTTGTGATATTTCTGTTATTAATTATTATATGTTTCTAGTCCTTCAATCCTGACTTCCAAACTTTACCTTTATGCACAATTTCCCTCCACCTACTGAATTTCTGAAAAAGCATGACCTTCGCAAAACGCCTTGTCGAATGGCTATCTTAGAATCATTTTTGAATACTCAAACAGCTCTTTCGCATCAAAATATTGAAGAGTTTGTAGGAGAAGAGTTTGATAGAGTTACTATTTACCGAACGCTTACAGCCTTTGAAGAAAAAGGAATTTTGCATAAAGTTCCTGATATGAGTGGGCAGACAAAATATGCACTCTGTGAAAGCAACTGTGAGGAGCATCAACACAAAGAAAATCACGTTCATTTTAAGTGTCAGAAATGCGAAAATGTATATTGCTTATCTCAAATTCAATTACCTGATTTACATTTACCACAGGGTTATAAAGTAGAAGAAGCCGAATTTTTATTAAGTGGAACGTGTGAGAAGTGTAATTTTTAGATAAAAAAGAGACAAAGATAAGCACAAGTATTTTTTTTGTAAATACGTTGTTATGAGAGATAAATTCTATTTTATTTCGGTAAAGTTTTGGTTTATTTCGATAAACGTATTCTTTTTTACGGTAAAATGTAAATTTTTTGTTATCTTTAAGTAGTTTGATATACTACTTGGTAAGTAATATCGTTAGTAAGATAAATGGTTTGAATGTGGTAAAATACAAATCAAAATTATTCAAACTAAAAAACTCTGAAAAGAATATTTAAAAGACCTTTAATCATGAAACAATTTTTTACTTATACATTTTACGCTAAGAAAATAGTTCGCTTTCTGTTATTTTTTCTTGTTCTTTTGGTGGCAATGCCTATTATCGAAACACCAAAGGTGGAGGCACAAACAACAAAGACAGGAAATTTTTTTACTAGAAGATTTAAAAGAAAAAATAAATTTCGAAGAAAGTCTAAAAACAGTACGGCTTTTCAGCGCAAACCTTTCAGTTGTGATGAGATAGGAAAAACAAAAGTAAAACAGATAAAAGTATCAAAAAAACAGTTGCGTAGATGGGAAGAAGAGCGTATGGTAAAAGCAGAGCAACAAAGATTGAAAGAGGAAAGACAAGCAAAAAACAACGCAAAAACACAAGAAGAAGATGTAGTGCTTTCTGCTTCCTCAAAAAATGATATAGAAGAAATAGCCAACTCAAAAAGTAATACAGAAAAAACAGAGACAAAAGTTGAAAAAGAAGAAGATAAAACGGAGGTTGTAGGCTGGTATTCTTCTGAAAAACCAACTACTCCAAGAATATCTCCTATCAAAATTGGTCAAAAAAATGAAATAGCAATTCAGAAAAATAAAGAAGAATTAGAAATTGCTGCTAAATATTCAAGATTGGGACATACAATTTTTTTAGAAAGCACAAGTGAAAAACAATTAGAAGTGGTTAAGAATTATTTACTTTCTATTGGAGCAGAAGAAGAAGCTATCAAAACGAAAAAATCTCAAAGAGCTAATGGAGATGAGGTAAATATTAAAATAGAGAAATAAAGATTTTTTAGCGAAGTTAAATCTGTAAATATCCTTTCATTGAATAGAAATGAAAGGATATTTTTTATTCTCATCACTTGGTATTTTAGCGAATGTTACACCAATAACTGATGAAAATTATAATACTGTTTTCATTCAATAATTAAGTTCAGAAATGAGTACCTTTGTTTTTTTATAAAAGTACAAACATTATAACGAGCTTTTTGAGATGATTTTATACAATGTTA
Source organism: Bernardetia sp. ABR2-2B (assembly GCF_037126435.1). Lineage (GTDB taxonomy): Bacteria > Bacteroidota > Bacteroidia > Cytophagales > Bernardetiaceae > Bernardetia. Next base: position 2,151,773 of record NZ_CP147020.1, on the reverse strand, counting down.
CCGTCAATGTAGAAGATGCCATTCATGATAATTGGATTAAATGGATGAAAGAAGAACATATTCCAGATGTGATGAAGACAGGAATGTTTAGTGAAAACAAGATATTAAAACTGCTTTCTAAGCTTCCAGAAGAAGAGGGAACAACGTATGCTGTTCAATATTTTTGTCAGTCGTTAGAAGATTTGGAAAAATATCAACAAGAATTTGCACCTAAATTACAACAAGACCACCTAAAGAAATTTGGAAATAAAGTAATTGCTTTTCGTACTATTTTAGAAGTGGTGTAATTCTATTTTTAATTTATTTCTATATTTCATTAATTCTCAACTTCTGAAATCTAATTTCATAATTCAACCTATGGCAGAAATTCATCCTTTTCGTGCTTGGAGATATAACCCTTCTCTTACTAATCAGATTCAAGATTTTACTTCTCCTCTTTTTGATGTAGTTTCTCAAAAACAGCGAGACAAACTCTATCAAAACCCTCTTAATAGTATTCATTTATCAGTTCCTTTAGGAAAAACACCAGCAGATGATGCCAAAAAAACACTTGAAAAGTGGATAGCAGATGGCATAATTCAGCAAGATGAAAAACCAACGATTTATGTTTATTATCAATACTTTTCGCTTCCCTCACGTATTTCTAAAAAAAGAGAATATTGTCGAAAAGGTTTTGTTACGCTCATAAAAGCATATGATTGGAAAGAAAATATTATTCTTAGACACGAAAATACCATTCCTGCTGCTGTAAATGATAGGATAGAATTGCTAGAAAAAACAGGCTTAAATGTTAGTCCGACCCACGGATTATATGGAGATAATAAGTTTGAGCTAGAAAAATATATGGACGAAGCCATCAAAAATCCTATTTATGAAACAGAAGATTATCAAGGTGTAAGAGAAGTTTTTGCTAAAATAGATGAACCTAAAATAGTAGAAAAATTTATACAAAATTTAGAAGACAAGACAATTATTTTAGCAGATGGTCATCATAGATATGAGAGTTCTATGGTATATCGTCAGAGGTGTAAAGAAAATAACCCAAATCATACAGGAGATGAACTTTATAATTTTCATTTGATGTATTTGACTAATTCAAACTCCAATGACTTACGTATTTTGCCTACACACAGGCTTCTGACAGATTTAGAAATTGATGAAGAACAAGTTTTGAAAAAATTAGAAGAAGATTTTGAAGTGAAGCAGGTAGAAAATGCTTCTGATTTGAATGAAATGATTTGGGGTAAAAAATGGGTTTTTGGACTTATTTTTTCAGAAACAGCTTACAAAATTCGTTTAAAACCTGAAAAGTGGGAAAGTCTAGCTTGGAAATTTCCTGATGCTGTCAAGAATCTTGACCTTACTGTTCTTCATTATTTTTTCATTGAGAAAATAATAGGAATAAAAGGAAGAGACCAGCGCAAAAGCACAGCGATTCAGTTTGAAAGAAATTTTACAGAATGCGTAACCAAAGTTATAAAAGGAGAAGCTTCTTTAGCTCTCATTACTAATGCTGTTACGATGCCAGAAGTAAAAGAAGTGTGTAAATCTGGCTTTACAATGCCACAAAAATCTACTTACTTTTATCCAAAGGCAATTTGTGGGTTTTGCTTTGCAAACGTAGAAGACTAAGTTGTAAAAAATAAGGCAATAAAAAAACGTCATTCTATTTTTAATAAAATGACGTTTTGTATTTCTTTAGTGATTAAAAAAATTACTCATTAGCATCTACTTTAAAGGTAGTTTCGATGTTTCCATCTGCCATAATTTCGTACATTCTACCTTCTGTTTTGGATTGTACAAGTTCTCCGTCTTTATCTTCATATTCCAAACAAGTAAATTTATTTTCTTCATTTAGTTCACACACTTGTTTACGAGCCTGCTGTTTTCCATTATTTCCAGCAGTAATATCATAATATACATTTTGGTGATCAATTGGGTTTCCATACTCATCAAAAGTAACTATTTTGGCATATTCATAAATGTTTCCATCTTTTGCATAAAATACTAGAGCGTGAACACCTTTAGGCGTTCCTCCTAATTTACCAATCAAATGAAGCTCTGCATTTGGCTCTTCTGGTGTTATAAAAATGTGCTCTCCATTCTGATTTATAATATCAAAGTATTTATTAAACATATCTACAGATACTTCCATTGGAGTCATCTTTTCTGCGTTCTCAATACGCAGAGGAGAGCTTATTTTAGTTACTTTATTATTTACAAAATAATTAAAATCATACGACGGACGACCATATGTATAGAGCATATCACCTCTTGTATCTAGTGCAGGATCATATACGTTATCAGCATCTACTGTCACAACAGCATCTACATCTTTATATGGGTTTTCATTACGTTGTGCATTTGCATCTAAGGAGATTCCACAAAATAAAATAGAGGCAACGGCTAATGAAGAGAAAATTGAAGTTTTCATATTAAGTTAAAAAAATTAAGGTTAAAAAATAGTTTATTATTGATATAACTGTTTATAGTTATTACCAATAAACGTCTGTAATTCTAATTTATTAACAAACAAATTGTCTTAGTGTTTGAAAAAAAGTAACTTTCTGAAAAAACAAAATCCTCATTAACTAACCAATAATTTATAGTTACTTACAATTTTTCTTTCAAGTTCTAATAGATTTATCTACTTTTATTTCGGAATAATTATTGAATTATTTTTACTTAATTAATTTCCTTTATTTCCTCTCTATTTTCAACCAGCAATTACTTATTTCTTTTGTCTTTTAGTGAAAATTATAAGTGATAAAACCATTCAAAAATAATAATGATAAAAAATAATTTTAAAGTCAAAGTTTCTATTCTTACAGGGTTTTTAGTTTCTTTTTTTATAGTTCCTCTTGTTGCACAAAACACCACAAGCACACAAACAATTGCCAAAGCAGTAGCAGAAGAAAAGCAGCGAATAGACCAAATAAAATGGCAAAAACAAGAAAAATGGGTTAATCAAGAACTCTCTAAGTTGGATTTAGAACAGAAAATAGCACAGCTTTTTATGATTGCTGCTTACTCTAATAGAAATGAAAGTCATTATAAGGAAATTGATAATTTTATCACAAAATACAAGATTGGTGGACTGATATTTTTTCAAGGAACGCCACAAAAACAAGCTGAACTTACCAACCGTTATCAAGCAAAAGCAAATATTCCTCTCTTGATTGCAATGGATGCCGAATGGGGATTAGGAATGCGCCTAAAAAATACAATCAGTTATCCTCGTCAGATGGTTTTGGGAGCAATGAATGATTCACTTGCCGTTTATGATTTGGGAAAAGAAGTGGCTCGTCAGTGTTTGCGCTTAGGTGTTCATGTCAATTTTGCGCCAGTTATTGATGTTAATAGCAACCCAAAAAACCCTGTTATCGGTACTCGCTCTTTTGGAGAAAATAAATATAGAGTTGCCAAAAATGGAATCGCTTATACCAACGGAATGCAAGACGGAGGAATCATAGCAACTGCCAAACATTTCCCCGGTCATGGTGACACAGATTCAGATTCACATTATACACTTCCACAACTTACGCACGACAAAAAACGCCTTTCTGAACTTGAATTATATCCTTTCAAACGTCTTTTTGCTGATTCTGTTTTGTCAGTAATGGTGGCACATCTGAATGTTCCTGCGTATGATAGTACAGAAAATATTCCCACAACGCTTTCAAAAAATGTAGTTACAGATTTACTCAAAGAAGAATTAGGTTTTGATGGTTTGATTTTTACTGATGCTATGAATATGAAAGGTTTATCAGCTAATTTTACACCAGATGAAGGAAACGTACAAGCTATTTTAGCAGGAAATGATGTATTACTTTATCCTGCAAGTATTCCAAAAGGAATTGCACTTATTAAAAAGGCAGTAGAAGAAGGAAAAATATCAGAGGCAGAAATTGAAGAACGAGTAAAAAAAGTATTGAGAGCAAAATATTTTGTAGGCTTAAACGATTTCAAACCAATAGAATTAAAAGGACTGGATGAAGATTTGAATAATGCAAAGGCAAATGTTTTGAATGAAAAACTACATCAAAAAGCCGTTACAATTGTCAGAAATGAAAACAACTTAATTCCTTTTCAAAAGTTAGATACGCTTTCTTTTGGCTGTGTTGTAATAAATGAAAAAGAGGGAAATGCCTTTCAAAAAATGCTTTCTAATTATGCATCTTTTGAGCATGTTATTATTCCTTCTGTTTCTACTTCTGCCTTATCATCTGCAAAAGCAAAATTATCTAACAAAAATACGATTATTGTAGGTGTTTTTGGTGTCAATCAGTTTTCTGTTAGTAAGACCTTTGGGATTTCGGCAGCAACGCAAAAATTTGTCAAAGAATTACAAGATGTAGGTAAAAATGTTGTTGTTGTAGATTTTGGTCACGCTTATAGTTTAGAAAAATTTGAAGACCAAAAGCACCTTGTAGCTGCTTATGTAGAAAATGAAACTATGCAAAAAGCTGTTCCACAAGTTTTGTTTGGTGCAGTTAAGACACAAGCTCGTGTTCCAGTTTCGGCAGGAGAAAAGATAAAAGAAGGTGATGGATTTACAACCAAAGAGCTAGAAAGGTTAAGGTATTCAGATTATCCAGAAGGAAGTGGAATGAACTCTGAATACATGAATCATAGAATTGATTGGTTAGCAAATGAAGCAATAAAATATAAAGCAACCCCTGGTTGTCAGGTTGTTGTTATAAAAGATTCAACGGTTGTTTTTCAAAAATCGTATGGACATTTTAAGTATGATAAAAAGCAAAAAGTAGAAAATGAATCTATTTATGATTTGGCTTCTCTGACGAAAATATTAGCGACTGCTCCTGCGATGATAAAGCTTGTAAATGAAAAGAAAATTGATTTAGATGTTCCTATTTCTACTTATCTGACTGAATTAGACAGTACGGAGCAGGGAAGGGTTACGGCTCGTCAGATTCTGATGCACAGAGGAGGATATACAAGCAACATGCCTGGTTGGTTTGAAACTTTTTCAGAAGAAGAGAATTATGCAAAATTTTATAACAACCATTGTGATGAAGAATATTGCGAAGAAATCACATCAAATTTATATGCAAAAGCTGGTATAAAGGATAGTATGTGGCATTGGGTAGTAGATTCTCCTATGAGAAACAAACGTGCCGACGGTTCGTACAGTTATAGATATAGTGATAGAGGTTTTTATATACTCAATCAGTTAGTAGCAAGGGTTTCAGGTACTTCATTGGATTACTTGGTAGAAAATAGTTTTTATAATCCATTAGGTCTCTCAACAGCAAGTTATCATCCACTTTATAAGCATAACCCAAGTCAGATTGTACCTAGCTCAGTAGATAATCTCTTTCGCAAAGATGAGGTACGTGGTATTGTTCATGATTATTCAACAGCTATTTTGGGAGGAGTGAGTGGACACGCAGGAATATTTGCTAATGCTAATGATGTAGCTATTTTGATGCAAACTTTCCTTCAAGGTGGAAATTATGGAGGTGTTCAATACTTTGATAAAAAAGTAGTTGATGAGTTTACTAAAAGGCAAATAAACGGAGGAAGAAGAGGTTTAGGCTTTGATAAATCAGTAAAAGGCAAGAAAATCCCTGCTACTATTTATGCTTCTGAAAATACTTTTGGACATACAGGTTTTACAGGAACGGCTGCTTGGGCAGACGCAGACAAAGGAATCGTTTTTATATTTTTATCTAACCGAACTTATCCAGATGAGACCAACAAGAAATTAATAAGAAAAGGAACTCGTACACGTATGTTAGAGGTTGTTTTTCAGTCAGTTATCGAATAGTAGTTTTCTATCAAAAAAGTATATATCATGAAAAAGTATTTTACTCTAAAATTTAGTGTTTCATTATTTCTTTTATCACTAATTTTTTCTTGTACTAATCAAACTGTTACTTCAGAAAAAGTTTCTAATATTGATACTACAAAAAGTACAGTTGTTGAAACAGATATTAATACAGACCCAAAAGGTGTTTTTAGTTGGCATTATGGGTTGTGTGATTACAAGGGAACTTATGATACTACAAAATACAAAAGAGAGGAAATTAAAAACTTGTTTGATATTAGTACAATGGGAGTAATTTTACAAACTCCTGTTACAGTTTCTGATTATGAAAAAATTAATACTTTGAGTTTAGGAGATTTAGATAAAGAACACAATGAAAAAACAGCATATCTTTGGTCAGTAAAAATTCCAATTAAATATATGACTATACAGAGGAGAAAAATAGAAGAGCTAGAAATAGAATATCGTTTCAAGAAGAGAGCTATTGAGGCTTATCAAAATCCAAAAGTATTGGAATATTCTCCATTGGATTGTCAAAAATATGCTGATGCTATTATAGCACAAAATGAAAATACAGTACAAGTATGTAGAGAAATGATAGAAGAAAGAGTAAGAAGTGGGTCTTATCCACAGTCTTCATTAGATAATTTTGAACAAGATGCTAAAACACCTCAAGCTATAGAATATGCAACTACGCAACTCTTAACTTATGGTTGGTGGAATTGTGTCAATTCAGTCATTCAAAATGATGAGAATGAAAAGTTTTATAATCAATTTGAATCTTTATTTGAGGATGTTACAGAAGAATGTGATGAGTCTTAATAATCTTAGAATTAATTGCTTAAAAAAAAACCATTTCCAAACTAATTTTCTTAGTTTAGAAATGGTTTTTTGCTATAAAAAAAGTCTCTGAATTTAATCCTTTATCTTAGGAAATACTACGTTTTTTTCTCCAATCACTCATTCCACTAGAATTGTTTTTTTCAGTAGAATCAGAAACAGCTATACTTTTCTTTTTTCCATTTTCCAAAAGCTGACTTACGATTGCCACAGCAATTTCTTCTTCTTCTTTTGAAGTCTCTGCTTCTAAATATTCAGGCTTGAAATGATTTTCTACGAATTTTGTACTAAAATTACCACTTCTGAAAGCCTCATGTTTCATTACAAACTTACAGAAAGGTAAAGTCGTTTGTATTCCAGAAATTTTGTATTCGTCTATTGCTCTTATCATTCTGTCCATCGCTTCTTCTCTATCTTTTCCAAAAGTAATGAGTTTGGCAATCATTGAATCATAAAAAATAGGCACTTCCATTCCCTGCTCAAAACCATCATCTACACGTACTCCCAAGCCTTTTGGAGTGTCATACTCCACTACTTTTCCCACATTTGGTAAAAAGTTATTTACTGGGTCTTCAGCATAGACACGAACTTCGATAGAATGACCATTAATTTTTAAATCTTCTTGTTTGAAAGAAATTTCTCGTCCTTCTGCAATTTTGATTTGTTCTTTTACTAAATCGATTCCTGTAATCTGTTCTGTAATTGGGTGTTCTACCTGCAAACGAGTATTCATTTCTAAGAAATAAAAATTCAACTCTTCATCTACAATAAACTCTACCGTTCCTGCGCCGTAGTAATTACAAGCTCTAGCTACATTTACGGCAGCCTCTCCCATTGCCTTACGCATTTTGTCATCCACGACAGCCGAAGGAGCTTCTTCTACTACTTTTTGATGACGACGCTGAACTGAACATTCTCTTTCGAAAAGATACAAGATATTTCCGTGAGTATCTCCCAAAATCTGAATTTCGATATGACGTGGCGAACCAATATATTTTTCAATAAAAACAGCACCATCTCCAAAAGCTGATTGCGCTTCACTAACAGCACGTTTCATTTGCTCTTCAAACTCTTCTTCTTTTTCTACTACACGCATTCCTTTTCCTCCACCTCCAGCACTTGCTTTTACCAAAATTGGATAGCCAATTTGGGCAGCTTCTTTTTTGGCTTCTGCAATATCCTCAACAGCATGATTAATTCCTGGTACCATTGGAATATCATATTCTGAAACAGCGTTTTTGGCGGCCAATTTACTTCCCATTACCTCAATCGCTTCTGGCGAAGGGGCAATAAAAATAAGTCCTGCTTCTTTTACTTTACGAGCAAAGTCTGCATTTTCTGACAAAAATCCATAACCTGGATGAATAGCCTGTGCGCCTGTTGTTTTGGCTGCTTCAATAATTTTGTCTCCACGCAAATACGACTCAGCCGAAGGTGGCGCACCTACACAAATAGCCTCATCAGCAGCACGAACATGAGGAGCTAATCTATCAGCTTCACTAAAAACAGCTACCGTTTTGATACCCATTTCTTTACAAGAACGAATAATGCGAAGCGTAATTTCTCCACGATTGGCGATGAGAACTTTTGTGATTTTGGTAATGCTCATGAGGTTTTGAGGTGTTTTTTTGTGTTGTAAATTTCTAGTATTACAAAAGTCGATAAATTATTTAATAATTTAAAATTGATTTATTTCAGATTCGGAATTTCTATATAAAAAAGAGAACCTTTACCTACTTCTGACTCTACCTTGACCCATCCATTTATCTTTTCTAATGTTTCTTTCAAGATATAAAGTCCCAATCCAGAGCCTTTGCTATCTTCGCTGGCTCTATAAAACATATCAAATATTTTCTTTTGATGTTCTTCTTTTATTCCTATTCCATTATCTTGAATAGTAATACAAACTTTTTCTTTATATGTATTTCCAAAGATTTTGATAAAGCGAAATTCTTTTTGCTTGTCAGAGTAGCGAAAAGCATTGGAGATTATATTGTTAAAAACAATTCCTGTACGATATTTATCTGCATAAAAATCTACTTCTTGTTTTATATTTATTTCTACTTCGATATCCTTTGCTTCTGGCAAATATTCAAACTCTTTTGTTAGCTCGGTCAGGTAGTCTTGCCAGTTTATTTTTTGAGGCTTTATTTCGATACGAGAATTACGAGAAAAGTCTAAAATATCTTTGATGAAAGAATCTAGTTTTAAAAGACTTTTTTCTTTTAGGTTTTCGTAATGAATAAGCTGTTGAGGGTCTTTTTCTAATTTGGAAATAGCAATCAATCCCAAGACAGAGGAAATAGGCGCACGTAAATCGTGGCTGACACTATACACAAAGTTATCTAATTCTTTATTGGTTTTGGAGAGTTCTGTATTCTTATTAATCAATACTTTCTCTGATTCTAAAAGCTGATTGAATATATTTTGATATGACCTTACCAAAATCCAGACGACAACAGGGAGGACAATGAAAAGTAAAATCATATTCACTTTTCCAAAGATATTTTCATAATACGGATTGATTTGAGCATAACGAGGAAAAATGTTAAAATCAAGCAAGACCAGAATCAATACAAGCAATAAAGGTAAGATGGTATGAAAAATAACATATCGCTTAGAACGAACATTGAGAACGGAAGGAATTAGAAGGATAATAACGAAAAATAATAAATGTAGATTACTATTTCTTCCAATAGCACTAGAAAAGTAAAATACTGTCAAATTGAAGCCGATTAAAAACCAATGGGCAGAATATTCTGTACCAAAGTATTTTTTAATGATAATAACACTAGACAAATAAAAGACAATTATAAACCAATACCATAAGTTATCCCATAATCCCAAATAAATATCAGGTAGAAAGCTCAATGTCATGGAGATAAATAAAAAATATACTAGATAAGTAATATTTTTGCTGCGTTGAAGGTGTTCATTTTTCAAGAAAGCTTGAACTGTATTTTCCATTCTGATGCTAAGTTCTTGAGTAAGGTAAGTGAGATAAGTTATTTTTTACGTATTTGATTGTTAGAATAGAAAATTAGGAATAAAACATTGATAATCAAATTTCTAAAAAGATTTTAATCTATAAAAAGGTTTTTGTGCTTATTAAAATAAGAAATAAATTTGAGATAGTGCAAGACATAAAACATAATCTTTACGTATATTGCTTTTTCATTTTGCAGTAAAAATCACAAAAATAAAATGCAAGCAAAAGGATTAAATATGAATATTGTTTTACTTACTGATTTTGGTTATCAAGATGGTTTTGTTGGCGTTATGAAGGGCGTTATAAAATCGCTTTCTCCTCATGTAAATTTAATAGATTTAGCGCATTCTGTTCCAGATTATGATATTTTGCGTGGTGCATTGCTATTAGAAGCACATTATAGTTATTTTCCAAAAGGAACAATTTTTTTGTGTGTCATTGACCCTGGGGTGGGAAGTGATAGGCAGCCGATTATCGTCAAAAGTGGAGGTTATTATTTTGTTGCTCCTCATAATGGTGTTTTAGATTTGATTACAGCCATTGAAGATATAGAACAATGTGTGGAGATTACAAATAAAACTTATATGCTTGAAAGTGATGCCAATAGTTTTCACGGAAGAGATATTTTTGCGCCCATAGCTGCACATCTTGCCAATGGAATTTCGATGGAAAATATGGGAGAAGAAATTCAGTACGATTGGTATCTCAATTATCCATTCAGTACCTACAACGAGGAAGAAAAAACAGTAACAGGAGAAATACTCTCTTTTGATAAATACGGAAATGCACTTACCAATCTTAGAGCTAGAAAAGGCATAAAATATGGGCGAGTGTTAGAACAAAATGCAAAGTTTTGTAATTATTTCTTAGAAGGAAACGACAGATTGCCTAATCTTATCAATGGTTCTTTTGGAAGAGTAGAAATTTTTATGCCCGAACAAAATGCAGAAAAACAATTGCGTCTTAGAAAAGGAGATGAGGTGATTTTATATTTACAATAAAAACCCAAAAAAGTGGATTTCCTTCTAAAAATTAAAGAATTAAAATGGCTACAAATCTTCATTATTTATACTCGTTATTTCATAGGAGGAGCGTTTGTTTTTGCTAGTCTGGTAAAAATAAAAGGACATCGATTTGTTAGAAATAGTGGTGCAGATATGCCGATTGATTCGGCTTGGCATTTTTTTGAAACGATGTATCAATCTGGTTTGTATTGGCAATTTTTGGGTTTTGGTCAGCTTTTAGCAGGTTTTTTCTTGATGACTCAACGCTATTCTAAGTTGGGTGCAGCTCTTTTTTATCCAATTATTCTCAATGTTTTTATAATTACTCTTTCGTATGAGTTTGGAGGAACACCTTTTATTACTGGACTTATGCTTTTAGCAAATACAATGCTTATTCTTTGGGAGTGGAATAGTCTTAGAATATTTTTCAATCAGCCAGTAATTCAAGATAACTCAGAAAGGTTAGAGTATGATACTATTTGGCAAATAACAGGACTGATTTTATTTGTTTTTACAGCTTCTTACCGAATTTATACAGATAGATATAATCTCTTTTTTTGGTTTGGAACGTGTTTTTTGATTGGCTTGATTACATTTTTGGTTTGGCTAACAAAGAGTAATAAAAGAACTATTGCTACAAAAAAAGAATTTCAAAATTGAGTTTTTTATAAAATCTATGTACCTTTGTAAACTTTAATTGTTGGTTAAATAATTCATAATCAACAACTTAACATTTACCAAAAACACATTTAATATATTGAACAGCTGGGAAAGATATTCTTAAATTAAAACCCTTATAGTTTGGAAAACAATGCTGTTCATACTAAATCCATATACCATTTATGTCAAATTCTTCTTCCTCTCGTATTTATTTAGACAATGCAGCCACTACACAGTTAGATAAAGCTGTTTTAGATGAAATGATGCCATTTTTGACAGAACACTTTGGCAATCCTTCTTCTACGCACTCTACTGGTAGAATTGTAAAATCTGCTGTTGAAAAAGCACGAAAGACTGTTGCTAGTCTTTTGAATACTTCGCCAGCCGAAATATTTTTTACTTCTGGAGGAACGGAAGCTGATAATACTACTATCCGTTGTGCTGTTCGTTCGCATAATTTAAAGCACATTATTACTTCGCCTCTGGAGCATCATGCTGTTTTGCATACGATTGAGGAATTGGAAAAACGAGGAGAAGTAAAGGTAAGCCTAGTAAATATTGATAGAAAAGGAAATGTTGATTTGAATCATTTAGAAGAGCTTTTGAGCAAAAACGAACGCTCTTTAGTTTCACTCATGCACGGAAACAACGAAATAGGAACAATCCTAGACTTGAAGCAAACTGGAGAAATTTGTGAAAAACACAATGCTATGTTTCATTCTGATACCGTTCAGACGATGGGATATTATCCAATGGATTTGCAAGAATTGCCTATTCATTATCTAGTCGGTTCGGCACATAAGTTTCACGGAGCAAAGGGAATTGGATTTTTATATATTCGCCACGATGCAGGTTTTTGTCCATTTCAAACAGGAGGAGCGCAAGAACGCAACATGAGAGGAGGAACAGAAAATGTAGCTGGAATTGTAGGACTGGCAAAAGCATTAGAAATTTCTTTTTCAGAAAGAGAAGCTCACACAAAACATATTCTTTCTCTAAAAAGCAGAATGATAGAGAAATTAAGAGGTATTTTTGGCGAAGATGTTAATTTTAATGGAGAATCTGGAAACCTTGAAACAGGACTTCCAAAAGTATTGAGTGTTCAGTTTCCAAAATCAGATATGGGCGATATGCTTTTATTCAATTTGGATATTCAAGGAATTTCGGCATCGGGTGGAAGTGCGTGTTCTAGTGGTTCAGAAATTGGTTCACACGTTTTGACGGCTCTTCAAAATGACCCATCTCGTCCTTCAGTTCGTTTTTCATTTAGCAAATACAACACGATTGAAGAAATTGATTATGTTGTAGAAAAAGTAAATGAAATTTATGCCCCTGTTTTGGCGAAGTAGGATGAGGTAGAACTTTTGATTTTAATTTAATTTTGAAACTCGTAAGGTATTGTGCTTTACGAGTTTTTTTATTTCAATACATTTCATAATTATGACAAAAAATTTAATAGTTTGCTTTATTTGGTTACTCATTCATTCTATTTTACTAAAGGTAACTTACAGTGAATACTTAGCAACTCAAGATACATTAGAGTCTGGTAAAATAATAAAAGTTGAATTGTATTCTAAATATGTTACTAATGGTTTTAATGCTTTAACTTCTATCACAATGAAGAGAAATATAGTGTTCATGTAGGAAGTACAGAATACAGTAATTTTTCGCCTTCAGATTCTATAGAAGTTTTATACAATGAAAAACGTAATCATTTTGAGAATGTGAATGGCAGTAGTAAAATAGAAAAATATATAATTGGAATTATTGTGGGAATAATCTGTCTATCACTTGGAGTTATTTGGCTTCTTTATATCTTAAAAAAAGTATTTTGGAGAAAATAAAAATTCTTACCAATATATTATAAAGTTTCTACCTTGTATCTATAATTTTATCAGAATCGTAACTGAAACTAAAAAATCAGCGTACTAATTATTATAAATAAATTTTTTTCATTAGTCAAATATTGATGCTTTTTCAGAGTAACAAATTATGTTTATGATTTTACGCTATTTTTTTATTTTGATGTTCAGTTGCGTTACAATATACTTATCATTCAAAGTAGTAAGTACACAACCTAGAAATACAATAACACAAGGTGTAGTTAAAACCTTTGAAAAATCAGTAGGTGGTAAGGCTAGTTATTCAATAGAGTTTCTAGATGCAGAAGGAGAGAGATTTGTGATAGATAATGTAGTACAAAGCAATATTAATATTCCAAGTTTCAGAAAAGGCGATAAGGTAGAAGTTGCATATAATAAGCAAGAACCACAGGAAGGAAGACTAAATGATATTTCAGAAAAATATGCTGATGAAACATATGCCTTCTTGTTTTTTTTATTCACTATTTTTGCTATTGTAGGAGCTATAAAAGCTCGTAAAATAAATGCTGAAGAGAAAATTCGTAAGAAGAAGGAACAAGACGAATTGTATATACCATAATTGCTATTTTTGTGATTCTCTTGTGAGTAAATTTATATTTGTTTCTCAAATTTTATCTTTTAACCTTTGATACTCCTCATCGAACTAATAAACGACATTGGAAAAATTGTCGTTTTTCTGATGCTCTTACTCTCCGTTTTTCTGATTACTGCAAAGTCAAAGAAGAAAACTTCAAATTATTTATTTGCAGCCTTTCTGCTCGTTACTACTCTTGATTTATCGGGTCTATTTCTGTCCATTTCAAATCCAATACTGCAAAGTAGTAGAGTTGCTTCTGTTTTGCTCCAGATGCCTTTTTACTATTTTTATGTGCAATCAGTCTGTTATTTCAATTTTAAACTAGAATCAAAGCACTTTCTACATACGCTTCCATTTTTTGTTTTTTCTATATTTTTGATAGCCACTTCTATTTCAGAAATGAGTTATATAATTTATAAAATTACTGCTCAAATTCAGTATTATAGTTATATTATTGCTGTGTTTTTTACTTTGTATCGCTTTAAGAAATTATATCAAGAAAATTATTCTACTAATCATCAAAACACCTACAAATGGCTTTTGCAAGTAACTATTTTGTTTCTGATTGGAAATAGTTTTGTCCAGCTTCGGAATTTTGTATCCTCCGAACAAAATAAAATCGTACTTACAAGCCTAATTTTATTGAGTAGTCTTTTTGCTTTATTTATTATCTGTTGGTTTGTTTTGAAGGCTCTTTACAATCCAAGTTTGTTTGTTGGCGTGGATAAAAACTTATCTGCCTCTTCTATTCAATCTAAACAACAAATAGATGCTCAAACTCAGTCAAGCCTCCAACAGCTTACCGATTATATGAAGAATGAGAAACCGTATTTAGATCCTGAACTTAGTTTACAAAAACTGGCAATAGCAATAAATCTTTCTGAAAAACAACTTTCTGGACTTATCAATCAACACATCGGAAAGCATTTTTTTGATTACATCAATGAGTTTAGAATCAACGATGCCAAACGATTATTGAAGCAGCAACCCAACCTAACCGTCTTAGAAATACTTTATGAAGTAGGTTTTAATTCAAAGTCTTCTTTCTATACAGCCTTTAAAAAAGAAACCAACCAAACACCCACAAAATACAGAAAATCAGTAAGTTAAGTGTAGTCTGACTTTAAAACGGACACTTTTTTTGAGAGAAATGAGTTCGTTTTTCGGTAGTCGGACGATTTGTGTAGGGATATTTTTCACTTTTGTTGGAAATCAAATATCTCAAACAAAAACCATTTAATAATGAAATCTCAAACCTGTATTATCGCTTTCGTATTTTTATTTTTTCAGTCTCTCTATGTTTTAGGACAAAATAATTTTATAGAAAAACCCTATCAAAAAATTGATTCTTTATTTAATTCTCTTTATCCATCCAATAAAACAGGTGCTGCTTTTGCCATCATCGAAAACGGACAGACAACCTACAAAAACGCCAAAGGATTATCCAATATAGAACATCAAATTTCTATTACTGATTCTACAATGTTTCATATTGCCTCTGTTTCTAAACAGTTTACTACTTTTTTGGCTCTCTTATTAGAAAAAGAAGGTAAATTATCTTTCGCAGACGACATCAGAACTCACTTGCCAGAATTGAAACACTTACCCAATAAAATTACTATAAAAGAGCTAACAAATCATACGCATGGTCTGCCCAACATACACGAACTGATGAATTTGAAAGGCGCATATCCAGAAGGTCAGATGACGCATAAAGAAGTTGTGAAGTTTTTATTAAAGACTAAACAAACTAATTTTGAACCGAAGGAAAAATACGAATACAATAACACAGGCTACATTTTATTAGCTGAAATTATAGAAAGAGTGGGTCAAAAGCCTTTCAAAGAGCAGTTAGAAGAAAAAATATTTTTACCTCTCGGAATGAATGCTTCTAAAGCGATTGATGATGTTAATATTTTGATAAAAAATAAAGCAAATTCTTATAGATTTGTAGGTAATAGTTACGAAAAACATCCTTTACATCTTGGAACAATAGGTTCGTCTGGAATTAATACTACAATCAATGATTTGATTTTATGGGCAAAAAATTATCAATCTCCTAAGGTGGGAAGCAGAGAGTTTTATAATAAAATGGAACAAGCTACTTATTTAAAGTCTGGAAAGAAAATTAATTACGGACTGGGACTGCAATTTGGAAAGTATAAAGGATTAGATATTGTCTTTCATGGAGGAGGAGATGTAGCCTACCGTTCTTATATTTTGCATGTTCCAAAACATAAGTTATCTATTGTAATTTTGGCAAATACTAATGATTTTTCGCCTTTAGATATGGTTCATCAAACACTTGACATTTTATTAAAAGATGAAATACAAGAAGACAAAACCTCAAAAACAATAATTACTAATGAACAACTAGAAAAATATGAAGGAACATATGAGTTTTACCCTAGTATATATTTTACTATCCTAGCTCAAAATGATACATTATTTTTTCAATCGTATGGAACTAAAGAACAAAATCCTCTTCCTTCAATAAATAAAAACACGTTTGAGTTTCCCTATCTACCTCATTCTAAGTTTACTTTCTATGAAGATAGATTTGATTTTCATATTGCAGATTTTACTTATGAATGCAAGAAAATAACTATTCCTACTTTTGATGCAAAAGATGTAAAGTTAGAAGACTTTACTGGAATATTTAGAAATGAAGAATATGCTATTGATTTTAAATTAGTTGTAGAAAACAATCATTTAGTTGTAAGAAGAGCCTTTGATAGTATTGAATTGAAGCCTTTTGCAATAAATAGTTTTTATTCCCCACAATTAGGAAAACTAGATTTTGTCTATGATGAGAATGATAAAATAATAACATTTAAAATATCAGGACAAAATTTTAAAAGTGTAGTGTTTAAAAAGCAATAGGATCTAAAATATCTGATACAAGGTTATGTCTGTAATCTTGTATCAGATTTCAATCAAAAAACAATCAAATTTGGCTTCTAATTTCTAAATCTGAATAATTTACTCTACTTTCGCTGTTTAATTGTTTTTAAAGTCAAGTATTTAAGATTTTTACAAAATTATGGATTATTTGAGAGGATTGTTAGGAATGTTAGTTTTACTAAGTGTGGCGTATGCGTTTTCTAGTAATCGAAAGGCTATAAACTGGAAACTAGTCGGAATCGGACTTCTCTTACAAGTAATTTTTGGAATATTAATTACTCAAGTTCCTCAAGTAGCACAGATATTCCGTTCTGTAAGTGAAGGCTTCGTAAAGTTTTTGAGCTTTGCTAATGACGGAGCAAAATTTCTCTTTAGTGATTTGGCTGATGTTCCCAAAAGTGGTTTTATTTTCGCTTTTCAAGTCTTGCCTACAGTTATTTTCTTTTCTGCCGTAACCACAGGGTTATATTATTTAGGAATTTTACAAAAACTATCTTACGGAATTGCTTGGCTGATGGCAAAGACAATGGGTTTATCTGGTGCAGAAAGTCTTTCAGCAGCAGGAAATATTTTCCTAGGACAAACAGAAGCTCCTCTTTTAGTGCGTCCTTTTATTGCCAAAATGACTACTTCCGAACTTATGTGTTTGATGACTGGAGGAATGGCAACGATTGCAGGAAGTGTTTTGGGAAGTTATGTTGCTTTCCTTGGTGGAGCAGATTTAGTAAAACAAGCTGAAGTAGCTGCTCAACTTCTTAGTGCATCGATTATGAATGCACCAGCAGGAATTGTATTTGCTAAAATGCTCATTCCAGAAACAAAACCAGAACTCATTGATTCAGAATTAAAGGTAAATAAAGAAACATTAGGGGCAAATGTTATCGATGCTTTGGCAATTGGAGCAGGAGAAGGATTAAAACTAGCCCTAAATATTGGTGCAATGCTTTTGGCTTTTATTGCCGTTATCGCACTTCTAAATTATATGCTTGAAGTTGTTGGGGATTGGACAACCCTAAATGCAATTATTGCAGAAAGTACTAATGGAGTTTTCAATAAACTTTCAATGGAGTATATTTTAGGACAAGTATTTCGTGTGGCAGCCTTTGTCATTGGTGTAGAATGGGCTGATACACTTCAAGTAGGAAGTCTTTTAGGACAAAAAACAGTTATTAATGAATTTGTAGCCTATGTAAGCTTGGCAGACCTTCAAGAAAAAGGATTGATTTCAGCTAAATCAATCACAATTGCTACTTTTGCGCTCTGTGGTTTTTCTAATTTTAGCTCTATTGCTATTCAGATTGGAGGAATTGGAGCAATGGCACCTAATCAACAAGCTAATCTTTCTCGTCTTGGGTTGAAAGCCTTACTTGCTGCGACACTTGCTTGTATGATGACGGCTACTATTGCAGGTGCTTTATTGTCGTAAGTTTTTTTATCTTTACAAAAAAAAATATCCCCTTACTAATCATTTTAATTATTATTTGTAATTTTTTATACAAAATTCATTAGTTATGAATGTTATCAAAAGTGCTGTTTTTGCTATTTTATTTTTATTTGTGTTTACTCACATAGAAGCTCAAGTTCAGTTTGGAGTTAAAGCAGGTTTGAATATCAATAATATTGGTATTATTTCTGAAGATGATGAATCAGATACAAAAATGTTATTTCGTTATCATGTGGGTGCTACTACTAACTATGATATAAATGAGGCTTTGAGTTTACAACCTAGTTTATTATTTAGTATAAAGGGTTTTAGTCTCAATGAATCTGAAAAAGATGAATTTTCAGAGTTCACACAGAAAGGTTATGCTAGTCTTTATTATTTAGAAGTTCCTATTAATTTAGCATATAAAATTAATAACTTTCAAATATATGCAGGACCTTATACAGCTTTCGGAATAGGAGGAAGAGGTAAATCAGAAACAACTACAAAACTTAACTTTGGTGGTTTAGTTTCAGAAGAAACTACAACAGATGAAGCTACCTATACACCTTACTACCGAGAGGTTACTCAAGATGATGATCTTGAAGACGATGAAACTCCATACAATGGCTTTGATTATGGTTTGAATGCTGGAGTTGGCTATAAATTAAACAATCTTCTTTTTAATGTTGGCTATTCCTATGGATTAGGAAACTGGTTCGCTAGAACAGAAGGAAATGATGATTTTAGAAAAGATAATAAAATTCAGAATCGTGTAATCAGTCTTTCAGTAAGCTACTTCTTTGGGGAATAGTAAAAAAATGAAATAGAAAAGTCTACGAAAAGCATCTTTTCGTGGACTTTTTTCATGTAAAATAGCTTAGATTTTTATATCTTAGAGTATCCGTATATAATCTGTTGTTTCCTTCAAACTATCCAAAAAATGATGTTTTACTCTACTTTTAAAATTTCAAAGCTGCCTATTTACCTATTTATTTTAGGTTTTATTGGACTGTATAGTATTCCAGCACCTTCTTTTTCTCAAAATAATTTACAAGAAGATATAGAATTTTCTAAGCGATGGGAAGCACAGCTTAATCAAGCTCTTTCTCCTAATGACTCTCATACGCATAGAGACAATAAAACACATCGTTCTTGCCTTTCTATGGTTCTTTTGGAAGGAAAGCAAAATGAACACAAACTGACTGAAAGACTTCAAAAGGTTTTGAGAACACATGCTATACGCCCAGAACTTGACTTTTCAGAAGATTCTCCTCATTTTCGTTTTCATTATGATAAAACAGGAAATGATGCTGTTTCTTCCACAGATGATAATGATAATGGCATTCCAGATTATATAGATTTGATGATTGTCGAATTTGAAAATGTCTATAATAAGGAAATAGAAGAGCTTGGTTACGTAGCTCCTCCAAGTGATGGCAGTGAGGGAGGTGGAGAAGATTTATATGATGTTTATATTGAAAATTTACAAGCAGGGTTTTATGGATATGTACAGGAAGATATTGTTGTTGGAGATAACCCAAACTCCTCTGTAATAGAAACACAAGCAGCTACAAGTTGGATGGTAGTACGTAATAATTACGATGGTTTTGGTTTACAGAACGATGCGCTTAGAGTAACAGCAGCTCATGAGTTTTTTCATGCTATTCAATATGGATATACTAGTAGTGATGAAATTTCTTTTTTTGCTTTTGAAGGCTCTGCTTCTTGGATGGAAGAAGAGATTTACCCACGTGTAGATGATAATTTTCAGTATTTAGATGGTATATTTGATGCGCCTGATGTAGCGATAAACTATAATGAAAACGATGAAGATGACCCTGATTATTTTGATTTTCGTATAAATTGGTACGGTTCATGGATTTATTTTCAATACATAGGAGAAAATTATGGTAAAGAAGTTATCAAGACGTTTTGGGAAAATTTGCGCTCTCAATCAGAATTAGAAGCTCTTGATGCAGCACTTATTACAAAAGGAACAACTCTCAAAACAGCTTCTGAAGATTATTTCATTGCAAATATTGTTTTGTCTGCTAGTTCAGTCTCACAGCCTTTTACGTACGTTAGAGCTGCTGATTATATCAATTATCTGAGAGAAAATACGGATTCAGAAAGAGTGAGAGTAGAAGGGCAATTAGATTATTCAGGACAAAGCAAAGTATGGGATAGCAAACAACAAGGAAATAGGCGTTTGATGCGACTTTCGGCTGATTATATAGAGCTTACCACACAACAACAAGAATTTAAAGCAACCATAACAACTACCGAAGGCACAGGAAGTGAAATAGGAGTGCAGTTTGTTGCGCTGAAAGCAAACGGAGAAGTAGAAGTTGTGAAAAATTATCCAAATGTAGGAGAAGATGCAAAAATTGAAGTAGAAAATATAAACTCAACAGATAAAATGTACTTGATTGTATATAGATTAGGAAAGTTAAGCGATGACTTTACTTCTAAACAGTATCGTTTGAGAATCGCAAGTATTGATGAGCCATTAGGAATAGAAGATAATTTGGGAGAAAATAATTATTTCAAAGTTGCATCAAACCCTATTTCAGATAATTTGCGTTTCGTTTATCAACTAGAAAATCAAAACTTTAAAAATTATAAAGTAGATATTACGGATGTTTTGGGTAGAAAAATGATTGAAAATGAATCAATTGATAAGTCTATTCCTACTTCAAAATGGGCAAAAGGAACTTATTTTGTTACTCTTTTGTATCATCAAAAACCTATTGCTATTCGTAAAATAGTCGTTCAATAGCTTGAAAAAAGCTATTTAGATGTTTTACTGTTAAAAAGGCAGATTGTATCTAATTATTAAATTAAAACTGACTTTTTGTCATTTTTTTGAAAGTTGTTTGTTTTATGTTATTTTACTTTTAGATTATTTTTTATCTAAAAAGCGTTTATTATTTACTTCTTTTAATTGCTGAAAAATAAATAAAAAGTTGGTTTGAGTTTTGATTATATTCTAGTAAATCAACCAATACTAGACAACAGCTAGTCTGAATCAATACAGACATTAAAATATATACAATTATGATGACGATAGATAAAACCTTAACCAAAAAACTTGCTTTACAATCACAAGCTGAAAATATAGCTAGTGGAGGAACAGTTCCTACAAAAATGTTTCTTTCAGAAGAAGAAAATGGATATTTACTTCGCCTAACAGCAGCATCTGTAAAGCCAAACTCATATAAAATAGAAGTTCGTCAAGGGCATTTAATCATTATGTCTTTGGTCAAAATTAGTGAATTTGAAGGTGTTCCACGTTTTATGCAAGCTTTTCCTATCCTACCTCATGTAGATTCGAATGGAATTGAAGCTCGTTACATAAATGGAGAACTTCAAGTTTTTGCTCCCTTTACTGAAGACAACCAAACAGGTGATAATAGAAAAATAAATATAGATTTCTGAACTTAAAATTTGTTTCAGAGGTCAAAAATGATAGATATAGAAAAGCCTTCATCTTTTAAGAGTATTCTTGAAAAATGAAGGCTTTTTTATGTAGTAGATTAACGACTCATTTTTATTTTTCAACTTCTTTTTCTTTATTAAAAAAAATAGGTGTGAGTGTATAACCTGCTTCTTTTAATAAATTTACCATTCCTTTTTCGCCACCCAAATGACCAGCGCCTACGGCTGCAAAAATAATATTTTTCTTACTTTTTTTGTCTTCTTTGGTTAGTTCTTTTTTTATTTGCTCGTCCATTCGTTTTGTCATCTGAATGTTTCGCCTTACAATCAGCGATTGATAAGATTCTTTTTCAAACTCACTAGAAATTTGTTCGTGTAATAGTTCTATATTTTCACTCAAATAAAGTGAAATAAGAGTTTCTATTGGACTGGTTGCATCTTCTATTTCTACTAAAGTTGTATCATTTTTTTCCACAACAGCAATGTCGATTTCTACTTTTGCAGAATCTTCAACTTCTTCTTCTTTTGTGTTTTTTTCTATAATATAATTATATAATTCTTTTGCTTGTTTGTCTATTGGCGTAGAGTTTAATGCAGTCATTTGCTCTTTTACAGTTTCCAAACCAATTACTTTTTGGTCGTTTTTTCTCGCTCTGTTTTGTAAATACATATCTAAGGCAGGAAATTTTTCGACGTTTGCAGCTTCTTCTTCCTTAGATGTGCTGATTGATTTTGCAAGTTCTTCTTGTTCCTTTTCTTGTAACATTGCCATAATAAAAATAGGACGAACCATATCCAAAAAGGGAGCTAATGCCCCTATATTTTCTGTCAAGTAAGGCTTGATTTCTTGGTATTCTTCTTTGGTTAATAACTTTGAAAGCGTTGAATCTGATGGAGACATAATATAACCAATAGCTAAAATAGAAGTCATAAAGTTCAAATCTAGTTCTCCAGCTACTGTCAATGAATTATCCATATACGGATAAATATTTGAAGCATAATCAATCACACGTTCATCTCCTACGTGAACAGTTCCGAAAAGATATGATTTTTGTTGGATGTTATTTCCACTTATTTCCCAAAGAAGTTGAGCCTTTACAAAAGTAGAGGTAAAGAAGAAGGCAAGAGAAAAAAGCAAACCAATTAGATAGGAAGGAATAGGCATAGAGTAGAGGTTTATGTTTTTAGTAAACTAACAAAAAAATAATTCTATTTTTTTATTAGAACGTATAATTATGTTTTGTGTTCCCTACTTTTTCAAAAATAATATTGATTTTGCTGGATATTCACTAATTAAAATTAAGGAATATCCATAAACTTGTGTGTCTGTAAAGAAACTTGCCATCTAGGATTCTCTTTTACAAACTCTATCAAAATAGGTAAGTTTTTGCTGCTCTTGCTCCATTCTGGTTGAATAAGTAGTTTGCAAGAATCCGAAACTTTTTTGGCTTCTTTTTGCGCCCACTCCAAATCACTAAGTGTATAAACGACCATTTTTAGCTCGTGAGCTTTCTCGTAAATAGCTGGTAGTGGCTTTTTAAATCTTTTTGGAGAAAGCGTAATCCAGTCTAAAGTTCCTGAAAGTGGATGCGCCCCTGAAGTTTCGATATGAACACTAAAACCTTCTTTTTTTAATGCCGTCGTAAGCTCTTCCAAATCGTGCATCAATGGCTCTCCTCCCGTAATGACGACCAAACGAGCAGGAAAAGAACTTGCTTCTTTTACAATTTGAGAAATAGATTGCTTTGGATGTGCTTCTTTATCCCACGATTCTTTTACATCGCACCAAAAACAACCTACATCACAACCTCCCAGTCGGATAAAATAAGCTGCATGTCCCATAAAAACGCCTTCCCCTTGAAGGGTATAAAAAGCTTCCATCACTGGAAGAAAAGTATCAGACGAGTTTATTGATGATTTTTTTTTCGGTGTAGATGAGGATTCAAAATCTTTCTTAATCTGTCTAGCTGATTTTAAATTCGAAATTGACTTTGATTGTTTTGATGAAGATATAGTACGCATTTTGATTTCGTAATTTAGGATAATAAAATGAAATAGAATACGGCGAAGGTATGCAAACTCCACAGCACAAAAAGAGTGCAAAGGTAGGCTTTTTTAGATACAAAATAAAATAGTATTGCTACCAATTAATAGAATAATAACTAAAATAGTTCTATATTTGTATTTGAAAATAGTATTTTCTCTCTTTTTTTTAAGAGATTCGTGATATTAAGCTGTTTTTATCTAAAAAAGTTAAACAAAATGCCCAAAAAGTAATTATTTATTTATAACTCAGTCGCTCTAAAAATAAGCGAAATTTTTATCTGAATTAAACCATCACTAACCGATACAAGCAATAACTTAATCGGAAAAATACAACCTCCTATATAATTCTACGTATTTAAAGTAAATCAAGGCATTAATTTTGGCTATTACTTATTTAAGTTAATTAGCATAAATTTTATTATTTATACTAAAAAATAAATAAAAAATAAGCTTTTAATCAAAAATAGATTTTGATGAGTTATAAAAAATATCAAATACAGGAAAAACGATTTTACAAAAAATATATAGCACTTATTACTACAATGATAACTACCTTACTTACAACTATTCTTATTACATTTTCTTCTTTTGCTCAAAACCTACAAGCAAATGATGCAACTGTTGCATACCAACAAGGCAAACAGCAAGAGAAAAATGCTTCAACAACAGCCCATTATGAAAAAGCATTTCAGTTGTATGAGAAATCAGCTTATTTGGGCTATGATTCTGCACAAGTTGCTCTTGCACAGTTTTATGAGTTAGGAATAGGAACAAAAACAAATTTTTTGAAGGCCGCTGATTTGTATCAACGTGCTTTAGAGCAAGGAAATGCACAAGCTGCTTTTCGTTTAGGAAATTTGTATGAAAAAGGAAACGGCGTAGAGCAAAATATGGAACAGGCAGCTCTTTGCTACTTACAAGCGTGGGGAGGTAAATATCCTCGTGCTTCGGAAGCTTTAGAGCGTATAGATGCAAAGCGTTGGTTGTCTTCAGATTTGCCTACTTATCGTTTTTATTTAGCTATGAATAATGATAAGAATGCACAGTATCAGCTAGGAAAAACGTATTTAGATACAAAATCAAATGTAAGACCAAATTGGGTAAAAGCTAAATTTTGGTTGCAAAAAGCAGCAAAAAATAATTCTGTAGAGGCTCAACTTCTTTTGGCAAAAACGTATGAAGAGGGAGAAGTTATAGAAAAAAATAATGATTTAGCTACTAATTATTACAATCAAGCTGCAAGACAAAACAGTGAGATAGCTTTATTATGGCTAGAAAATCAACAACTTCAAGAAAACCTTGAAAGTATTAGGCTTACAAAAAATACGAATAATGTCGCTAAAAATGAAGTTGTAACAGTTAATCACTTTGAAGAAGGTGTAAAAGCTTGGAATATGAAAAATAATGAAGTTGCTTATGCTCATTTTCAAAAAGTGTCTTCTAAAAAGAATCCTCAAGTTTTAAAATATTTAGCCATTATGCACAAAGATAATTTGATTGCATCATCAAATCTATCAGAAGCAATTTTGTATCTAAATGATTATATAAAAATTTATACAGAAGATGCAGAAGGTTACAAGCTTTTAGGTGAAATTTACCTAGCCAAAAAACAAAAGTCAGAAGCTAAATATTATTTTGAACAAGCAGAAAAAAAAGGAATTAAGATAACAAAAGAGGTTTGGGCTTCACTAGATTAGGAATAATATTTATTTAAAAATCATATAAGATAAAGCTCTTTTGTTGAAGTTGTTTCAATAAAAGAGCTTTTGTTATTTTAAAAATACCCTTCTTTCTTACGGTCTTCCATAGCAGCTTCCGAACGCAAATCATCTGCTCTTCCTGCTCTTTCAGTCAGACGCATAGCTGCTACTTCATTTACGATTTCAGAAACACTAGAAGCTGGAGATTCTATCGCACCCGTACAGGTAGCATCACCTAAGGTACGAAAACGCACTTGCATTATTTTTTTTTCTTCTTCTGGGCGAAGTTGCATAAAATCTGTAACCCCCATAATTACACCATCTCTAACAAAACATTCTCTTTGATGAGTAAAGTAAAGTGAAGGTAATTCTAATTTTTCTCGTTCTACATATTGCCAAACATCTAGTTCTGTCCAGTTGGAAAGAGGAAAGATTCTAAAATTTTCATCGTGTTGTTTCTTTCCATTAAACAAATTCCATACTTCTGGACGCTGATTTTTTGGACTCCATTCTCCAAAACTATCTCTATGAGAAAAAAAGCGTTCTTTTGCTCGTGCTTTTTCTTCATCTCTTCTTCCTCCTCCAAAACAAGCATCAAGTTTTAGTTCTTCAATGGCATCTAAAAGTGTAATACTCTGTAATTTATTTCTACTTGCTGTATAACCTGTCTCTTCCTTTGCTTTCCCTTGATTAATAGTGTCTTGAACATAACGAACAAGAAGCTCCGTATTTGTTTTTTCTACTAAATAATCTCTAAATTCAATAGCTTCTGTAAAATTATGCCCTGTATCAATATGCAATAATGGAAATGGAATTTGGGCAGGGTAAAATGCCTTACGAGCTAAATGAAGAAGTGTGATTGAGTCTTTTCCTCCTGAAAAAAGTAATGCTATATTTTCAAATTGAGCAACTGTTTCACGCATTATATAAATTGCTTCTGCTTCAAGTTGGTCAAGATGAGAAAAATTATACTTCATTGTAATTAAATTAAAAAAGAAATTAAATTATTTTGCTGCAACAACATGCGTATTTATATCAAAAAAACCATGAGGAGCTGCTGGGTTATATGCCAACTCATCTTCATTTTTATCTGTAGTAATTTGAAGAGGAGGTAAAACAGAATCTACAATATCAAAAAAGGTTTCGACAGATTGCCCTAGCCAAAAATACATATCATACTCTCCTGCACGAAAAGGAGTATTTTCTAGTATAATAGAAAAAGAAATAGTGTAATTTTTTTCATTTGGACGAAGAAAGATAGAAATATCTTGTTTTTTTGTATTGGTTATAATTTCTCCAGTAGAGGATTTGAATAGAAAAGATATAAAAAGCGAAGATAGAGGTTCGTTAATTTTTGTTTCAAAATTAAATTTGATATTCTGACCACTCAAAAAATTAGGAAGCTCTATATCATTTGTATCAGTAATTACGATTTTACTAAAACGAGCATCTCCTCTTCCTCTTCTGTTCAAGCTATTATGAATTTCACTATTTTCATCAAATACTTGGTCGTGCATAGAAGATAAGTAGTTATTAATTACTTCACTTGTTGTTCCTGTCTGTCTAACTTGTCCTTTATCTAACCAAATTCCCTTATTACAAAGACTTCTGACAAAAGTAGTGTTATGACTAACAAACAAAATAGTTCTACCTTGGCTAGAAACTTCTCCCATTTTTCCCAAGCATTTTTTCTGAAATTTGCTATCTCCAACAGCCAATACTTCATCTACAATCAGGATTTCAGGTTCTAAATGTGCAGCCACAGCAAAGGCTAGACGTACATACATACCTGAAGAGTAGCGTTTTACAGGAGTATCCAAAAACTTTTCTATTTCAGAAAAATCAACAATTTCATCAAATTTAGATTTAATTTCTTTTCTTCCCATTCCCAAAATAGCTCCATTAAGAAAAATATTTTCTCTACCTGATAGCTCGGGATGAAAACCTGTTCCTACTTCTAAAAGACTTGCTACACGTCCTTTGATAGAAATACTACCTGTTGTGGGTTCTGTAATACGGCTCAATACTTTCAAGAGCGTAGATTTCCCAGCTCCATTACGACCAATAATTCCTACTCTGTCGCCTTGTTGTATATCAAAACTAACATCCTTTAATGCCCAAAAATCTTTAAAGTCATTGGTTTCCTTTTTTTTAGAAAAAACAGATTTTACCTTGTCAGTAATTACATCTCGTAAAGACTGATAGTTTCCTTGTTGGTCTTGTCCTATAACATATTTTTTTCCTAAATCTTCAACACGAATGACACTTTGGCTTTGACTCATTTTATTTTTAAATTATAACAATACAAATTTAATAAACCGAATAATATAATTCTGATTATTAAAATCTAACTTAGATTATATTACATCTGCGAATGTTTTTTCTGTCTTTCGGAAATAATACACAGCATACCCCAAAATAAGTAAGCACATAATAATAGAGACACTAAACATGCTCCAGTTCATTTGAGCATTACCAATAATAGACCAACGAAAACCATCAATAACTCCTACCATTGGATTGAGAGCATATAGAGCTACTAAATAATCTGTTAGCCAATCCATATTCATCTCTATCATTTTTTTACCTAATTTTTCATAAACAATATTGCTACTAAAACCAACAGGAGAAATATAAACACCAAACTGAATAATAAAAGGGATAATATATTTAAAATCTCTGTATTTTACGTTCATAGCTGTCAGTAGAAGTCCCACACCAAAAGCAGCCAAAAATGCAACAAGTAGAAAGAAAGGTAGAAAGATTATTTTCCAACTCGGAACATACTGATAAACAGCCATTAGGATAAGTAGAAGAACGAAAGAAATCAGAAAATCTACACAGGCTGTAATAATGGAAGCTGTTGGAATAATCAAACGAGGAAAATAAACTTTAGAAATCAGATTAGCACTGCCAACCAAACTATTACTGCTTTCTGAAAGTGCATTTGCAAAAAACTGCCAAGGCAAAAGTCCTACATAAACCATAACAGCATAAGGAGCATTTCCTTCAGAAGGAAGCCCTGCGACGCCACTAAAAACAACTGTAAATATTATCATGGTAAGAAGTGGACGAATCACACTCCAAGCAATACCCAAAACAGTTTGTTTATAACGGACTTTCAAGTCTCTCCAAGTCAGAATATAAAAAAGCTCTCTATATCGCCAAAGGTCTTTCCAATAGTTGCTCTCTGTCTGACCTGCTTTGATAAATAAATCGTAATCTGATGAATCGTTTTCTTTCACAAAAATATAAAGGTATAAATAGTTAATATATGATAGACTCTTTTCAAAAGTTAGAGTATATTAAGAGAGAGCAAAGTTTATTAAACTAATAGTATCTCAAAAGTAGATTGCAAATATACAAAGGTTGATTAGAAATAGTAATAAGTTGTGGAAATGAATTTGACTTTACTAGCTTATCAGAAGAAAAAAAATTAAACAAAGTAACTAGAAAGGTATTATATACGTATAGGAACTTGTTAATCTTTTTTGAATAGAACTTTTTTTTAATTGTTCCTTAATCTAATCTTTAATGATGATAAATGGTAATAGCTATACAAATTTTGAAACAAAGTAACTCTTATCTCATTTTTTCTCATTTTTGTCAATAAAAATAATTTTCTTGTAGAACAGAATTAGTTTTGTCTATAATTTTTAGTATTTTTGGGTTCAAATTTATTTTTGACCAATTTTTAATAAAAATTCCAAAAAGAAATAAAATGTTTTGGGAAAATCATTCTGATACAAAAACGAATTACTAAACATAAACGGTCTTGTATTATGATGACATTTTCTTGAAAAATCTTTTTAAGAGTAAAACAAAGTATAAAACAGCAACTTTTTTTTATTTACATCAAATTTTTATTACTTTATTTTTTTATGTAAATTAACCTATTAATCTAACTGTATTTCTTACTTAATTTGGCTTATTAGACTATAATCAAGTAGTATTATTTAAGTTGAACGAAAATAGATATAGAGATAAAATAGAATTCAATAGCTTTATTCAGAAAAATAAGTGAATAAAATTTGCAAGAAATCAAAAAAAAATGCTTTCCTTTGCAGCAAAGTTTTCTATTTTGGAGAAAATTTACTTTTTTCGAACAAAATCCGTTATCTTACAACAACAACCTTTTAAATTATGAAAGTACCCTTTAACATTGAATTCTCTTTGAAACGTTCAATCCGTGCTATCGCTACTGCAGTATGTGCAGTCGTATTAACTTCAGGTGCTGCCTTTGCTCAAGACGGAGCTGGCGAAACTGAATCTAAACTTATGGTCGGCTTTAAGTCAGGCTTTAACCTTGCTGATATTCGTGTTGGTGCCGATACAGAATATTTCAGATACCAAGATGGAGCTGGTAAAAACTTTGCTCCTCAAATTCACGTATTCGGTCGTTATAACTTTACCAAATGGGTAGGTGCAGAATTAGAATTAGGCTGGACTCAAAATGCCTTCACTACTTTCTATGACAGAACAACTACTTACCGTGCAAATAACTTTCAAGCAAATGCTTTATTGAATGTACGTATTCCTGTTCTTTCTGTATATCACCCACGTATTTACGTTGGACCTTCTTATAACTACAATGCTTACACGTATAGCCGTGAAGTAGCTACTGTTGGAGGTTTTCCTTATGACCGTACTTATGATGTAACAAATAGCTTTGAGCCTCATGACATTGGAGCAATAGTAGGTTTAGGTTTACAGTTTGATGTAAAATTTGCTACTTTGTTAGTAGATACTCGTTACCGTCACGGATTCTCAAGATCTATTCGTAGAGCAGGTGATGTTACTGCTGCTAGTCAGCAAATCAATAAAGCAAGTTTTAGTGATGTTGCTTTCATGGTAGGTTTAGGTTTCAGTCTATAATCTAACCATTTATATCAATTGATATAAACCAATAAGAATTTATAAAAATCCTGTTTGAGTAATCAGACAGGATTTTTTGTGTTTATCAAAATGAGTTAAAGAAACTTTATACTAAAATATATGCTATATAATTTTTATATCTTTGCAGACTATTTCAAATTTGTATAACTTATTCTCTGTATTAGTAATGACACTTTCTCACCGTAAAGCTGCTTTAGTTGCACTAGGTAATTTTATAGATGCTCTCTCAAAAGAAGAAAAACAGCCTATTTTTCATCAAGCCTATATCCATAATAATTGGTTTACACCCGAAAATACAGAATTTGCTTTAGCATCTATTCGTAGTATGCTAACAAAAGAAAGTTTAGATAATTGGCTCAAAAACTATGATTTAGAAAAATTAGATAAAATAGGAGTAGATTTTCCTACAAAAAATGTGGGGTTAATTCTAGCAGGAAACATTCCTTTTGTTGGCTTTCATGATATTCTTTCTGTGCTTTTGAGTGGGCATACAGTTTGGATAAAGCCAAGCCAAAAAGATACAATTCTAATAGAAAAGTTAATAGAATGGGCTTTTGAAGTAGAACCAGCATTTAAAAACTATATTTCGCTTCGTCCTAACCTAAAAGGTGCTGATGCTTATATCGCAACGGGAAGTAATAATACAGCTCGTTATTTTGAGTATTACTTTGGAAAATATCCAAGTATTATTCGTAAAAACCGTTCGTCAGTTGCTATAATAAGAGGAGATGAAACACAAGAGGATTTAGAACGTCTGTCAATAGATATTTTTCAGTATTTTGGTTTGGGGTGTCGTAATGTTTCAAAGCTTTACGTACCAAAAGGGTATGATTTTGGAAAGTTATTAGATACTGTCTATTTGCAATGGAATTCTATGAAAAATCATAATAAATATGCAAATAATTACGATTATTATAAAGCTATTTATTTAATGGAACAGATTCATCACTTTGATGCTTTTAATCTTTTACTTACGAAAGATACTTCTATTTCTTCCCCTACTGGAGTTTTATATTATGAAATTTATCAAAATATAGAGGAAGTAAAACAGACTTTAAAAGAAAAAGAAGAACAGATACAAGTAATAGTTTCTACAGATGCGTGGTTTGAAAATAGTATTGAATTTGGACAAGCACAACACCCTAAAGTATCAGACTATGCTGATGGTGTTGATACAATAGCTTTTTTGATAGAGCTATAACTCTAAACATAATTAAAATTATTCGTTTCTTTTTCTAAAAAAATAGTTGAATTTTTTTATTAAAAACTACTACACTAACAATCTAATATACAAATCTAACACCTATTATTTTACTTTTATGAGAAAAAAGAAATTAACTTTCCTATTGTCTGTACGTTTTTTACTTATTTTTTTATTTGTTTTTTATTCTTTTGTACTTCTTGCTCAACAACCACAAAAACATACGGATTATTGTCATTTTACAGGAACAATAAATGGAAATTTGCCTATCGTAATGGATTTGATTCAAGATGGAAAAGAATACTTTGGGAGTTATTATTATAAAAAGTATAACTTACCAATAAATTTGAATGGCAAAGTGAATACTCAAGGCGAAATAGAGTTATATTCCTTGGATGATGAAGGTTATAAAGATGAAATTATTATAGGAAAAATAAATCAAAATACATTTGTTGGTACTTGGAAAAATAAAGATAAAACCAAAGTATTTCCTGTTTCTTTAGTGGAGAATTATTCGGAGAGTGTTAGTTTCGAATTTATTTCTACAAAAGATAGTACAAAATTATTCAAAGACAGAAAAGATACTCCTCAAGCTACTTTTTCAGATGTAATTGTAGAAGCAAAGCAAGTTCCACAGGGAAGTAATCTAGCTAAAATAAAAGAGCTACTGAAAAACTATCAATCTGTAAAGACAGAAGAAATATCACAAACAGCCAAAGAAACAATTGAAAATTCAAAAAAATCATTCTTCAAAGAATATTTAGAAGTAAATAAAGAGCAAGATGAAGAATATTTGTATGCTGCAAACTGGGTAAGTCAGAGCAATGCAGAAATAGTTTTTAATGATGAATATTTTGCCACTATTGCTTTCTCTAATTATATGTATATGGGGGGCGCACATGGAATTTCTAACAAAACCTATCTTGTTATTGATGTGAAAAATGGAAAAGAGATTAAACTGAAAGATATTTTTGATAGTAAAGGTTTGGCTATCTTAGAGAAGAAAATGATAAAAAAAGCCTATCTATATACAGGTTTTGAAAATCCTGTTTCGCTTCAAGATGCAGGTTATTTAGTTGATAAAATAGAAGTTACTGATAATTTTTCTTTAAGTGCAAAGGGAATAACATTTGTTTATCAACCGTACGAAATTGCTCCTTATGCAGCAGGAATGCCAAGTTTTTTATTCACTTGGGAAGAGTTGAAAGGCGTAGTCAAAGCAGACTCATCAGTTAAATCTTTGATGAAGAAATAAATCCAAAATGGTTTCATTGTTGTTTTAGTTAATGATAAATATTAGTTTAATGCAAAAATGTATTTTGGCATAGATTTTTGAATATACTTTTACAGATTTTTATCACTAAATTTAACTATTACCTAACTTATTAGAAATCATGAAAACTTATCTACCTAAAAAATCAGCAAGGTTTTTATTTTATCCTAACTCTTTTCTTGCTTCTTTATCTGCTTTTCTTGTCTTACTCTTTGTAATCTCTGCTTGTTCTTCTGGAAAAAAGGCTTTACAGAAAGGAAACTATTATGATGCTACACTAAAGGCTGTCGATAGGTTGCGCCAAAGTCCGAACAACAAAAAAGCACGCCATACGCTAGGAGAAGCCTATTATAGAGCTGTTGAAGAAAATTTGAGAACAACACGTACGCTAGATACAAAAGTAAATCCTCTCAACTGGGAAAAAATAGCTGAAAGCTATGGAAGAATTAATGAAATGGGAAATGAAATTCGCAGAAGCCCTGCTGCCCTACGCATTGTCAAAAATCCTAAGAGTTATTTAGCTGAAGAAATAAAAGCAAAAGATAAGGCTGCCGAAGCAAACTATAATGAAGCAGTAAGATTGATGTCTTTGAATACTAGAGAAGATGCAAAGAAAGCCTATTATCATTTTGTAAGAGCAAATCAATGGGTAAAAAATTATAAAGATGTTGCGCTTCAAATTCCGACTGCGAAAGATGCAGCTACTCTAAAAGTTTTGGTACAGCCGATTCAAGTTCCGAATTCATTTGGTTTGGGTAGAGATTTCGTGCAAAGTCAAGTAATGGAATATTTGAATACAAATCGTAGAATGAATGATTTTGTAACCTTTTATCTGTCTTGGGAAACACCTAATTATTGCTGTGCAGACCAACTCTTGATGATGAGTTTTGATGAGTTTACGGTTGGGCAAGTATTTATGAAAGAAAAAACAACAACGGCAGTAGATAGTGTTAGGCGTACGGTTCGTCTTGATGATGGGGTTACAAAAACAATTACAGATGCTGTAAAGGCAGATTATACGCATCACGAGCAGTATGTAGTTTCGAATGGTCTTTTAGATGTCAGAGTAATAGATGCAAAAACAAATAGAATATTGATGCAAGATAAATACCCTGGGGAATTTGTTTGGAGAAATGAATGGGGAACATATCAAGGAGACAAACGTGCATTGGATAATGAACAAACAGCAGCAATTAAGGTGCGTCCTGTATCTCCTCCACCTCCACAAGATTTGTTTGTAGAGTTGTTTAAGCCTATTTATGACCAACTTACAGGAAATATGAGACGTTTTTATAGTAGATATTAAAATAAAAACGTTATTTATTTGATAACCAACAAAAAGACCTTACAATTACTTGTATCTTTTATGGAGAAAACCTTTGTTGAATTTTATTTTCAATAAAGGTTTTTCTTAAAGAGATAATTTACACAAAAAACAGTATCATTTAGAATTATGGAAAATATTCCTCCCATAACGAGACTTCTTTCGGCTGCACAATCTGGCGATACACAAGCTATGGAAAAGCTTTTTCCTCTTGTCTATGACGAGCTTGTAAAAGTTGCACATAGTCTGAGAGTACGTTGGCAATCAAATTATACACTCAATACGACAGCACTCGTACATGAAGCTTATATAAAATTATCTGACCAAGAGAACAAACATGGGAGTGATTACTCAAGCAGAGGGCATTTTTTTGCTGTAGCTGCTAAGGCAATGCGCCATATTTTGGTAAATTATGCCAAGATGAAAACGGCCGAAAAACGAGGTGGAAAAGATATTGATGTAGATATTCAGAAAGTAGAACATATAATTGCTGATGAAAAAGTAGGGGAACATATTTTAAGCCTACATGAAGCCTTAATTACTTTAGAAAATCTAAATGAAAGACAAGGAAAAGTAGTAGAATGTCGTTTTTTTGCAGGACTTTCTATTGAAGAAACTGCTGATGCACTACAAATTTCGTCTGCAACCGTCAAAAGAGACTGGAATGTAGCAAAGGCATATTTATATAACCAGCTCAAAAACGATGTTGCATAGATATTCTCAATCCCTTGACCCTAATCCCCATTTTTCATTATTCTATCATACAATTCTACATATTGTCTAGTAACAGTTTTAGAGTTGAACCTTTTGATATTTTCTTTGCCTTTTTCTATCAGATTATTTCTGTAATCTTCTTCATTTATAATCTTCAAAATTCCTTCTTTTATTTCTTTTACAGAGTAAGGGTTTACTAAATGTGCTGCATTACCAGCTACCCAAGGCATAGAAGAAATATTACTTGTAATGATAGGTTTTGATAGAGTTTGAGCTTCAATGATTGGCATTCCAAAACCCTCAATCGTAGAGACAAAGGAAACCAAATCACAATTTTTATAAGTCAAAATTAATTCTTCAAAACTTACCTTATCTTCGTGTTTGTAGTCAATATTGAATTTTCTGAGCAGATCGAAATGATGCTCTGAAAGTGGTGCAATGATGTGAAGTTTACAATTAATGCCTCCTAAAGATTCAAAAAGCCGTTCTAAATTTTTATTGAAAGCTGCGCCTAATTGAAGAATAACGGGTTTTTCTGAATTAAATTTTTTAGGAGTATAATCTTGAGCAGCTTCTATAAACTTAGGAGAAATGGTTGTCGGAATGACAATTATTTTATTAGGGTTACAATTTGTATGTTTTATAATTTCATTTTTTGTAGCTTCCGAAACAGCCGTTATGAAACGAGCTTGTTTGACAGGAATATCCAACCAAAAGATTTTAAGGAATTTTCGTTTTAGTTTGCCTTTTATAGAATCAACGTTTTGCTCTAAAAAAGCACAATCGTGAATAGTAAGAATTGTTTTTTTAGGATTCAATCCCATTGTCAGAAAATGGACATCGCCTGTTATATGATTGATGTCACTCTTGAGTTGTTGAGTTTGTTTTTTTGCATCAAGAATATTTTTGATACGTGGCAAAATTCCATCACTAAAAAAAGGTGATTGATAAACAATTGGTTCTACTTTGTTTGAAATGGAAGGCAAGTAAGAACGAATATCTTCAAAATAAGATTCAATACTAAAGTTTCCAAACTGGCGAGGCTTTCGATGTAAATAAACGACTTTCAAATTTCTTTTATTTTGATTAAACTAGAATCCAAATTAGAAATAATAGAAGTCGGAGAAGCTGAAATCTGATGTTCTTGCAACCAGTTTTCTAGCACGACCAAATTCCAAACCCTTGCCCACGAAACTCTAGGGTCATTATCCAAAAATTGTCTCCAAACTTTCATAATTCCTTCTTCATTAAATTCAGGACGACTTGCTAGAGATTCAATGCGTTCATCACAAAAACCAAAAAGTTCATTTTTAAGCCAAATTTGCCAAGGAAGAGTAAATCCCATCTTCTGACGATTGATAACTTCAGAAGGAAGCAAGTCGCCTACCGAATCCGTTAATAATTTTTTGGGAGAGTGAGGATATTTGAAAGAATCTGGAACTTGAAGGACATATTCAATCAATTTATGGTCTAAAAATGGAACACGAATTTCTAATGTATGTACCATACTCATTTGGTCGGCATCACGCAAAAGAATATTTTGTAGATAGGTAAAGAGTTCGGCTACCGAAATTTTGGATAAAAAAGGAAGGTTTTTAAAGTCTTTTTGTCTTGCTAAACTTTTGAAAGCCGAACGTACTCTGTTTTCAGTCAGCTCATCTTTTCTTAAAAATGACTTAATGCGTTCATCCAAAAATACTTGTCGTATTAAAGGATAAGTGTAATCTAATTTCCAGTCTTTTTGAGAAAGTAATCCAAATAGCTTGTCAGAGGCAACAGAAGGACGATATTTTTGTCTCAACTTTCCTACATGAGATTTCAAAAAAACAGGTAGTTTTCCTATCCATTTGTTGTTGTTTAGCTTATTAAGCATCATAAAAAGGTCATAACCAGCAAAAAGTTCGTCTCCTCCTAAACCTGAAAGAGCCATATCAATTCCTTTTTCTTTAGTTACTTTCGAAACAATATAGGTATTTATTCCATCACCACTAGGATGATCCATAGCAGAAAGAGCCTTTGGAATAATATCTAAAAAGTCATTCGGTTTCAAGCGAATATCATGGTGTTCTGTTCCAAATTTATTAGCTACTAAATGGGCATATTTAGCTTCACTAAACTCTTCTTCATCAAAAGAAACACAAAAAGTCTTTACTTTTTGATTAGACATCTGGCTCATCAGCCCTACAATAATACTAGAATCTATTCCTCCAGAAAGAAAAGCACCAAAGGGAACATCAGCCACCAAACGTTTTTCGACAGCTTCATTCAGTCTTTCATAAATATCTTTTTTGATTTGCTTGTAGTTTGTAGCTATTTTTTGCTCAGTATGATGAGCTTGCCAGTAGCATTTTTCTATCCATTCGGTTTCAGAAATTTCTACATAATGAGCAGGTAACAACATACAAACATTCTCAATCATGGTGCGAGGGGCATGTACCGTCTGATAACGCAGAAAATCTTCTAAGCTATGATGGTCTAAATTTTTCGGGACAAACCCAGAAGCCAAAAGTGAACGCATTTCAGATGAAAAAACATATTTGTTCTCATCTCTGTAATAATATAACGGCTTTATTCCTAATCTATCTCTTACTAAAAAGATTTTTTTCTCTAAATTATCCCAAATTGCAAAGGCAAACATACCTTCAAACTTTTTGATACATTCTACTCCCCACTCTGCAAAAGCTGCCAAAATAACCTCTGAATCCGAATCTGATTTGAAAGGATA
Organism: Bernardetia sp. ABR2-2B; assembly: GCF_037126435.1. Taxonomy (GTDB): domain Bacteria; phylum Bacteroidota; class Bacteroidia; order Cytophagales; family Bernardetiaceae; genus Bernardetia. Next base: position 2,114,382 of record NZ_CP147020.1, on the reverse strand, counting down.
ATTAAGTTGTTTTTTGAGTGATTTGTAATTATAAATTTCTCCATTAAAAACCATCACATAACGACCATCATGTGAGTGCATAGGTTGATGCCCTGCATTAGAAAGGTCAATAATAGATAATCTTCTATGTCCTAATGTTACACTATTTGTAGTTTCATCTTTCCAAATACCTTCATCATTACGCCCTCGGTGTGCCATTGCTTTATTCATAGCAGCTACTCTATGCACGTTGTTTTGTAGCGAAAAGTCTATAATTCCATTTATTCCACACATAATTCAAGTCGTAATTATTTTTTATTTTTTAATAATTCTTCAATTTTAATATCTATAACAATTCTAAACCAAAAACCTTGTAGGAAGTGAAAAATACGTCCTTCCTTTCCATCTAAAAAACCTAACTGAAAAAAGAAACGATATACGAAATAAATGCAGGGTCTCCAGTAAAGAGGTAGTTTCCACCAAATATTCTTCAAAAATGCAATTCTTTCATCAGGATTTCCTGAAAACTTGCGTGTGTTATGTTGAGAACGCAGTTTTTGGATTCGCTCCACTTCTTCTTGTGCTACAAGATTGCTATATTTGTTATGTTTGGAAAGCCAAAAAGAAATATCGTTTTCTTTTGTATTTTCTTCTATTAAAAAACCTTTTTTCCAAACTTTTGTTTTACCCTCAACGACGAAACGATGATCCATATTTTCATTTAGGTCGGAGTGTCCATATCCCTTTCGAAACATTTTGAGCAAATATTTTGGAAAGTAGCCACCATGTTTTATCCAACGTCCTCTAAAATAATTTTTTCTATTAAAATAAATTCCATTTATATCTTTAGCTACTGTATGTTCATCGAATATTACTAATTTTTGTTTTAGTTCTGGAGCAACAATTTGGTCTGCATCAAGCCCAATAATCCATTCTGTCTGAATATCAAAATTATGCAAAGCAAAATCCCATTGTTTGGGGTGGTTTTCAAATTTATTATAAATTACTTTTGCTTTATATTCTTCTGCAATTGCTAAGGTTTTGTCCGTACTGCCCGAATCCAATATAAAAAGAGGGGCATTCAAATCTTTAATTGATTCCAATAAGCGAGGCAGATGTACTTCCTCATTGAAAGTAAGAATAATAAATGAAAAATGAGACATAGAATAAGATTATCAAAACCCAATAAAGTGAGTAAAAATAAAAAACAATAGTGCTAGATTATAAGATAAGTACAAAATTATAAATTTTTTTCGTTTTTGCAGTAATAAATAAGTATTCGTATCTTTCTAGTATCAAGAATTATTTCCCCTTTTAATGAAATTTTTTAGATTACTTCTTTCTTGTATTCTAATTTTTACTCTCAACCATGCTTTTTGCCAGATAGGACAAAGAGAAAAAGTAGAGAAAGTAACTATTAACCCTTCTTTCGATACAAATCCGAAGGCTGTTTTTGATATAAAAAATGAAAGAATCATTCATGATAGTTTACTCAACTATGCTTTTGTGTATGTAGATTGTAGCAAAAAAAAGACCTTTCAAGAGATTGTAAATCTACAAAATGATTTTATACCTTATTCAGATACAGTAAGCTGGAATTCTAATTGTATTTACTGGGTAAAAATAACTATCAATAATACACTTCCTCACGAACACGAGTGGGTTTTGAATCTAGGAAAGGATTTGAATCTAGTAGATGTATTTGACCCTTTAGATGCTCTAAATGAATATGCTCACAAACGAAATGGCATTTTTGTTTCTCCTTCCGAAAGAAATATCGATGAAATAGTTTCCCAAACTAAAGTAAGGGTAAACTTTCTACCCAAATCAAGAAAGACATTATTTATTCGCTATCAAAATATCAATAATCGCCCAATAAAGGCAGATTTGAAGTTGATAAAGAAAGATAAATTTGAGCAAGATGTAAAGTATCGTAATCTTTCTCAAGGAATCTTTCAGGGGCTTATTTGGATAATGGTATTTTATAATTTTCTGATTTTTATTCTTAATAGAGAAAAAGTTTATTTATACTACTCTCTTTATCTGTTAGGAACAGGATTGTTTTTGATGGTAATGAGCAGTCTTGCCTTAGATGGAATAAATGGAGAGCTGTTTCATTATATATGGTATTTTGCAGGATTGTGTGTAGCTTTTTATTTTCTGTTTATGCGTTCTTTTTTAAGAACAGATGAGTTATTTCCACAGATGGACAAGGTAATAAAAGTTGCTATTTACGTTCAGTTTGTGGTGGTTGCTTTTGTTATGCTTTATCATTTGACGAAAGATATAAAGCTAATAGCTATTCTTTATTTTCTTTCTATCGGATTACAAGCCTTACTGATTTTGGTTCTTTTAGTTTGGTTGTTGTTCATTCTGAATAGCAAAAAAGCAAGTAAAAAAGTAAATAAAAAATTAACGTATTTCTTTATTGCTGGTTCGTTTGCCCTAATTCTAGGTGCAGCTTCTGGAAATATAATGAACTTCTTAGATCTTGTACCGAGAGCTGTTGGAGGAGCGTTCGTACAAGTAGGGATTGTAGCCGAAATATTGCTTTTTTCGATGGGTTTGGGGTATAGAATGAAACTCAATGAAAGAGAAAAACAAGAAGCTCAAGAAAAACTAATTGTTCAACTTCAAGAAAATGAATCATTACAAAGAACACTAAATCAAGAATTGGAAGAAAAAGTAATAGAACGAACACAAGAAATAGAACAACAAAAAGAACAAATCAATAAGAAAAATCATCAGCTAGAAGAAACAAACAAAAAAATGACAGACAGCATTACGTATGCTGCACGAATACAAGGAGCTATTTTGGGAGATATAAAGCTTCTAGAAGAAGAATTAGGAAATGCCTTTATACTCTTTCGTCCTCGTGATATTGTAAGTGGAGATTTTTATTGGCTCAAAAGAATCAAGGTAGAAGAAAAGACATATAAAATATTTGTAGTGGCAGACTGTACAGGACACGGAGTTCCAGGGGCTTTTATGACAGTTATGGGAGTAGATTCTTTGGAAGAAATAGTTGGACACGAAAAAACATGGCAACCTCATGAAATTCTTTACAAATTAGATAAACGAATTACGGCAGCCACCACACAGCGCAAAACTGAAGGAAGACAAATTCGTGATGGAATGGATATTGTGATTTTGGTCTTTGAGGAAGGAACAAATAAAGCCTATTTTGCAGGTGCAAAAAACCCACTTTTTCATATACGAGGAAATGAACACTTACTTACAAAAGGTTCTACTTCTGCTATTGGAGGCTCAACTAGAAAGGCAAAATCATTTTCTATGCACGAAATTACGTATCAAAAAGGAGATATATTTTATCTTTACTCTGATGGTTTTCAAGACCAGTTTGGAGGAGAAAAAGGAATGAAATATATGAGTAAAATATTTAGACAGAAATTAATAGAAATCTCTGACTTTCCTATGGAGACACAAAAAGAAATTTTGGATAAAGAATTTGTAGAATGGAAAGGAACACAATCGCAGACTGATGATGTGATTTTGGCAGGAATAAGAATGTAAATCAGAAATTAATTTAATCTATGGCAAAAATAGCAAAAGAGTTAAAGGAGGCAATTTGTCAAATGCCACAAAAAGAGAAAGATAAAATACTACTTCGTCTGATTGCAAAAGATGAACTACTCATTGCAAGACTAGAACATGAGCTTTTTGGAGACGAAAACGAAACAAAAGCATTAGCTGAAGAGATAAAAGAAGAAGTTGATACTATGGCAAGTTACAATCACGGAACACCTGGTTGGTTGATGATGGCAATGCGAACAGAAAACGGAGCAATTACTCGCCATGTCAAAATCACAAAAGACAAAAAGGGAGAAATAGAATTAACTTTGTATTTACTCTCCCAAACCTTCAAAAAACAAGAAAGTTTTCTGAAAAAATATGCTTATCGTGCTGATAAATTTGGAGCTTATGTTTGTAAGCGAATGGATTTTGCTTTGAAAAAACTTATCAAATTACACCCTGATTTACAATTTGATTATAAAAATGAAGTAGAATTTATACTTACTTTTCTGCATACTAATCTAGCAACAAAAGGTGATGCCGTCATACAAGATATTCCCAAAGATTGGGAAGGTTTTTTAGAAAAATATGGTAAATAAAAGTCAATTACGAATTAAAAATTACGAATTAGAAATGAAAGAGTCTATCAAAGAAAATTTAGATGAAATTTTATCAAAACTAGAAAACTCAGAGGCAAAATTAATTGCTGTTACCAAAACTCATCCTTTAGAAAAATTACAAACATTATATGATTTGGGCTTCAAAGCCTTTGGAGAAAACCGAGTACAAGAACTTACAGAAAAGTATGAAAAGCTACCAAAAGATATAGAATGGCATTTAATAGGAACTCTTCAAACCAAAAAAACGAAATATATTGCACCTTTTGTTTCGATGATTCATTCTGTTGAGAGTTTTAAGTTACTCAAAGAAATAAATAAAAGAGCTGCACAAAACGAAAGAGTAATTGAGTGTTTGTTACAAATGCACATTGCAGAAGAAGATACGAAGTTTGGCTTAGATGAAAAGGAACTCTATGAAATCTTAGAAAATGAAGAATTAAAAACCTTTGAAAACATAAAACTTGTCGGTCTGATGGGAATGGCAACCTTTACAGATAATGAAAATCAAGTTCGTTCAGAGTTTAAGAAACTAAAAAGTCTTTTTGATAAAATAAAGGAAAATCAAGATTCATTCAATGAAAATATGACAAAAAAGAACATAGATTTTAAAGAGTTATCTATGGGAATGAGTGGAGATTATCCAATTGCTATTGAAGAAGGTGCAACGCTTGTACGTGTAGGAAGTGCTATTTTTGGAAAGAGATAATTTTGTTGCATTAGCTTCTACGATTCTCATTTCTCTGAATTATTCTGATTAATTACAAACCTTCTATCAAAAATTGGTGTTAGTTATCAAAGGCTCGTTCTTTTTTATAAACTTATATTTTTTAACCTAAAAAAACACTTAATGAAAGTTCAATTTAACACAGACAACACTATTGATGGAGACGCAAGAACTCAAGAATTTTTTTCTGACTTAATATCAAAAAAACTAGATAGATATGATGAGCATGTTACTAGAGTAGAAGTCCATATTTCTGATGAAAATGGAAAAAAAGGAGGTCCTGATGACATAAAATGTGTATTAGAATCAAGATTTGAAGGAAGACAACCTATTACTGTTTCGGCACAAGAAGACACAATTGAAAAAGCTGTTTCATCGGCGATTGATAAAGCAAAAGCTGCTTTGGATAGTTTCTTAGGAAAAATACAGAATCGTTAAGAAAAGAAGTTCTTCTAATTCAGAAGCGATTTTTATGTAAGGTTTAGTCTATGACTAAGCCTTATTTTTTTGGTAAATATCAAGAACGAAAAGGATTTGAAGTATATTTGGAATTTGAATTTATCTGTGAAACTTTACTTTTAAAGTCTTTTAGAATCTCATTCGTTTTAGCTATTTCTTTACTTTCTGTATTTGTATCATAAATTCTATCTTTTGAAAAATAAAAAGCTCTTTCATGATGATACCCAAGAACCCAATTTAAAGTCTTATCCCAAATTATTTCATCAGAAGCAAAAAATATACTTTCCCAAAATTTAATTACCATTTTCCAAGTTAAAACAAATGCATGTGTTTCAGATTCTAACCAAAATACTTTTGTATCAAATTTAATTCCTCGCTTATAAAGCCATTTTTTCACTTCCTTGTCTGAATCTTCCTTCACTATTATACTTTCTTCTTTTTCAAAATATTGACTAACCTCTAAATCCAATATTTTTTGAGAATTTTGAAATTGATATAAGAATTTTGAAGCCTCTGGATTTAATGGAATAATTTGGTCTTCGAATTCTTTATATAATTCTTGTTCATTTTCTAATTCAAATTTCCATTTCAAAATATGAGTAGAAAGAGGAATAGCAAATTCTTCAATATTTTCTAAAGTAACTTTCTTGTATTTCATAGTGTTATTTTAGTTTTCAATTTCAAAAACCATATTATCACTTTCATAGAAGTTTATAAAAATACTATCATTTGATACATTAATATTTTGTATATCCTTTCCCATTAAGTATTTGTATGCATCACGTTTAGTAAATTCCACATCATTTCCTTCACTTATAACCTTTACAGAATGACCAGAATAAAAATATCCAATTCTAGTTTTAAAAATAAAATAATTTTTGTCTAAAAAGTAATAACCAGATTCAATACCACCACCACAACTAAGAAAACTTAAAACACCTTTTTTGTCATAATTGTAAACTTCATAATCAGACTGTTTATATACAGGCACATGTATTCGTAATGGCTCATAAAAATCATACGGAAATACAAGAGTAAGATGTTTATCAGTAGTGAAAATAATAGAGGAAATCCATAAAGCAACAGCAATATAAAAGGTAGAATATAATCTTACTAAAAGTTTAAATACTGGCTTGACATTGAGAGCAAACATTGAAATGCCACTTCCAAAAAGAAGAGCTATTAAAGCCATTTTTGCGTAGCTATTTAGTCCGAAATTATATCCATCAATGATAAATAAATTAACCACTAAAATAAGTAGAATGATGAAGTGAAATTTGATTAGTTTGGTTTTCATAGTTGTATATTCAGTATTTAATCAAGCTCAAAACTTCTACTAGAATTATCTTTAAATTCTATAAAAATACTATCGTTTTCAATTTTGATGTTTTTAATTTTCGAACCATCTAAAAAAGGAGCTAATTCTTCTACTTTTTCACCATTTATGGTTGTGTATTCTGTATAAGCAAATGTTGATGTATTCTTTGAGAATAGAAAGTTATTTTTATATACTTCATATCTACAACAGTTTCCCATAAAACCTTTAAATGCACTATGAATTTCATAATTATCTTGTTTATAAACAGGTGTGGAAGTATAAAATATTCCTACAAAAACACTTGCTAAGATAGCACCAAAAATTCCATCAGCTAACCAAGCCAAAAAAATCAGTAGTGGAGAAATTACATATAGAGAAAAATAAGCTGTTACAAATTTAAAAGGTTTGAAGAATGCAACAGAACCAACTAAAGCACTTCCATAAAGAAGAATCTTCAATCCAATTTTGATATAATTATTCAGTCCAATATCAAAACTTAGTGTAATTATGAAATTTACCACTAAAATAAGTAGAATGATGAAGTGAAATTTGATGAGTTTGGTTTTCATAGGTTTCAATTTGTTTTATGAAGCATTACCTAACCTAGCAAACTCCTCTTCATAATTGATGTTTTCTTTTTGCATCAAGTTATTATTTGGATAAAATTCATTAAGCAGACGGCTGAGTAATAAATAATTTTCTTCTGTCTGAACTTTAGAAGAGTTTAGTGTTTTTATTAGTTCTGCAATGTATTCAGACTTTTCTACTCTATATTGAGAAGCCATAAATTCAGAATCATTTTCACTATGAAGTTTTATCATTTTATTTACTTCATTTATCTGCTCAATAAGGTCTAATAATTTGTATATTTTATATTTGTCCATAATTTATATGTTTAAAATTTAATTTCTAAAAATCCTTTCTTCATTGAACGACCTCTTTTATTTGGTCTAGTCTTAGTAAACTTATGTATCCAACGTGCTATCACTTTGATAAAGAAAATACCTTTTATCATCAATAGAATAGGTATAAACTATATACGCATCTACTTCATAGATAGTTTTTGATGAACCTTTTCCAAAACTTTCTAAAAGATGGTGGATAGATTTTGTACTCTCAAAATCCAAAAAAGTAACTAAATCTATATCATTTGGATTTTCTTTTTTTGTAACAAAAGAACCATCAATCCATTGTGTTAATTCAATATCTTTACAAAGTTTTTTTAATTCTTTAGAGTAATTTAGATAAGAATCAAAATGATGTTTCCTCTGTCCTGTTGGCATTTCTAGCACAAAAAATTGTTCTAGCTCTTGTAAACTAGAAGGAATTACATCATTAGGAATCAAAAAGCCTTTATTATCAAATTCTAACATAAAATTATAAAAAAAACGAACGGTTCACTCAAAGTGAACCGTTCGATAAAAATATTAAATCACAATATTAACAATCTTCTTAGGTACTAAGATAAAACGCTTTGGAGTTTTTCCTTCTAGCCATTTCTGAATAGTTTCATCTCCCAAAACGTGCTTTTCAATATCTTCTTTTGGCGTTTCTAAGGCAAAAGACATTTTAGCACGTACTTTTCCATTTATCGAAACTGGATATTCAAATTCATTTTCTTTCAAATATTCTTCATTATAAACTGGAAATTCTGCCTTAATAATAGAAGTGTCTTTTTCTAAAGCAATATGCCAAAGCTCTTCGGTAATATGAGGTGCAAAAGAAGAAAGAATAACCAAAAACGGCTCTAAAATCTCTCTCTTGTGGCATTTCATCGAAGTAAGCTCGTTTACACAAATCATAAAAGCACTTACAGAAGTATTTAAAGACAAACGCTCAATATCATCTTCTATTTTTTTGATGGTTTTGTGAAGTGTCTTAAACTCTTCTTTTGTTGGCTTTTCATTTGTCAAAACCAAATCGCCATTATTGTCATAGAACAAACGCCATACTTTTCTCAAAAATTTCTGAACGCCATCAATTCCACTTGTATCCCAAGGCTTTGAATACTCTAAAGGACCTAAAAACATTTCGTACAAACGAAGCGCATCAGCACTATATTCTGAAACTACATCATCAGGATTGACAACATTATGAAGACGTTTAGACATTTTTTCTACTTGCGAACCACAAACAAAACTGCCATTTTCTTCTTTGATAAATTCTGCGTTTTCTGTCTCTGGTCTGAATTTTTGATACTTTTCAATATCTAAAACATCATCTTTTACCATACTTACAGGAACGTGAAGAGGAGTAATACTAATTTTTGTATTTGCTGGAATAGCTTCATGTCCTGCTACTTCGTTTATTCCTTCTATTTTTTCTGCATCAGAGGTTAGACTTTCTACTTGCTGATAAATTCCTTCACTCAAATAAACTTGGAAACCACTAATACGATAAATCAAACTAGATTTTCCTTGAATCATTCCTTGATTTACTAGTTTTTTGAATGGCTCATCAAAATTCAAAAATCCTTTATCGTGTAAAAACTTAGTAAAGAAACGAGAATACAACAAATGACCTACGGCGTGTTCTGCGCCACCGATATAAACATCAACTTGATTCCAATAATCTACAGCTTCTTTTGAGGCAAAAACACGCATATTTTGAGGGTCAGTATAACGCAAGAAATACCAAGAAGAACCTGCCCACCCCGGCATTGTGGTAAGCTCATAAGGATATTTTCCTTGATAAACAAAGCCTTCTGCACGTCCTAGAGGTGGTTCGCCTTCTGCCGTTGGCTTGTAACTATCTACTTCTGGAAGCATCAGTGGTAAGTCTAAGTCAGGTAAAGAATGAGGAATATCATCTTTATAGTAAATCGGAATCGGCTCTCCCCAATATCTTTGGCGACCAAAAGCAGCATCTCTAAGCCTAAAGTTTATTTTTCCTGTACCTGCTTTTTTCTCTTCTAGCTTTTTGATAGCTGCTTGAATGGCATCTTTTACAGACATTCCATCAAGAAAATCAGAATTCATTATTTCGCCTGTTTTTTCTGTGTAGGCTTCCAAAACATTTCCAGTTGAATCGGTTTTGGTTTCTTTGATTACTTTTATAATATCCAAACCAAAATGAGTAGCAAAACGAAAATCTCGCTCATCAGACGACGGTACGCCCATCACAACACCTGTTCCATACCCAGAAAGAACATAATCAGCGACCCAAATAGGAGTTCTTTTTCCAGAAATTGGATTAATTACATAACTTCCTGTAAAGACACCCGAAACAGTTTTTACTTCTGTCTGACGCTCTCTCTCCGAACGGTTTTTAGCAACTTTGACATAATTCTCTACGGCTGCTCGTTGCTCTTTCGTAGTAAGCTCATCAATTATTTCAAGCTCTGGGGCAAGGGCAATATAAGTTACTCCATAAATTGTATCTGGGCGAGTAGTGAAGGCAATAAGTTCTTTTAATTCTTCGCTTTTCCGATTATCCTTATTTTCTTCAATTTGAAAACTAAGTTCTGCACCGTAGGATTTTCCAATCCAATTTTTTTGCATTTCTTTGAGTGCATCTGACCATTCTACCTCTTCCAAACCACTCAAAAGACGGTCTGAATAAGCTGTTGTACGCATCATCCATTGAGGCATTTTTTTTCTTTCGACAGGATAACCACCACGCTCTGAAAGACCATCTTTTATTTCATCATGTGCCAACACAGAACCTAATTCGGCACACCAGTTTACAATTGCTTCTGATTTATATGCCAAACGATATTTTAATAAAACATCTGATTTTTCTTTTTCTGTAAAGTTTTTCCATTCCTCTGCTGAAAAAGAAGGCGTATCATCATCACAAGCTGCATCTACTTTTTGATTTCCTTCTGTTTCGAAAGTTGTAATTAATTTTTGAATTTCTTCAGCTCTTTCTGTTTCATTATTATAAAATGATTCGAAAAGCTGTTTGAAAATCCATTGTGTCCAACGGTAATAATCTGGGTTTGAAGTTCTGACTTCTCTTGACCAATCAAATGAAAAACCAATCTTATCAAATTGTGCTTTGAAGGTCTGAATATTTTGCGCTGTTGTTATGGCTGGATGCTGACCTGTTTCGATAGCGTACTGCTCGGCAGGAAGACCAAAAGAATCAAACCCCATCGGATGAAGAACATTAAATCCCTTCAAACGCTTAAACCTACTCAAAATATCTGAAGCAATATAACCAAGTGGATGACCGACATGAAGCCCAGAACCCGAAGGGTAAGGAAACATATCTAATACATAATATTTCGGTTTTGTAGTATCATTTTCAACTTTATAAACCTCTTTTTCTTCCCAAGCTAATTGCCATTTGGGTTCGATAAGACGTGGATTGTATTCCATTTTGTCGTATTTTTTCTTTTTGTTTCTATTTCTTTTTCTGTCAAAGTCATTTTGACGAACAATAGTTCAAAGGTACTAAGATTTTAAGAACATAGGAATTTTTTTGCACGTATAGATTGATTTTAGATTTTAAAGAACCAATTAAAGACATGATAAAAAAGCCACTGCTTTAGCAAAACAATGGCTTTTAAATTAAAAAAAAAGATTAATCTTGACAACATTCAGCATCTAAGCCAACTGGTTGCAAGTATTCGAATGCACTAGTACGCTTACATACATAGTAATAACAATTAGGATTACCTCCTTTGATTTTTTTTACTTGTTTTGCAGATATAGCAAATTTCCCGAATTTCATTTTTAAATTTTTCATAATGTATTTTTTTTTTAGAAAAAGAATTAAGTCACTATTTGATTCAAATATGACTTTGTAAAAATAAAAAAAAATCTTCTTATAACTATATCAGTTTAGTATTCGTATGTTATGACAATAGAAGTGTTGATATAAAAATAGAATTCGTTGTAATATTTCTTCCTCTCTTTATCTAGATAAAATATTAACTATTCCATATTGACTTTTGATATTTAAATAATAACTTTATGATTATCACTCTTTACAAACTGAATTCCCAACTCTTTGGCTCTTTTATAAATAGGTTCTCCCAAATGCCCCATATTCGGAATATCAGACATACAATCTTCCAAAATAATTACCTTTTTTACAAGAGTAGGCGCATTATCTAAAATTTGTTTCAAACTCGTTGCTACACAGTGCGACTTTGCTTGTCCTGCTAAGTAAACATTTTCATACTCATTTAAAGAATCCAAAAGTGATTGATTGAGCTGCGTCTCTGGTCGGTCTGAAACAGGAATTTGAGCTTCAAAAATACCAAAATGTTCGGTAAGTGGATACGTTCCTTTTGTTACGGCTTGATATTGTTTATACTGACCGTTTTCTTTATTGATTTTTATCCAATCTTCTAAGGCTTTCGAAAGTGTTTCATCAAGGGCAGCTCCTTTTGAACCAATGAGACAGTGATGCGTCCAAATAAAATGAGGAAACTCGCCTTGTGCTTCTAAGTTTTTTAAATATTCTTTGGTTTCCTTTGGGTAAAAATTAGGAATCCATTTTTCTTCTTCTACTTCTTTTAGTGTAATTTGAGTAAAAGGATTTGGCTGATTTCCTTTTTCATCTTTCCAAAAAGAAGGGTGCGAAATATCATTTACTGGATGATTGTCAAGTGTTACGCAAATATGGTTTAATTGCTTTGCATTTCTTGTGATAAAATCTGAAAGGCGTTGAATATCATTTTCTGCATCTTGAACATACAAAGCACCAGCAGGGTTACAGAAATCATATTGAGCATCGATTATCAGAAGTGCGTTTTCGTTTTTCATTTTTTTGAAAGTTAGTATTATTTGTAGGAGTTAAAATATGTTTATTTATGATAACGTTAAAAATACACTAAGGTTCATTTTTTATCTATGTTTCTTAATAAATTCTGTAATTAGGTTTATTTGCTGGGGTTTTTATAAGTAAAAAAAAATAGGAGTATTTTGTGTATTTAAATCACTTGTGCAGAATTTAATACATATAAAATTGAGTTATTCCAAATTTTATTTTTTACAAACTTGTTTTTTTGTGAAAAACTATCATAAACTGCATGATTTTTGATTTACAGAAATAAAAAACAAACAAAGTATTTAATAGTCTAATATTGAAGATTTTTATTATGCTTAGTGTAATTAAGTGTTCTATAATTATCAATTTAGATATTTATTTATTTTTATTTCCCATTTCCCCCTTACTCCCCTAAACTATTATGAAAGAAGTAAAAGATGAAAGCCAACATGTATTTGTTCGAATAGAACATTGGAAAGAAAAGAATACTACTTATGCAAACTGGATGGGTGCTGACTTGAGCGTTGATGAAATAAAAGAAGGTGCTATGGCAATACTAGAAGAACTTACAGAAAACCAGACATCGTTTGTCATAAATGATAACAGAGAGATAACAGGAGTTTGGGATGAAGTAAATGATTGGATTGCAAACGAATGGATGCCTAGAGCAATAGGAGCAGGGATGACCAAGTTTGCTCATATTTTATCAAGTGATTTGTTTTCTCAACTTTCTGCGGAGTTTATGGAAGATAATAGTAAGACGGTAGAAGGTGATTTTCAATTGCGTACATTTGGTAATCTAGAAGAGGTTGAAAAATGGCTTACAGAATAAGCAAACAATGTTTTATTAAAACTTCACTCTGATTCTTACTAAATCAAAACAAACCTTAGTTTAAATTTTAGGATATCCTAAATTAAACTAAGGTTTGTTTTTTTATTGATATCTCTCAATAAATTGTCTTTTTTATTTTGCTTGTATGATTTTTGAGCTATAAATTATAATAAAATTAAGTTTATCACTTTAATTGTCTTATGCTTTGAAGTATCTGATAATTTTTTTTGACTAAAAAAATTTATGAAAATCCAATCTCAATTTCTATCTCATTATTTGAGAAAAAATATTTCGTTTCTATTACTTATTTGTGCATTATTTGTTTTTAGTGGAACATTAACTTCTTGTAGAGGAAACAAACCATCAGACCAAGCGAGTGAACAAGAAGCAGGAAAAAAGAAGAAAAAAAGACCAAAAAAATGTAAAGATGAGGGTTGTAAAGTAAGAATGTCGCATTATCATGAAGGGCAAGAATTTAAAGGAAAAAGAGGTAATTTTTTCATACGCCTTTTCACACCCAAAGAATCCAAATACGGACAAGGAAGACACAGAAACCACGGTTGGAAGAAGGGAAAGAAGTAATTTATAAAAGTTCTGTTTGAGGATTCCAAAATACTTTTTCGAAATCTTGTATTTGATGCTCTTCTACTTTTATATCTTCAGCTTCTAAAAGCTCTTGCATTTTGGTAGGAGTTTCGAAGTGGTGTCTGCCACTCAAAAGTCCGTTTCTATTTACTACTCTGTGAGCAGGAATTTTTATATTTCTAGTTTGATTGATAACTTGACAGTTATTCATAACCCAACCTACCATTCTTGCACCTCTATTGTGTCCTAAAAATTTAGCAATCGCTCCATAAGAAGTTACTCGTCCTTTTGGAATTTGTAAAACTAGGTCTATTACGTCTTCTTGAAAGGTAGTTTTCATAAATCTAAGTATATTTAGCTAAAACTAATCCCAGCATCAAGCACTTTTTGAGGACGAGTACGCACTCTTGCATCAGTCGCATTGGCTACAATGGTCTGAATTACTCGTTTTTCATCTATATTTTTGAGTGCTGCTACCGAACGAATACCTGTTTGTTTCATCACTTGTTCCATAGCTGGAGCAAAAATACGCAATGCACCTGTAAGTCCTTGATTTACAGCTAAATCTATCAAGACAGTTATTCCTCCTGCTGAATTTATAAAATCTGTAACAGGCTCACGGTTTACATCTACTCCATTTGCATTAAGTGAAATTTTGGCTCTAAGTGCAGGTTTTACATATTCTTGTACGGCTGCCAAAACTTGTAGTTTAGCTACTTCAACATTTTGTCCTGCCCTTATGAATACGCCATGAAGAACTTTATCTGAACGGATATATTTCTCTGCATCTGTTCCTTCATAACGCTTTCCATTTGGCGTAAAGACGACCATTTTTGCAGCATTGTATTTGTCATTTCTGTATGTGTATTCTACATCAAGTCCAAATCTTCCAAAGGCTTCTTCAAATAAAGATGGGTTTCGGTCTTTTATGAGTGCCATCATATGAGGGAAAGTTCCTCCTCCTGTTTGTCCTGCAAACTGAATAAAACCAAAAGAAAAAGCAGCTTTATCATAGCTATTTATTGCATCAAATTTTCCTTCGTTTTTAGACACAAACTCTAAGGCTTCGGCAAGTTGGCGTGAAAGTCCAACACTTTCATAATACGATGCTGGAATATCGTGAATTACAGTTCCAGAATACGAAATCCCATACGGATAAACACTATAATTACTTCTTACAAAATTAGAGAAGCGAACTTTTTCTAAGTTTCCTCTATGGTCTTTGTAAGTGATATTATAGGTCGTATGCTCTCTAAGTAATTTATAAGTTACATCATTTGGCTTGATGAGTCCATTAGAATAACCAGAAGCTCCAATGAGTGATGATTTTCCTGCCCACCAGTCAATTTTATTCCTTCGTTGAAAATTATCTATTGCTGAAATAGTAGCTTGAATTTGTGAAAGACCACCGACAGCATTCATATAATCTAACTGTACGAAACGCTGTTGTACTTTTTCTACATCAACCTGACGGTTTGCACCACCACGCCCAACACTTGCAGAAAGTCCTCCACTTCCAAAAATCTGAACTCCATTTATTGCATCAAGATTTATTACTTCTTTTTTATTTTGTTCGTATTTCGAAATATTTCCTGTCTCTGACACAGAAGAAGAAGAATTTCCTTTCGAAGCTCCACTTCCCATATTCGTACTTACACTACTATTTGAGCTAGATGAAGAACTATAACTCGTTGTCTTTGCTTTTTTCGTAATCATCAAACGCTGTCCTAACGAAAGTGCGTTTGAGCTAAGTCCATTACTTTCTTTAATATCTTGAACACCAACATTATATGCCATTGCAATTCTGTACAAAGAATCTCCTGAAACAACAGTATGATAAATAATTTTTGGAGCAGCTTGTGTAGGTTGTGGGTTTTGAACAGGTGCAGCTTGAGAGGCAACTTCAGGCTTTTCTTCTAAATAAAGCATCTGACCAATACGCAAAATATTACTTGTCAGATTATTAATACTTTTGATTTCATTTACCGAAACACCGACTTTTTGAGAAACTCGCCACATACTATCACCAGCCTGTACTACATAACTTGGGCGAGGAGTAAAAACAGGAGCTTTTACAACTGTTGGCGAATTGGTTTGAATAGTTGGTGTACTATTAGAAATACTAGCTGACGTAGCATCTGAACCTCCACCACTTATACGAAGCTGTTGTCCTAGTGAAAGTGCATTCGATGTGAGGTTATTTAAAGCTTTTATTTCATTTACAGAAAGATTCAGTTTTGTAGCAATTCTCCAAAGTGAATCTCCAGCCTGTACGGTGTAAAAACTGGTTGTTGGGGAAGATGCAACGGCAGTATTTCCACCTCCATACGTAGGAGTAGATTGGCTAACTTGCAAACGTTGTCCTAACGAAAGACTAGCATCTGACATATTATTAAGTCTTCGAATTTCATCTACTGAAATTTGATATTGCCTAGAAATTCCCCAAAGTGTGTCGCCACTCTGTACTGTATGATAAGTTGCCATTCAAAAAGTAGTATAATTGTCTAAAAAATATTCGCAATGGTAAGATACACAATTTTTTGTTTTTTGAGAATAGAATTTTGATTTTGTATTGATTTATACAAATTAATCTAAAAAAAGCATTTTATCTCAAACCTAATTGTTTCAATACTGTTTTATCGAAGTAGCGAAATATAATATGACTTTTCATAATTTTAATTCAGAACTCCCCATTAAAAATGCTCCCTTTAACATTAGCTTTCCTCAAAAAATTACATAAAAATAACGATAGAGATTGGTTTAAAGAACACAAAAAAGAATATGAAGCTGCAAGAGAAGAGTTTTCTGTCTTAGTTACGGCTCTTTTAGAATATTTTATACATAAAATTGACCCTGCTTTTTCTAGTATAACAGCAAAAGATTGCATATTTAGATTGAATAGAGATATTCGTTTTAGTAAAGACAAAACACCTTACAAAACTTATTTTAGTGCTGTTTTGCATCCAGACGGAAGAAAAACGGAAAAACCTATTTTTTATCTTCACATTGCCCCAAATGATAATTCATTTCTAGCCATTGGTGTTTATCAACCCAACAAAAATTATATCAAAAAAATTAGAGAAGAAATTGATTATAATGCAGACGAACTAAAAGCAATTTTCAATAAAAAAGAATTCAAAAAATACTTTGATGGATTTTCAGAAATGGAAAACGGAGTTTTGAAAACTGCTCCTCGTGGTTATCCAAAAGACCACCCAAACATCGAACTACTTAGATTTAAACATTTTATTGTAGAAAAATCAATTACAGATAAAGAACTTTTATCTGATGATATTGCTCAAAAAATAGCAGAAATAGCCATTGCAGGACAGCCTTTAAATGACTGGTTGAATGTAGTTTGGGAAGAAGTGGAGGGATAGGAATTAGGAAATGGATATTGGGAAATGGGAATTACAAATACATTTTAACCACAGAGAAAGAAGAGATTGAGGAGAATGAAAATTATTAGATTATACTGCTTTCCTTAGCTTTTCCTTTCAAAAATTGATTAATAAAATCAACATCTATTTCCATTTTTTGAGCAAACTCTTGATTAGAAATTTTTCTAAACTCTAGTTCATCTATTAAACGTTCGCTTGGGTGTATAGCATCTCCTGCTAATGTAATATCTACAAAAACGGGCTCAAAAGGTTTATTGCTTTTATTCATAATGTTTTGATATTTCAGTTACTTTTACCTCAACTTAAATACAAGTCTCTATATCCTTTATAAAATGTTTTAGAACTTAGCCTAATTCCTGCTTTACCGATAAACCAATTGTCTACGATTGGTAGTTCTTTTATTATATTAGGAATAAATGGATTGAAACTAACTATAATTATATGTTTCCAACCTCTACTAATTTGTTGTTCTGGGAAAGCAAACTGTTGAGTTACTTCAAGTAGTTCAGACTCTAAAAAAGTATAATTCAACGGATTATTTTCATCAAAAATCACTTCAAATTTATGATTTAGTTCTATTTCAAAACCTGAATAACTAGAAAAAAAGCAAAGAGAATTTATATCTATACCTTTAGAAAATGCTTTTTTCATTTTTGTGTAAACTTCTAGATCAACTTGCCCCTCTATTCTTATTGTAGGTTCGCTACCCATAAAGTTTGTAGATGATATAATTTCACTATAATTCATAGTACATTAAAGTTTGATACAAGAAAATTTACTCCAATTCCAAATAAATCTTTCGCTCTTTCTCTTTAATATAGGCTCTCAAATCTTTGTAAGGAATATAAATCGGAAAAAAGCGTTTTTGTGAGCGACTATAAAGTGTCAGTCTCAAATTATCAGGTAGAAAATTATAATGCTCCAAAACGGTAAGTGAATCATAAGGTTCAAACTCCATTTGGTGGCGTTGAGATTCTACTTCTACGTGGCGTTTGGCTCGTAAGTGAATACGTGCTTCAAAACTGTTTTGAGGGTTTCTTTTATCTACTTCGGTTTCGAATAAGTGATTAAGCCTGAAAACCTCATTCTTTTTTAAGTCATAATTAAAGGCTACATATTCTGTTCTTTTACTTCCTTGACGAATAAAAAACAGTCCACTAATTAGGTTCTGATTCGCAAAAAGAATATTATAATTTATTTCTATGTCGCAATTTCGATTTTGAGAATCGGTGGTATCTAGTTTAGCCAAAAATTCCTTCTGCCACGCATTTACGTGCGATTTGATATAGGTATTATTAAAATCTTTCAAAATATCTTCATTTTCTATTCCTGTAATTTGAGGATAATAAATACAGAGAGAACTCCCATCAGAAGTTTTGAAACGTTTGATGTGATTTTCTAATGAGTAAGGAAGAATTTTTTCTTCATAGAGAAAATCTAGTTTTTGATTCGTTTTGGCAGACTCCCAAATACCTTTAAAGTTATAGTCATAATCTACTGAACCTTTGAAATAGCCCGAAATAGTTTCGGCATCTAAGGCAGCTCGTTCTTCGATTATCCATTCAAATTTCTTATTATTTTTATCATCTACATTTATATTATCTTTATAATCTAGTGCATTTTCTAAATAAATATCTCGCCAAAAAGTATCATAAAAATAAACACCACGCTGAAATTGAGGCGAACTAACATCAGCCGTTACACAAACATAAGCCCAGAGTGAATAATCTTTGCCTTCAATAGTTCCTTTCATACGTAACCATTCTCCACGTTCCCATTGTGTAGAAATAGCTGCATTTTGTTGGTTTTGTTTTTCAAAAGGACTTTTATCCCAAACAAAATAAGCATTTTTGTAAGGCAAAAAAACAGCAGAAGGTTCTTGCCAACTTCCTACGGCTGGGTGGGGAGTTTGTGAGTAGGTAAGGCGAGTAGTCGTATTTCCTCCATTTTCTAAAAGAAAAAATGTATAAGTATTTTCTTTTTTTATGAGTTTCTGAACAAGCCAAACACGCTGTGTCAAGTTGGCTTGATAACGAATTTGCATACGCTCGTTTGCTAAATCATACTCAAATTTAAAAGTCGGGTTCATTCCTTCATAAGGTTCTATCAAAATTCTTTTTCCTTCTCGTTCCGTCAAAAGAAACCATTCTTTAGGAAGTTTTTCGACGGCTTTGGCAATTTCTTTAGGTTTTTCAAATTCGTTAGAAGATGAACAGGAAACCCAAAAAAGGGAAATAATAACAACACTCAAAAGGTAAAATACTGACCTTTTAGCGATAGAGTTGATATAATAAAAAGAAAAGAAATTTTTGGATAAATACTTCAAGAGAAACAATTATTTGATAGGAAGACTTAATTTGTGTCTAAAATTACAAAATACAATTTAGAAAAAAAGTCTATTTGCTATAAATCTCTCTTTTAAGGTTCAATTCTTTATAGAGTTTGTTTTTTATCCCAAAACAGGGCTTTCACACAATTTTTTCAGTTGTTCCAAACTTATATTTGTTTCTTTTTCAATTTTGGACTTATAATAAAAATAAGCTAGATAACGCACAAAAGGATTGTCTCCCAAGTCAATTTCTAATGTAAACTTTAACATTGAATTTACATTAGTATCGCTATTTCTATTAATTGATTGTACTTCAAATTCGCCCTCTATATGTGTACCTAAGTTCTCAAAATTGGCAATATATTTTAGTGTTTGTAAATCTGATTTTGATGGCTTTTGAGTTATAATAGATTGAATATATAACTCTACTTTTTCAGAGTTTTTAGAATTATTTTCTTCTCTAAGTTTCATAAATGCACCTACTCCTTGTGGAAATTGAGAGTAAATATAGTTTTTATCAGAAGTTTTTTCGTAGTGTTCCCAATCTAGCCATTTTTCCCATTTAGGCAAATCATACAAACAGCTAGAGATATGAGCAGAAGAAGAATGAATATCTATTGATTGCTCAATAAGTAATGTTTTTGGAAGCAAAAGACCACCATATACGATAATAGTAGAAAGTAAGAAAAGCAGAATAGTAGTTCGCATGAGGTATCAATAGTTATGTCAAGCTGGATGATAATTTATTTTTTATGACAGAACAAAAGTAACATCAGACATCGTAAAGGATATGAGCAGTAAAATTATAAAACTATTTTTTTTAAGAACAAGTCATTTAATACCAAAATGTATCATTTAATTCATTTTTAAGGTATTTATCTAAATAAAATCTTCTTTTAGTGCAAAAAACATCTATAGTTATTTTGAAAACTCATTGATTTTAAGTAACTTATAAAAGTAAAATACACTATCGCTAAAAACACAAGTTAAGTTTATCAAAAATACCTACACACACAAAAAAATATACTAATTATGGTTGCAACAGCAAATCCAACGAGCGACAAGCACGTACAAAATTATTTACGTGGACTGGCTGAAGAAGTCAATGGAAAATATACTGATTATTCAGACGATACAGTTATCGTAACAATTCCCCTCAGTGATGGACGTTATCAAAATGTAAAAGGATATATTATTCCTAGAGGAGATGGTGTTATGTTAGAATTTATGTCTAAAGTCTGTAAATTAGATGATTATAAAGATATTAGTTTGGAAGAACTTTTAGAGCTAAATAGTGGTCTTTGTTATTCCAAAATTTTACTCAAAGATGGTTATGTAGAGGTAGGTTCTTCTACCAAATACGAACTTTGTACTTATGACCAAGTTCGGTATATGATTTTTGAAGTAGCACGAGTAGCTGACGAACTAGAGAATCGTTTTACAGGTGAAGACGTTTATTAAAGACTACATAAAAAAAGAAAAATTGCTTTTTACTTTTCTAAAACCTTTACTCAACTTTTGCAAAGAGTTGAGCAAAGGTTTTTCTTTTTTTCAATTGTTTCAAAGCAAACTAGAAATTCGTAAATTGATAATTAAAGGCAAACCTTTGTTTGTCTAAACTAACTTCAATCAACTTATTTACTATTTATTATTATGAATATCAGAAATTTAAAATTTTGTATCCTAGTTATCTTTGCTACAAGTCTTTTCTCGTGTGGCTCTAACCAAACAAAAGAAACGGAATCTACTGAAGTAGAAACTATGGACACTACAACAGTAGTTGTAGAAGAGGTGAAAGAGGAAGTAGTAGAAGAAAAAAAACAAGAAAATGAACTCATTATCTATGAAAAAACTTTTTTGGGACTTTCGTCAGATATGAAAATAGCAGATTATGAAGGAACACTAGAAAAAGGCTTACTACAAACAGGAGAAGGCGATTTTGATATTTTTAATGTCAAAGATAAAGATGGAAATATAGTTGCTTATTTTGTTCCTTTTGAGGAAAAAGTAGGTTCTATTACTGTTACTTCGGAACTTGCTCAAACAGAAGATGGAATCAGTATAGGAGATACTTTTGGGACTTTGCTAGAAAAATATCCGAATCTGAAAGTCTATGGCTCTGAAATAGAAGGCTATACACAGGCTATTGTAAATGATGAGCTAGGTTATAGACTTGATGAGCAACATTATGATTATGAACTCAAAACAAGTGATATAAAGAAAGATTCAAAAATAATTGAAATTACAGTTAAGTAACTGTACAAAATTAAATATAAGTAATGACTGATTAGCGAGTGATTTGGCTTCGCCGAGCTATCGGTTTTATGATTACTATGATGATTATAGGATAATACAAAATTATATAATAAAATAATAAATTATATTTGAAATTGCATTTATCTTCATTTTATCATATAAATAATTTACCAATAAGTTATGGTATTTTTAGTTATATTTAATTCTACTCATTTACTTACGCAATTAAAAAAGCGAAATCCATAGCTTTAGTTATAGGAAAGCAAAATAGGTTGTTTTCTCATGATTAAAATTATGGGTTTCGTTTTGTATAAAAAATACCTTTATTCTCCCACCAATAAAATACCTGCCCAATAATAAGGATTTCTGAATTTTTCTGATGCTCTCATTCTTTGTTTGGCTAATTGTAAGGATTCTGAATATGTTTTTCCTTCTGCAACAAATCCATACAAAGAAGTCATTAGCTCTTTTGTAGCCAAATCATCTATTTGCCAAAGAGAAAAAATAACATTTTTTGTTCCTGCATTCAGAAACGAACGAGTAAGCGTGATTACGCCTTCTCCTTCCACAACTTGCCCAACTCCAGAACGGCAACTGCTCAAAACAACCAGTTCGTTAGGAAAAGACATTCCGTACAAATCACTTGCATAAAATTTCTGTGGCATTTCTTTTCCAAATAACCAAATATGAGAATTAAAAGGTGTTTTTGTAAATGTCTGACTATGTGTAGCTAGGTGCAACCTTCTTGTCTTGGCTGCAAAGGTTTTTAAATTTTCTTGATTGGCTTCTAAGTTTGTAAAAGATAAAGCATTTTTATCTTGATTAGTAAATAAATTAGAAATCTCTTCTACTTCTTCTTTGCTGTATGGAAGCGAACTCAAATTACTTCGATTACTTGCCAAAAGATTATTATTTTCTTCCTTTTCTTCAAAAACAGGCGCAAACCCAACAAACTCATATTCATAATTTACTTGATTTTTACTCTGTCTTTGAGAGACCCAAAGTGAGGAGGAGTAATGAAAAGAAATTTCTTTTTTGAGTAACGGATAATCTACTTCTTGGCTAGATAAATCACTTTTAGATGTACTTGATAATGTAGAAAAAGGGATTTGCTGTAAGATAGCATCAGGAATAATAATAAGTTTTTGACTTGTTTTAATAGATGACTCAATCGGTTGAATGATTATTTTATAAAGTGCATTGCTTTGTTGTACAAATTTTTCTAAGCTACAATCTTTAGCCAAACAGTTTCTATATTTTTTCAAGGTTTTCTCAAAATCAATAGGTTTTATTCTATAAAATAACTGTCTGTTTTTACTGATTACTTGAACAAATAAATACGGCTCAAACCATTGATAAACAATCATTTGTTCATTTTCTTTCAAGTTATCTTTTACAGTTTGGGTCGTAACTAATTGACTAGATTCTTGAAGTTTTTTATAGCTCTTAAACTTTTTAGATAATTCATTTTTGAGTTCTTGATGTTTATTTCTTATTTCTAAAATTTGTTGATTATAATAAGCTAGTTTGGTGATTTGATTCTCGGTTTTTTCTTCATTTTCTATACTCTCTAGCTCTAATATTTCACGTTTATAATAATCTGTGAGTGAACTATAATTTACATCTAACTTTCTCAAATTTTCAGGAACTTGTGTCATTACAAGAGCTTCCTGTGTTTGTTTTCGTAATAAAGAAGCACGGTTTTTTTCTGCAAAATAAAAAGCATCTTCATAAATTTGTTCATCTACATTTTTCGTTTTGGTAGCCTCAAAACAGGTAGAAAGAGCTTTTCCATAAATTTCAGTTGTCAGTTTGCTAATAAGTAATTGGTCGGTATCGGTATGCAATTGAGAGCGCATTTTATCAATTATTTCATCTGCTTTTCTATAATAATTTAGACGTGTGTTGAAAGAAAACTTGTTCAAATCAGCCAAACCTTTATAGGAATCTAAAGCTACTTCTAAGTCTGCATAATCTTTTCCTAAACGATTTACTTCTATTGATTTTTTATGGTTTTCTTCGGCTCTAGTAAAGTCTGAAATAGCTGCAAAACAGTTTCCCAAATTATTCAGAACGTTTGCACTAATCCACTTTTTATTACTCTTTTCTTTTTCTACTAGTGATTTTTTATAATAAAAAATAGCTGAATCATAATTTTGCTGCATTTCGAAAGCATAGCCTAAATTATTATACACTCTTCCTATACTTGCTCTATTTCTATTTTTTTCTGGTAAGGCATTTTCGGCAGCTAAAGACAGATGATAATACGTGTAGGCAGAATCATAGTTTTCAAGATTTCGATATACCATTCCCAAACTACTATACGTTCGTCCGAGAATATAAAATCTATCTTTGAAAAATAATTCTTCTAGGATTTTTTTAGCTTCTAACGTATGAAAAAGAGCTTTTTTAGCTTTTTCTAGTTTTAGATAAGCTGTCGAAATGACTTGATGAGAACGAGCAATAGCTGTTGGGAAATTTCTCTGTTCTTGTGCTTCATAGATTTCAATTGCACGTTTAGAATACTCTACCGACTGCTGCAAATTGTTTTGTTCTCTATAAATACTTGCGACTAAGGAATAGACATTTGCCACCTGTACGTGATTTTCTCCTAATGCTTTTCTAGTTAGGTCTAAATATTTTTCTGAATAAAAAAAAGATTTTTCATAATTATTTATTTTAGAATAAGCAATAGCATTAATTTTATAGACATCAATTTGAAGGTAAGCCGAAGCAACAGGATTTTCTAGTATTTTATCTGAATAATCAACTGCTTTTTGATAGAAATTTTGATAAAAATAAAGAAGTGATTTGTGGGCATAAAGCTGTTGAACTTGATGTGATTTTGTAGAATATAGCTCTGAAAACTGCTCTATATATTCATCTATTAATTTTTCTTCTTCCTCCCACTTACGAGTTTCTAAAAGCATAGCACTTCGCACCCGAATATGGTCTTGAAAGACAGCGTTTGTAGCAGGGGTTTTTTGACAAAGCGTCCAAACAGAATCACTAACTTCTACTACGTTTTTCATCTTTCTCTCAATGAATAATTTGGTCATAGACAAGACATGATAGCGCAATTCTAGTTCAGTTTGAGGAGCATATTTAGTAACCTTTTCTTGAATTTCATCTAAATAAACTTGACTTTCTCTTATCTTTAATTGATAAAGCAAAAGCACTTTTGCGTACTGAATTTGAGCATTTGTTTTTTCAATTTCGTTGGCAGTTTGTGGCAAATAATCAATTGTTTTTTGAGCAAGTGAAAGAGCTTCATTAGGCATTCCGTAGGAAATAAAAAGCTGACTAAGAAGATAGGTTTGCTCGGATGCAGTCTCAAATTTTGAGTTTTTGAAATTCTCTATTTTTAAAAAGTCTAGGTTTATAGGCGCAACACTTGCATATCTTTTTGCTAACTGATAGCTTTTGAGCTGTTCATAATCTGGAATTTTTTCAAATAAATCAACTGATTTTTGATAAAACCCCTTCCAATACTCATACTTTGCTTCTTGAAAGGTTATTTGATGAATTAATTCAGCTTCTTTTTTTGAATTTAGTTTTAAGTTCTGTAATTCTTCAATTGACTTTTCAATAACTTCAGCATTGCCAACTAAATAAGCTACATTGAGTCGTTGTATTTGAAAAGTGATGTAGTTTTTAGTTTCTTTCTTGGGGTTTAGCTCTGATACGTACTTATCATAATAGAATAATGTACTATCTATTTCATTATTCTGCCACGCTGAATTTATTTTTTTTTGATAAAAAGCATCTTTTTCTAAACTACTTTTGAGGTTATCTTGAGCTTTTGATAAAAATGAAAAGCTAAAGAATAGTAATAAAAAAAAAGAGAATGAAACAGAATTATTTTTCATAGTAGTTGTTTTGTTGGAAGATTTATCAAAATCTGAATAAAACAAATCTAATGAAAAATCAAATGGAATAGAAACAACTAAGAGCAATTGTGTAGGTTTATCCCCTTTCTCAAAACTGTTTGGGTTTCAACCCTTTACTGGCAAGTTCTGCAATTTGAGTAATTCGCTTCTGTCTTGTTTCCTGTCTTTTGGCAGAGATAACCCAATATAACATTGTCTTTCTAACTGATTTACTTAAACTCATAAAAAAGTCCATTGCATTTTCATTTGATTGTAATGCTGCTTCTAAGTCTTTTGGAATAAGTAATGCTTCAACACTATCTAAAATTTCCCAACTACCATTTTGTTTTGCAATTTTTATACAGTCCAAACCTGTTTGCATCATCAACCCTTTGGCTATAAGCTGCTCAACTTTTTCCTTATTGACTTTAGACCAAGTGCCTTTTGGTTTTCGTTTAGAAAAATATTGAATATACCTTTCTTCATCCAACGTTTTTTTGACGCTATCAATCCAACCAAAACACAGAGCCTCATCTACAGCATCACTCCAAGTCAGCGTTGGTTTTCCTGTCTTCTTTTTATAAAAAATAAGCCAAACAGCATCTTTTTGAATATGATTTGTAACTAACCATTCTCTCCATTGCTGTTTGCTTTGTGGATAATATGTTTCTATTTCTTTCATTAAAATTTATTTCATTGTTACTAAAATAAGATTAATATCAATACCAGTTTTATTCTTTGATTGGTTGTCATTTTCTTTTTTTATAATACGATTTTACAACATCTTGACCTGTGTAATTTGCTCCAGCTTTATCATCTGCTCCTAGATATATAAAATCATCTTGCATATTTTTATTTCCTTCTATGCTAAGAAGTTTCGTTCTTAAATTGTAATCTATATTTTCTTTCCGAAAATATTTTTGAATTGCCTTTTTGCTATCTACTTCATTTGTAATTTCTATATCTTTTATATCAAGATTAGCTAATAACATTCCATCATTTTTTAATCTACTTGCTGCATATCTTATCAATTTCAATTTATCTCCAGTGTAGTGCAATCCGTGTACAATCGTAATCAAATCATATTTGAGATCTGTCTTCCAATCTGATAAGTTTGTTTCGCTAACTTCTAATATGTCTTTGGCTTCGAAAACAGATGGGTTGAAATATCCGACTAAATCTATTCCTTCCAACTTATATCTATAACTGTTTACTTCTTTTTTAAGAATATTCGCAACTTCTAATAAGGCGTTCCCTTCTCCACAACACAAATCTACCCAGCGAACTTCTTGCTCATTTTCAATGCCTTTCAAATATGATTCAATATTAATTTTGATGTCTTTCTCATAGCTGTTTACACCCGAAGCTACTCTTTTTCTGTTCATTGCATTATTTGCCACTACTGACGACCACGAGAGTTCATTATCGTTTTTTAGGTTTTTCATAAGTGATGTTTTGCTCATCTTTGAATGCAAAATATTTACTTGTTTGAAAAATGAGTGAAAGTTAATTTTCAGAAAGTAACTCTTCAAATTTAGCATCAATCTTTTCTTTCACAGCTTTACGTATTTCATTGGTTACTATATTATCAATCATTTTTGATGATTTTTTTGCAGAACAAAAACCATTAATATTTATCTTACCCATAACATCCACACTACCATATTCGTCAAGTCTAGTTACCTTACTATCTTTGTAAATTTTACAGTTCCACCTGTATGAATTATGGGATTCAAAATCTATACTTTTAAAAAGAGGTGCAAATCTACTCCAGTCTGTATCTATATCTTTTCTAATATAAATTTTTATAGTATTTGTATCTTTTTCAACACTATTTTGGTGTGAGTCATAAAAACGAAAATATATATCTTGTTCTATATCAAGAATATCTACTGTATCTGTTTCAAATATAGCTTTAGAGGTCTTCGAATTATGATGACTTGAGACATTGGTATTATAAGAATAATTTGTTTTATAATAATAAAAATCAGCAGGTATAATTTCTCTTACAACGAAATAAGAGAAAATAAAGATAGCAGCTATTTTGATTAGTTTTTTGCTTCTATTTGTAAGATTCATTTTTGTGAGTGTTTTTTCAGCCGATTCTAATTTATACAAATGTAGCTAACTTCAAACAAAAAAAGACAAGGCACAAACCTCGTCTTTAAGAAAAAATCATTTACTCAAAATAAATTCTAAAACTCCAAAATAAATCCAATAGTAGGCAAAACACTTGGTTCACTATCTTCCAAAATGGTAGGAATTGCATTTGAGCCATCATTATTTATAGGCTGTCCATTAGTGGTTTTGAAACCCGAATTATCTTCTGTTCTCTCAAAGGTATAACGAGGAAAAGCAGGAGAAGCCTGTATGAGTGCATTCTGAATGTCGATATATAAATCCAATGTAATTTTCTTGAAATTAATTTTTTTATCCAAACGGAAATCAAACTGACTAAAATTCCCTAAGCGTTGAGAATTTAGACGAGAATTATCCAAAACTCCATTACCAGTCGTCAAATAATTTCTTTGAGAAGCCAATAAATCAAAAGGTGTATAAGGAGAACCTGCTGCAAAACGGTAACGCAGACCCATTTCCCAACCTCTACCAAACTTTCTTCCCAAGATAGCTGAAATTAAATGACCATTATCCCAAGCAGAAGAAATAAGCTCACCGTCTGTTCCAGCAAATTCGCTTCTAACAAATGTATAAGAAAAGACAGCAAAGATTTTACTTACTAGCTTTTGTTGGAATAAAAATTCTGCACCGTATGCTCTTCCTTCTCCAATGCTTTCAACAGCTTCGTTACCGATTGCGCCAAAACCTCCTCCTTGATTGGCAAGAGAAATTCCATCACGCACCGAAACAGGGTAGTTTGCATAGTTTTTATAAAAACCTTCTACTGTAAAACGTGTACTTGCTCGTGGCAAAAACTCCGTTCCCAAGACATAGTGCGTAGAAGAAATATATTTGTTTGATTTATTGACAAAATCGCCATTTTCATTCTGAAAACCCAAAACAGTATAAATTGGAATTTTGAAATAACGACCAACAGAACCATTAATTGACCATTCGTCATTGAGATAATACGAAGCTGAAAGACGTGGCGATAATGTTTCTAAAGGATTATTTCCTGTGTCCATAAATGTATTCATATCTGTACGAACACCAAAAGACAAACCTAATTTGTTATTCAAAACCGTTTTTGAAACCTGTCCGAAAGCTCCATATCTAAAGAAATCAATCGCAGAGTTATAATTGATTTGAACTTCTGACTGAATGATATTTCCTGTCGAATCACGTATTTCTTTTCTCAAACGATTAAAAATATCATTATTAAATTTCACATATTGACCAACAATTCCATAAGCGTATTTCCAACCCTTTTTTGATTTATTTACATCAATACGCAACTTGTTTTCAATCTCCTGTGATTCTAAAAGTAGCGTTCTAAACTCTTCACTTTCTTGTCTGTCTTCGAATTGATCCAAACGATTATCAAACATATTTCTACTCAAAGCTACATTTACATAACCATCTTTTACCAATCTTTTCAAAGCAAAACCAGTTGTATAATTCCATTGATTAATACTTGGACTAGAACGCAAAACATACTCACTTTCAGGTGTAGATTCTTCTGGGGCTTCAAAACTAAAATCATCAATAGCACCTACTCCGATAGCTGTAAGTGTAGTTTTTTCGTTGAATTTATGAGTTACTTTATACTGAAAATCCCAATAGTTTGGACGAATAGGCAAATCAATGAGCGCAAACAAAAATTGTAAATACGAACGACGAGCAGACAAAAGCATCGTAGTTTTTTTGCCTAAAGGAGCTTCAAAAGTAGCTGCCAGTTCAGTTCCAGAAAGGCGAATATTTCCCTGTAAACGTTTCGAATTTCCTTCTTTTTGTTTGAATGTAAAAACAGAAGCAAGTGCATTATCATAACGAGCCTCAAAAGCTGAAGAACTAAGTGTTACATCTTCAATAAAAGAAACATTCAAAATTCCAGTAGGGCCTCCTGCACTTCCTTGCGTGGCAAAATGATTGATAACAGGAATTTCAATTCCATCTAAATAATAAACATTTTCATTTGGCGCACCACCACGAATAATAATATCATTTCGAAATCCTCCTCCTCCACTCGTACTTCCTACCCCTGGAAGAGCTTGAACAACACGAGAAATATCAAAATTTCCCCCTGGATTACTTTTGATTTCTTCCGTTGTCAATCGCTGTGTAGAAAGAGGACTTTCAACCGTTGTAGGAGATGCAGAAGTTGCTTTTCGTGCTACAATTTCGACACCTTCTAAGTTAGAATACGATTCTGCAAGTTCAAAATTTACATTATTTGCATTTCCTGTACTTACAATAATATTGAATTTTTTGAGCGATGCAAAACCAATATATGAAGCTTCTAAATTATAACTTCCCACAGGAATTTCTAATTTATAATTTCCTTCCAAATCTGTAACTACGCCAATGATTGGGTCACTACCCTCAACAATAACTGAAACGCCAATAAGTGGTTCTTGCGTGTCCTTATCTCTGACTGTTCCTTGTACAATTCCTTTTTTTACGGATTTTTCTTGTGTTTCGTCTTGTGCAAAAGAAAAATTTGAAAAAATAAGGCTAAAAAATAAAAGAAAAAATAAGTGGTAAAATTTTGAAGTAGTCATTTGAATTTTTGATAAAATAAAAAAATAGTTGTAATTTTATAGTATGTTTACGTATTAAATTTAAAAAATACAGAAAGTATTTTGCTTTCAGAATGCAAATCTAACCTCAAAAATTGAGAATTGTTTTAGTTTTAGATAATTATTTTCTTAAATTTATTAAAAACTATTTTTTATTTAGTACGTTAATATACTAAATTTTATTTTAAAGGTCGCTCGTGAGAATACGAGCAACGACAGAGTTAGCTTTTCTTAGAAAAGCAGAAAAAGATTTATTCATTGCTTGTGTCCCCACGAGCGATATACACAGCAAAAAAATGAATTACGATATTTTACACGAGCTTATAGATAAAGCGCAAGAGTACGAAACCCAAACAGGGCAAAAACTAGAAAAAGATGATTTAGCTATTTTCTCTGAATGGCTCTACGTACAGACACACAGTCGTGTGTCTAAAAGCAATACATCTGAAGAAATAAAACTAGAGCCAACAGGCGAAACATTAGATAGCATTATTGGAAAATTTATTGGCTTTATGTATCGTTTCGCAAAGTTTTATACTAAAAAGGCTTTAGAAGATAGCCCTCTCACTACCTTAGATGATTTTACCTATTTGGGAAGTATTATGCTTAAAGAAGGCAGCACCAAAACCGAAATTATTGATTATCATATTCACGAAAAAACAACAGGAATAGAAATACTAAAACGACTGAAAAGAAATGGTTTTATTACAGAAAAGAAGTCAGAAAAAGACAAGCGCAGTAAATCATTGTTCATAACAGAAGCTGGAAAAGGAATCTTTTTTGCCCACGTAGGAAGAATGCAAAAGATAGGAGAACTTATTGTGGGAGATTTGGAAGAAAGCGAAAAACGACAACTTATTTCACTTTTGAATCGTCTTAATGATTTTCATCAGCCTATTTATCATGAAAATAAGAAAGAGAGTTTTGAAATGCTTTTAAGTTTTAGAAAATAAAAAGTAATATTATATTTTTATTCTCCAATCTCCATTCCCTAATTCCTATTTCTCTAAAATTGAAAAACAAACTATCTCTACTTTTCCTATTCACAGTTTTCTGTATTGGCTTTGCAGCTAAATGGATTTTTACAAATCTTGACGTAGAGTATTCTATTTGGCTTTTGAAACCCACTACGATTTGGGTAGAACAAATTACAGGACTTGATTTTAACCTTTTGCAGAACGAAGGTTATGTTTGTACTCAAATTTCTCCGACTACAATTATCGATAAAAGCTGTTCGGGTCTTAATTTTTGGCTAATGTCATTTCTTTTAGGAGCTTTTGTTTTGCATAAAAAAATAACTGACTTGTGGCGATTTTTCTACTTCTTTATTCTTGTTTTTAATTTAGCTTGGCTTGTTACAATTATCGCAAATACTGGACGCATTGTTATTTCAATTAAATTTCTTCCTCTTCTTTCTCCTCATATAGAATATGCTCAAAGCCATCTTTTGCTAGGAATTTTTATTTATGTTACGATGCTAATTCTGTATTATTTGATTCTTAGGAAATGGGACATGGGAATTAGGAATTAGGAAATGGAGATTGGGGAATACACAAATACCTACTTTATAAACAGTAATTTCTGCTTCAACCTCTTCCAAAAATTATAATAGCCTACAAAAAAAACGGCTCTTCCTTCCAAAAAATAATCATTTCCTTTTTTAGTTATGATTTCGTGGTCGCTAAAAAATTGATTTCTGTTTTCATTTTTTGAAGCATAAGAAAATTTCCAAGAATCCGTAATTGATGTCGGAATATCGAATTTATTCAATCGAATCAAGTAATCACTCAATTCTATTTCATCAGATTTGAGATGATTATCAATAAAACCACGCACAAAATTATAGATTCTTTCAGAAACAGGTTTGTCTAATGTTGGATAAGTTTCATAAAAAGTAGGCGAAATACGTTCGATAGCTTTGGGATTGTAGGTTTGGAAGATGAATAAAAATTTACCCAAAAACCAAAAATAACCTAGCTTTCTTTTCAAGAATAATAAATTACCTTTTTTTGCAAAATTCTTGATGTGTCTGTCTGCTGTTTCATTTTTAAAAACGACACTTACAAAAATGATTTCTAATGGTTTTTCATGAAAAGGAGTTTGATTTTTTACATTATAAAATGCCTGAACTGCCATTACTTCTCCATCAATTTTGTGCATATAAAAAATAGGATTGTACCTATTTATATGAAAATGATGAAGGTAATCATCAGGAAAAGCAGGATTTGCTTTTTGTGCCAAATCTGTAATTTGTTTTACTTCTTTCTCTGAAAGCTCTGTTCCTTTTTTTGAAATAATTTCCACCATTTTTTTTCCTATTTATTTTTTTTCTACAACGAAATACCAATTTGCAAAGTACGATTATTCAGAGAATGAAAGAATTGAAATTCACTTCTAACTTCTTAAATCTAACTTCTAACTTTAATTATTTGGTATGATTTTGTTATTTAGAGTAAGTATAAATAATCATTTTGCTTTATCTAAAAGTCTTTTTTAGAGTTTAAGTAAAAATGATTTGTGTCAAAATTCCTATCTCATTCACTAATATTCTATCAAGCTATGAAAAAATTACTTTATATTCTCATTCCTCTATTTTCATTATTTTATCTTTCTCCTTTTAGTTATCAAAGTGCAAACGCACAAGATTTGCCTCATCCAGATAGTGTAGAAATGCTTATCAATAGTATGGCAATTCAGATAGAAGCAACACAAGGGTTAAATGATATGTATAATTTTGACTTTAGAAGTGCAGAAAGTCAGTTTAAGTGGATAAAAAAGCGTTATCCAAAGCATCCTTTAGGTTATTTTTTGATGGGATTGAGTAATTTTTGGAAAATGATGCCTAATGAAGACATAAAAACCTATGATGGTGTTTTTAATAAATATATGGATTCGACAATTACCTATGCAGAAGATATTTTTGATAAAGCAGAAAAAAAATCGCCAAAACAAATAGAAGCTGCCTTTTTTTTATCAGCTGCTTATGCTTTTAAGGGACGTTTAGAATCCAATAGAAGAAATTGGACGGCTGCTACCATTGCAGGAAAACGAGCCTTGAATTATTTAGAAGATGCTAGAGGGTATGGAGATTTGAGTCCAGAACTACTCTTCGGAGATGGCTTATATAATTATTATGTAGAATGGATTCCAGAAAATTATGGAGAATTAAAGCCCATTCTTTGGTTTTTCAAAGATGGAGACAAAGCAAAGGGAATCAAACAATTAGAAGAAGTAACAGCAGAAGGATTTTATACCAAAACAGAAGCTCAAACTTTCTTAGTTCGTATTTATGATAGTGAATCCAAAACAGACCCTACATATAGAGCAAAGGCATTAAATTTAAGTGAATATTTGCATACAATCTATCCCAAAAATGCTTTTTTTCATCGTCAGTATCTAAAACTTTTGTATCTGAACGGAGACGGAAACAAAACCATTGAAGAATCTAAAAAAGCATTAGAACTTATCGAAAAAAATGCTTTTGGTTATGAGGGAACAATTGGGCGTTATGCTGCATTCTTCTTGGGTTCACATAGTTTTAGAGCCTTGAGAAATTATGAAGATGCGAAAAAATATCTCAAACAAGCCGTTGAGTTTGGGGAAGGTGCAGATGCACAAGACTCGGGATATTATTTGTATTCTTTGGCTTATTTGGGGCAAATTGCTCATATAGAAAAAGATTATATGGCAGCAAAAGGTTATTATGAAAAAATAAAAGACCACGCAGACCGAAAACACTCTACCAAAAAAGAAGCAAAAGAATATCTAAGAAAAAATAGAAAATTATTCAAATAAGAATTATTCAAAACTTCATTTGTCTCTTTACGTTATTAGTCTATTATACAGTTATTCTAAAAATTCATCAAAAATTATCAATCACAACAAAATTATGAGTCAAGCTAAAGTTCAAGCCGAAGGTATCGTTCAAAAACACGTTTTATGGTCTATGGGAATGGGGGCAATTCCAATTCCTTTTGTAGATACAATTGCTGTTTCAGCGATGCAGTATGAAATGTTAAAGCAAGTTTCGAATCTATATGGTTTTGAAATGAGTGAAAATATGGGAAAATCTCTTATCTCTGTTCTTGCAGGAGGTACACTTGTTCGTATGGGGGCATCGGCTGTCAAAACGATTCCAATCATTGGTTCTTTCTTAGGAGGTGGTGCAATGGTGGTTTTGTCGGGAGCTTCTACTTATGCAATAGGAAGTGTCTTTGTCCAGCACTTTGAGTCTGGAGGAGATTTATTTGATATTGATACCGAAAAATTCAAAACTTTCTACAAAGAAAAGTTTGAGCAAGGAAAAGAATATGCTGCTGATATGAGAGATAAGGCTAAAAATTC
The DNA here is from genome assembly GCF_037126435.1 of Bernardetia sp. ABR2-2B. Lineage (GTDB taxonomy): Bacteria > Bacteroidota > Bacteroidia > Cytophagales > Bernardetiaceae > Bernardetia. The sequence goes on along the minus strand of NZ_CP147020.1, from coordinate 2,079,714 downwards.
TATGAATGGCGAAGATGAAAATCTAAAAACAGATTTAGGAAAAAAAGATAAGCCAACAATGGAAACTGACCCAAATGCTCCTAAAGATGGAAAATATGAACACCAGTTTCAAAATAAATCAGGCGAAAATCAGAAAAATAAAGAGGAAAAAGAAAGTGAAGAAGAACAAGCATTAAAAGAAGCCAAAATTGCTGAACTCAACGACCTTAAAGCAAAAGGAATCTTGACAGATGAAGAATACGAACGCATGAAAAAGAAAATTATGAGTTAATACAATAAAAATTAGCGAGTGATTTATATGATTAATATGACAATTACAAGATAACACATACAAATTTGCATTTATCTTCACTCATCATAAAAATCATATAAATCATTTCTCAATAAGTTGTGGCGTTTTTTATTCTACACCCAAACCTTCGTTCCTTCTGTACAGTTTTTACAAATTTCGATCTCTTTTCTTGATTGTAATAATGAATTTCTAAATTCAGAATAGGTTTCATTTTGCCAAATTTCATTGAAGGAATACTTTTCTAAATCTCCCAAATGATGAGTAGCATCTTTATCAAAACAACAAGGAACTACCTTTCCATCCCACGTAACGACACACGAATGCCACATCTTCCAACAGCTATTTTCTAAATTATTCTTTAGAGTTACTTTTTCATTTTCCTTTTTATAACGACTATACTTCCCATCTTCTGGAATAAAATCAGTTTGATTTTCATAATCATAAATTTGTGCTGTTTTGATGACTACTTTATCAATTCCTAATTCTTTCCCTATTGATTTTATTTGTTCTATTTCGTGTTCGTTGTGTTTGAAGACGATAAATTGAAGCATAATAAAAGGCGTTTTGCTCTTGTGTTTTTTCTTGTGTTTGACTACATTTTCAATTCCTTTCCATACTTTATCGATATTTCCTCCAATTCTATACTTTTTGTAGGTTTCTTGATTTGCTCCATCTAAAGAAATAATAAGCCGAGAAAGTCCTGATAAAACTGTTTTTTCTGCCACTTCTTCTGTCAGATAATGAGCATTTGTAGAAGTAGCTGTATAAATATTCTTCTCATTAGCTAGTTTTACCCAATCCAAAAAATGCTTATTGATATAGGGTTCTCCTTGAAAATAAAAAATAAGATAGGTCAGATAAGGAGAAATTTCATTTAATAATTTTTCAAAAATAGCATTACTTGCATTTCCAGTAGGGCGAGAAAACTGTCGAAGTCCAGACGGACAATGAGGACATTTCAGATTGCAAGTTGTTGTAGGCTCAAAAGCAATGCTTATCGGAAAACCTTTTTGGTAATTTTGCTTTGTGATTTTGGAGATATAATAACTAAAAAGTAACAAAACGCCATTCCAAAAACGTTTGAAAGTAAGCGTTTTGAGATAAATTATTCCATCTTGAATTTGGTTTTTATTCATATAAAAATTGAGTCGCATTATTTCATCAAAGAACGAACTGAAGCATCAGCTTTGACTATATCTTTTAATTCATTCCAAGTCAATAAAAAAGTAGGTGGAGGCATAGCACCAACTGTTATTTCAGTACGAAGGTAGCTAAATTCAATTCCTTTATCAGTAAAAAAAAATCGTTCTGTTGGTTCTACTTTCTCTACTAAAAAACCATAATCTTCCATAGAAGAAGCTCCCTCTTTCTCTACTATTTCTTTTGCCTTAACTGTCAGTTTTTGTGTGAGTTGTGAAATTCCATTTTTATCAAAAATATCAGATAAAGTAACCTGTTTACTATTTTTTAAATCCAAAGTTAGGTAAGTGTCTGTGTAATACGAACGTGCGCCACCTCCATATTCATCTAAATAAAAACCTATTGTTGTAAAATAATTGTCATTATAGATGACACTTATAGTTTTGTTTTGTTCCCAATCTGCTGACATTCCAATTATTTCTTCGGAGTTTGCATCTATGTAAAAATCAAAATACTCTTTTTTCTTTTTGACTAATGCTTCTTTTGCATCTCCAGAGTAGTTTTGTTTTTTTTGTAAAATGGTTTGAATAGCTTCCAAGTTGGTTTGGCTAGGAACTTCCGTAACTACTAAAATCTGTTCTTTAAAAGAAGTTCCAAAATCAGGCATAGAAGGTTCTATTTTGGGCAAATCAACTGTTCCACTATCCGTGAAGATTTCGTAAGTAATTTTCTTTATCGCAGTATCATCAGTTTCATTTTTTTCAAAAGCTTGATGAGTCAAAGAATCTGTATCATTTATATCAGTTTTGGAAGCAGAATTTTTTCCACAAGCAGAAAAAAGTAGAATACAAAAACAAAAAAATGAAGTGAAAGAATAAATAGTTTTTTTCATAGGTATAGAAGTAGTTGCTAGAGGTTATATGTCCTAACAGAACGTGAAATTTACTTTGATAATTGGGTAAGAAGTTTTATTTCCTATAAGAAGAGTTTTTAAAGTTCTGAATATCTTGGAGTTAGATTATAGAATTAATGAGCAACATTGTAACTATTAACTCAAAATAAATACTATCAAAAAAGATACGAAAATAATTTAATTATATAATAAAAAAATGTATCATTGCAAACCTTAATTCATTCAACTATAACCTAATATTTTTTTTACACACGATTAATAATTAATATGGAAAATAAAATGAAAGCTCTTACTTTTTCCGAGTTCGGAGGTTCAGATGTTCTTAAGTACATAGATATTAAAGTTCCTACATTGGAAGACAATGAAGTTTTAGTAGAGATGAAAGCTATTGGACTAAATTATGCAGATATTTATCGCAGAAAAGGAAATTATCACTTAAAAGGAAATCCTCCTTTTATTGCTGGTTATGAAGGAGCTGGAATTATTCAAAAATCAAACTCAGATAACTATAAAGTAGGACAACGTGTAGCCTTTACAGATGTTCCTTTTGCTAATGCTGAATTAGTAGCTGTTCCAGAATCTCATATAATTCCTATTGATGAAAATATAAACTTTGAACTTGCTTCATCTGTTTTATTGCAAGGACTAACAGCTCATTATTTAGCAACTGATAGTCATAAGATTGAAGAAAATGAAATTGTACTTGTCCATGCAGCTTCTGGAGGAGTAGGACAGATACTTACTCAAATCTGTAAAAATAAGGGAGCAACTGTGATTGGACTTACAAGAAGTGAAAGTAAATTGGAAGTTATCAGAGAACAAAAAGCTGATTATGCTCTACTACTGAATGAAGGTTGGAAAAAAGAAGTTTTAGAAATCTCTCAAAAAGTCAAAAATCAAAAAGGAGTTGATGTAGTTTATGATAGTGTTGGAATCACTTTAGAAGATAGTTTTGAAGTTACGAAAGAGTGTGGGCATATCGTTTTTTATGGAATGAGTGGAGGCGACCCAAAACCTGTTGATCCTAGAATGTTGATGGATACTAGCAAGACCCTTACAGGTGACGACCTTTGGAGTTATCTCAATTCAGAAGAACAACGACAAAAACGAGCAAAAGAACTTTTTGATTGGATTAAAGAAGGTAAAATTAATATAAAACCTCCTGTAAAATTCAAACTTTCAGAAGGAAAACAGGCTCACAATTTTTTGGAAAGTGGAAAAAGTTCTAGTAAAGTCTTGTTGATTCCGTAAACCAAAAAAAACTCCAAGCATTAATAAAAAATGCTTGGAGTTTACGTCTTAAAACAAATCTTTTCCAATATCCTTACGATAATATTTTCCTTCAAAATCAACTTGCTCGGCTGCGTGATTTGATGCTGCTAGAGCTTCCTCTGCTGTGTCTGCAAGTGCAGTAAGGGCAATCACTCGTCCTCCATTTGTGAATATTTGTCCTTCATCTTCTTTCGTTCCTGCTTGAAATGCAATTACATTTTTTTGAAGATTTGTATGTCCTTTTATTAATTTTCCTTTCTCATAATCTTCTGGATAACCTCCCGAAACAAGCATAATTGTAGTAGCAGCTTTTTTGGAAATTTTGAGAGAGTGATTTCCTAATTGTTTCTTTGCTGTTGCATCCAACAAAGCCAAAAAGTCAGATTCTATACGTGGCAAAACTACTTCTGTTTCTGGGTCGCCCATTCTGACATTGTATTCCAAAACATACGCTTTGTTTTTCACTACCATCAGCCCAATAAAAATAAAACCACAATAATCTATATTTTCATTTTGAAGTCCTTGAAGTGTTGGCTTTATGATTTTTTCCTCTGCATTTTTAATAAACTCTTCCGTAACGAAAGGAACTGGCGAAACTGCACCCATTCCTCCTGTATTTAGTCCTGTATTTCCCTCTCCAATTTGCTTATAATCTTTGGCTTCTGGCAACAAAACATAATCTTTTCCATCTGTAAGAACAAACAAAGAAACTTCAATTCCATCTAAAAATTCTTCAATGACTACTTTACTACTTGCTTCTCCAAATTTTTCATCTAAAAGCATTTCATCAAGCGTTTTGGTAGCTTCTTCTTTTGAGTGAGCAATCACAACGCCTTTTCCTGCTGCTAGTCCATCAGCTTTCAAAACAACTGGAATGGACAAGGTATCAATATATTCTTTTGCTTTTTGAATAGATTCTTTTGTGAATGTTTCTGACTTTGCCGTCGGAATATTATTTTTATTCATAAAATTCTTTGCAAAATCCTTGCTTCCCTCTAACTGTGCGCCCTGCTGATTTGCTCCAATAATTCGAATGTTTTTGAGTGAATTATCATTTTTAAAATAATCTACAATTCCTTTTACGAGAGGTTCTTCATTTCCGACAACTACCAAATCAATATCACTTTCTTCACAAAAAGAACCCAAACGCTCAAAATTGGTAGGTTTGATGGCTACATTTGTTCCTACTTGCGATGTTCCAGCATTTCCAGTAGCGATATAAAGGTTATCACAAAGTGAGCTTTGAGCAATTTTCCAAGCAAAGGCGTGTTCTCTTCCTCCTGAACCGATGATTAAGACGTTCATAAAAAAATGAATTTTGTAGTGTTTCTGAATTTTATAATTAATTTTCTCTAATCAAACAAAACTACAAAAAATCAATGGTAGAATCACTTCAAATTTTGATTATAATTTCACACTTGAAATTACAGACTTAATAAGATAGTATCAAAACTTTCGTAAAAAAAAATTAAAATCAGTTTTCCCACAAGTTACTTTCGTATTCTAGCATTGTGGCTTCATAATTCTGGGCGACTAAAAGCGTTTGATTATAGTTTTCATAAATATCCATTATATAATCATCATCTGCATTTTGATATTTTATAAGTCGCCCGTTTGTAAGCATCAAATCAAAGGCTTCTTCTAAGTTTCGGTGTGCTTGATTATTTCTCTGATTGTAATAAATAGCAGATGAATTATTTCTAAAAAGACTCTGTACCAATTCTTTGTAAGAGAATGTAGCAATTGTTGTTTCAAGTCCTGTGGCTGGATTCATTTCAGCAGGAAGAATGATGCTAATAGTTTGAATATCGTTTATCATTCGGCTACGATTTTTATCAAAAAACTGATTTGTTTTTGTTTCCAAAATATAAAACTGATTAGCATAATACTCATCAGAAGAACTAGAGTCTAGTTCTGTTCCCCAAGTGTTATCATCATTTTCTAAATCTTTATCCAAAAAGCCTCCCCAACAGCCAAAAATTTGTTCTTCTGTAAGGTTTAATTCTGATTCGTGTAGGTGAATATTGCTTAAAAACTGTTCCCTGCTCATGTGGTTTCTTAGTGAATCATTTTGATAAGGAGTAACAATTCCTAACTTTACAGCATCGATGATAAGTTTTGTTATTTCATTTTTTTCTGCGAAAAACGGACGATTTTGTGTTTCTCTCAATGAAATTCTGTACCAAAGGCTTTTTTGATAGTCAATATGAGATTCGTGAACAGGACGAACTGACTTATGATTGTAGCCATCATTTGTATAATCTCCGTATTCTTGCGCCTTTAAAAATGAAGTGATAAAAAGAGTAAAGAATAAAGGTATAGAAAGCTTAATCCATAGAGTTACTTTTGTTGATTTTTTCATCGTCATAAACATTAAATTACTTTGATAATAATGTTCTTATAACGGTTTTTCTTTTTTTTATTGTCTTTGCGCTCAATCAAAAACCTATCAGAAATTTTTAAATATTAGTGAACCTGAAAAGCAAACTACCTAACATCTTGCAGCTATATGGATAAGCTTCTACGAGAAGTAGAGTAGAAAATCAAAGTTTCACACCCAAAATAGTAATATCATCACGTTGTTCTTCTTTTCCTTGATGATGGTCTAAAGTCTCTTCTAATTTCGTCTTCTGTTCTGAAAGAGATAAGTTGTGGTTTTCTTTTATTATTTCTTGTAATTGAAGTGAACCTATTTTTTGTTTGTCTTTATCATTTTGGTCTGCAAAACCATCTGTTGTGAGGTAGATTTTATCGTTTTTTGATAGAGTGATTTTTTGTTCTTCAAAGGTAACTTTTGTTCTTTCTTTTTTCTTAGTGATTCCTCCCACCGAGATTTTGTTTCCTTTTAGCTCTTTTAGTTCTTTATTTTCTATATAATACAAAGGACGCTTTGCACCTGAAAAAACAACTTCAAATTCGTTATTCGCATTCATTTTTTTTACAGAACATAAAGCCACATCCATTCCGTCCATATTATTAGTTTGTTTTTGCTTTAAGGCTTCTTGCAAACGTTCGTCTAAGCGTTTTAAGATTTTGGCAGGAGAAATAATGTGTTCTTTAGCTACAATTTCATTGAGAAGTGCAAAGCCAATCAAAGAAATAAAAGCCCCCGGAACGCCATGTCCTGTACAATCTAAGGCAGCAATTAAAATTATTTTTTCTTTAGTAATAGAATCAGAAGTTTCATAAATCCAATAAAAATCACCACTTACAATATCACGAGGACGAAAAAGTACGAAGTGTTCTTCAAAATTAGAAGTTAGTCGTTTGCCAAAAGGTAAAATAGCTTCTTGTATTGTCTTTGCATAACGCACACTATCAGTAAATTGTGTATTGGTTTGTTTGAGTTGGCTATTTTGAGTTTCTATGTAATCTCTTTGAGAAATAATTTCCTCTTGCTGCTGATGTAATTCTTCGTTTTGTACCAAAATTTCTTCTTGCTTTTGAGAGATTTCTTGTGTTCGTTTTTTTACTTTTTCCTCCAACATTTGATTTTGGTTTTCTAAAATCTTGGCATTTTCTTTTTCTAGTTTTTTTACCCTATACCCTAAACCAAGCGAAAAAACTAAAATTTCTAGCACTCCACCTGCCTGAACGATTGTATATACATCTTTTATAAAGTCAAGTTTGACCAAGCGCAAAGCATTTGAAATAAACCCTCCTCCAATGACAAACAAAGAACCTATAAGAAAATATTTTACAAGTGTATTTTTCCAATATTTTGTAGCTAAATGAATAAAAAAGATAATCATAAATAGCATCACAATCGCTGAAATAGGAATAGAAAGACCTGAGTAAAGAGGAATATTCTCAAGGAAATAGACAGCAGCAATATAAACAAGCGTGATAAGTATTTGTGCTATCATCAAAACTTTAAGGAATTTTCTCCAAAAACTATTGATAGTGTGGGAAGGCAAAAATGTAAGAATAAACCACGAGTAGGCTATAAAAATGATACACAAACCTGTTACTCTGAAAAAATAGGCAGTATGTGGGTATTCTGGCAAGATATAATCTATCAAAAGTCCAGTGTTTTGGCTTGAAAACATCGAAAAACCAAAAATATATAAGACGTAGGCGAGGTAAACTTTTTCTCTGCTAGAAAGAAATAAGAAAAAATTGTAGAGTAAAATAATCCATAACATTCCTTGAAAGAATGTTTGAATCAACGTTGTTTTTAGGCGTGGTTTGAGATAATTTTGGTTAAACTCTTTTTCTGTAAGTAGCTCTATCTTGGGTTCGATAGGAAGTTTTCTACTACTAATCTATATAAATAGGTTTTGAGTAGTCAAGTAGTTGAATAGCGTTTATCTCTGTACTGATGTCTAACTGCTTTTCAGAAAGTGGAACTAAACGTCCAGTAAGTAGGCATTTTTCTTTTTGATAAGCTACAATAGAATCTAATTTATTATCGAAAACAATAAATTTTATCTGTTCATTTTTTACTAAAACTTTCAGCCAAATTCTGTTTTTATCCTCGTATTTTGCTTTTGATAGCGAATCAGGAGTTACCTCTTCAAAACAGTTACCATCTAAATTTTCAAAAGTTACTTTATTGTCTCCACAAATTTGCACAGAAAAATTTGCTACATCGTTTTGAGAGAATGCAGCATAAGAAGTAAGTAAATTTAATACGAACGCAAAAAATAAATATCCTAAAAAATAATGTTTTGAGAAAAGTGGCAAAATAGTTTTTCTATTAAAGTAACAGAAGAAAGTAGTTATGAGGAAAAGTTTTAGAAATATACAAAAACTATTTTATAGTTTCACACCCATAATTGTAATATCATCACGTTGTTTTTCCTTACCTTGATGAAAGTCTAAAAACTCTTCTAGCTTTGCTTTTTGTTCTGTGAGAGGAAGGATATGAAGCTCCATTAGTTTTTGCCTAAGTTGTATAGAACCTATTTTTTCTTTCTTTTTATCATTTTGGTCTGCATAACCGTCCGAAGTAAGGTAAATTTTATCTCCTTTTGTAAGAATAATTTTATCTTCCTCAAATATGCTATTTCTCCTTTCTTTCTTTTTTGTAATACCTCCAACAGATATTCTATTTCCTTTTAGCTCTTCAAAATTATTATCTTTCAGATAGTATAAAGGTCGTTTTGCACCAGAGAAAGTAACTTCAAATTGTTTTTTACCCGTAGAGTGGTGGATAGAATCTACTTTTTTGATAGAACATAAAGCGACGTCCATTCCGTCCATGTTGTTTGTTTGTTTTTGACGGAGAGATTCTTGCAAACGCTCATCTAATCGCTGTAAAATTTGGGCGGGCTTAGTAGTCAGTTGCTTTGATACGATTTCATTCAAGATAGCAAAACCAATCAATGAAATAAATGCCCCCGGAACGCCGTGTCCTGTACAATCCAAAACGGCAACCAAAACGATTTCTTCATTGGTAATAGGGTCGTTGGTTTCGTAAACCCAATAAAAATCTCCACTTACAATATCACGAGGACGGAAAAGTACAAAGGATTCTTCAAAATGATGTTGTACACGCTGTTTCATTGGCAAAATTGCCTTTTGGATAGTTTTGGCATAGCGCACACTATCAGTAAACTGCGTATTAGTAGTTTTGAGTTGCTTATTTTGTTTTTCTATATAATCTCGCTGCGATATAATTTCTTCTTGCTGCTGATGTAATTCTTCATTTTGAACCAAAATTTCTTCTTGTTTCATCGAAATTTCTTTAGTTCTTTCATCTACTTTTTGTTCTAATAACTTATTTTGGTCTTCTAAGATACGTGTATTTTCTTTTTCTAGGTTTTTCATCCTTAATCCCAACCCTAAAGAAAAAATCAGAATTTCAGAAATAACACCAACTTGCGCCACTAAATACACATCACCTAGAGAGTCTCCAAAAACAGCTTTAAGCACATTGGATAAAAAAGCACCTCCCATAGCACAAGCAGAACCGAGTAAAAAATAACGAACCAGTACATCTGACCAATAATTTTTGGCTAAGTAGCCTATAAAAACCAAATTAGAAAGTAGTATAATTCCGTGAGCTATTTTCGAAGTTTTATCATAAATATAGCTGTTTTCTAATCCATAATTAATAATAATATAAGGGATGAGCATTCCGATAGAGAAGACTATTCCGATGTAAAAAAAACGTGTCCAAAATTTATTAAAAACTTTTTTAGGAAGGAAAGTTAGAATAAAAGAGAAAAAACCAACTGCCGTAATAGCCAGCCCAAACATTCTGAAAAGAAGTGAGAATTGTGGGCTTTCAGAAGAAAAGTAATCTACTAAGAGACCTGCATTTTGGGAAGTAAAAAGAGAAAAGCCAAAAATATAAATTGCATAAGCTAGATAAACTTTTTCTTTACTAGATAAGAATAAAAAAAAATTGTAGAGCAAGATTATCCACAACATTCCTTGAAAAAGAAGCTGAAAATCAACAGTTTCTCGTCTTTCTTTTACATAAATACGGTTAAAGTTCTTTTCATTCAATACTTCAAACCCAGTAGAAATTGGATATTCTCGGCTGCTAATAATTTCTACATAAAAAGGCTGATTATAAACTGGAATCTGAATGGCATTGATGGCAATACTTAGAGGAAGTTGTTTTTCTGAACGAGCTATCAAGCTGCCAGATAAAAATGTTTTGTTATTGTGATAGACTTTTATAGAATCTAAGTTTTTATTAAAATCTATAAATTCTTTTTTTGTGTCTGCAACCGTAACTTTTAGCCAAATGCGTTCTTGATATTTATCTTTATTTAATGAATCTAAATGAATTTCTTTGAAGCAGTCATTGTTCAATTTTTCAACATAAAAAATAGTATTGTCTTTACAAATTTGAATAGAAAAAGCATTACCTGTATTTGCAGTTTCATTTTGTGCAAATGTAGGGGTTAAAGATAAGCTATTCCAAAGGAAAATGATAAACAAAACGCTCAAAAATCGTTTTGCTAAGAGTTGTATAGACAAAGTATAACTAATTATTTTTTGTGAGTGTGTTTTAGTAATTTGAATATACAAATAATTTTAGAAAAGACAAGTTGTAGTACACTGAAAATTAAAGTTTTAACCCTAAAATTGTAATGTCATCACGCTGTTTTTGCTTTCCTTGGTGATTGTCCAAAACTTCTTCAAACTTCTTCTTCTGCTGTGCAAAAGGTAGCTCATGAAATTGTCTAAAGTATTCTTTGAGTTTTGCCGAACCTATTTTTTTATTGTTTTCTCCGTTTTGATCTATAAATCCATCAGAACTAAGATATATTTTATCATTTTTGGATAAGATAATGGTTTGTTCTTCGAAGCTATATTTATCTATCATTTTCTTTCTAGTCATTCCACCAATAGACGGTTTACTTCCTCGTATTTCATTGAGTTGTCCATCTTTTATAAAATGTATAGGACGTTTTGCTCCTGCAAATTTCACTTCATAATCAGCTAGATTATAAGAATCTGTTTTTTTGATGGCACACATAGCTACGTCCATTCCGTCTAAGTTGTGTTTTTGTTTCTGACGTAAAGATTCTTGAATGCGTTTATCCAGTCTTTTCAGAATATTGGCAGGCGAAGTAATATTTTCTTTAGCTACAATTTCATTCAAAAGTGCAAAACCAATCAGAGAAATAAATGCCCCTGGAACGCCGTGTCCTGTACAATCCAAAACTGCAATTAGCGTAGTATCTTCGCCAGTCATTGCATCCTTTGTTTCATAAATCCAATAAAAATCTCCACTTACAATATCACGAGGACGAAAGAGAACAAAGGAATCTTCAAAATGGTGTTGAAAACGCTCTTTCATTGGCAAAATAGCTTTCTGAATAGTTTTAGCATAACGTACACTATCTGTAAAATGGGTATTTGCGCTCTTGAGTTGCTTATTTTGTGTATCTATATAATCTCGCTGGGAAATAATCTCTTCTTGTTGCTGATGCAGTTCTTCATTTTGCACTAAAATCTCTTCTTTTTGTTTGCTTATTTCTCTCGTTCGTTCGGTTACTCTTCGCTCTAAAGTTCGGTTTTGCTCTTCCAGTATTCTAGCATTTTCTTTCTCTAACTTTTTCATTCGGTGTCCTAAGCCTAAAGAGAAAATCAAAATTTCTAAAACACCACCTGCTTCTACAATAATTCCAGCTCCTTCTACTCCCAAAGCCTGTAAAATATTGAATATAAATGCTCCCAAAAGCAATACTAAAGAAGCCAAAAGGTAATATTTTGTCATTGTATCTGACCAGCGTTTGATAGCTAAATAAACAAAAAATACTACTAAGCTTATCATCATTAGTGCGTGAGCGGCTTTTGAGAGTAGAGTGTAAAGTTTTAGATTGTCTGTTCCGTACATTACACCAATATAAATGAGTATCATGAAGGAAACAAAGATGATAAAGGAGATAAAAAACTTTTTCCAAAAACGTCCAAAAACTTCTTCTGGTAGAAATTTTAAAGTAAAATAAGCGTGTCCTAAGAAAGCAGCAGCCAAGCCAAAAATACGAACTAAGCTAGAAAAGTAAGGATAATTTGGAATAATATAATCAGAGAAAAAGCCTGTGTTTTGAGCATTAAAGACTGAAAAACCAAAAATATAGATGGAATAAGCTACATAAACTTGTTCTCTTGTAGCTACAAAAATAAATAAATTATACAATAAAATTATCCATAACATTCCTTGAAAGATAGCATGGATAATCACGTCTTCGTGTCGCTTATAAAGTTTGTCTCTTTCAAACTCTCTTTCTGTCAGTATTTCCAAATCTACGACTAGAGGAAGCTGCTGGCTACTGATAAGTTCTACATAGAAAGAGGCTTTATAATCAGAAGGAATTTCGATAGCATTGATTTCAATACTTTCGAATAGTTGTTTTTCAGAACGAGCTACCAAACGCCCAGAAAGTAGAGTGCTATTTTTACCAATATTTGGAAAAAAGACTTTTACAGAGTCAATTTTTTTGTTGAATACAATAAACTTCTTCTGTGGATTTGAAATGGTTGCCTTTAATAAAATACGCTCTTGATATTCTTTTGAGTTGAGTTTTGAAACTGTAATGGGCTGAAAACAAGAGTTGTCTATATTATTTTTTACCTGCTCAAAGGAAATAGATTTTTCATTACAAATTTCTAAAGAAATACCATCATTTACCTTCTCACTATTTTGTGCAACAGAGGAAGTAAAGAAAAAGATATTCAGTAAAAATAAACTACAAAAAACGCATAGAAAGCGTTTTATAAGAGTAGAAATTGGCAAAATAAAAAAGTGATTTTTTGTATTTGTGTTCGTATAATAGAAATATACGAAAAATGATAAACAAAAAAAGATTTATCTACTCAAAAAAGTAAATAAATCTTTTGTTTTGTCTTAAAAAATCAAAATATTATTTCTTAGTGCTGAATTATAATGGCTGATAATATGGGCTTATCATAAAATAAACTGTAACTCCAGTAATAGCAACATACGTCCAGATAGGAAAAGTCCATTTTACGATTTTCTTATGTTTGTCAATTTTTCCTGTCCAAGCAAAGTAAATTGCCCACAAAACCAAAGGCACAACCACAATAGAAAGTAAAATGTGTGAGCCTAATAAAAAGTAGTAAAAACCTTTAACAATACCCTCTCCTCCAAAAATAGTATGAGGAACAGAAGCGTGATAAATTACATAAGAAACTAAAAATAAAGATGACAAAATAAAAGCTGTTATCATAAGACCTCTATGTAATTTAATGTTTTTACTTTTAACAGCAAAAAAACCAGCAATCAAGCAAAGTGAAGTAAGCGAATTAAAAACAGCGTTGATATGAGGCAAGATGCGAGTATTAAAGCCAAAATCAATTTTGCTTTCATTATTCATAGAGAGTAAAATAGCTACAAGCAGAGGCACAACAACAGACAAAATTCCGATTGTCCATTTCATTGTTGGATTAGTTGTGGGTTGATTATTTGATGGAATAGTTGTATTCATTTTTTGATTCATTTATATCTGTGCAGGGATAAGGCAGACCTTATCCGTACTAAAGATTAATTATTTTGTGATTTTATTGTTCATCTTCTAATTGCAATACTTGTATTTCGTGGATCAGTCTGTCGACATCATTGAGGTCTGTTCCTTTGTAATATCCTCTAATTTGTCCTTTTTTATCTACCAAAACAAAACGCTCTGAATGGTCAATATTTACATACGTATCTTTCTTTTCAGCAGGGAGAAAATAACTACATTTTGCTTGTTGAAAAATCTCTTCTTCTGTTCCTGTCAAGAAATGCCATTTTGAGTTATCAGCACCATATTTTTCAGCATATTCCTTCAAAACTTTTGGTGTGTCGTAGGTTGGGTCAATGCTGTACGAAATAATTTTTACATTTTTATCATCTTTAAATGCTTCCTGTACACGTATCATTTCAGAAGCCATTTTTGGACAAATATTTTGCGTACAACGAGTAAGAATAAAATTTGCTACATAGATATTTCCTCTCAAATCTTCTTGTGAAATTGTTTCTCCAAGCTGATTGGTAAGTGAAAATGGAATGGTTCGGTGCGTAGAATCTACAAAGTTTGGTTCACAGCCCGAAGCCTTTATAAAAGTAGGGTCAAATTCAGGCAAACGCAAACTGTACATTATCGGCAATACTTTGTGCTTCGTTTCTCCTGTCATTAAGAAGAATATGAAAAGAGCAGGAAGAACTAAAATAGTAAGTAGAACAGCTAAGTTTTTATAATTTTTCTTTTCTGGAAGAGAATCTGATTTATCTGACATATAAAACTGTTTTTATTAAAACGAAATTTGAAATAGTAATCTTTTGCAAAACAAAAATGTTTCTTTTAGTTCTGCTAAAAAAACAGAAACTAAAAGAAACATTTTTATCAAAATCCTTTTTTCTCTTTCTATTAGAGAGGCTAGGGAAGAATATTACATTACCAATTCTGGAAAACGGATTCCAAAAATAGTAGTTCCTTCGATAAGCATTGCCAAAATAAGCCAACAAACAAAAATAGTTGGAGCGATGATAGCAAAAATAAGGTATTTAGCTTCGTGCTTAAGGTGCATAAATTCGGCTACAATATAGCCAGCCTTCACGAGTGTAAGCAAGATAAATACGATATTTCTGTAAATGCTTGGTGCAATAGTAAAAGCAATAACGTATTCTATTGCCGTAACAAGTGCTAGAATACCTGCTACCATCCAAATTTTCTTGATATTCTTAGCTCTTTGCTCTTTTGGGCTAAGTGATGAATCTACGTGAGCCATAATTTTATATTTTTAATGATTGTAAATGTAGAATAGATTTTAAGCTGTTTATAATAACAACAGAAACTGAATATACATCAGTCTCAATGTTCTAAGTTTTTTATCAAACAGATTAAATTTTTAATTCGTAATTTTTAATTCGTAATTCGTAATTGACATCTACACAAGGTAGAAAAATGTAAATACAAATACCCAAACTAAATCTACAAAGTGCCAGTACAAACCTACTTTTTCTACCATTTCGTAGTGTCCTGTACGACGATAAACACCCATCACTACATTATAGAAAATGATAATATTAAGAATCACTCCAATAAGTACGTGGCAACCATGGAAACCAGTAATAAAGAAGAAGAAGTCTGCAAAAAGTGGTGGACCGTATTGGTTTTGCGTCAAACTTGCTCCAAATCCTGTACTACGAGCAACTTCGTCCATACTTGAAATAAACATTTCAGTTCCGTGAATAAAGTGAGCCCATTCCCACGCTTGGCAGCTAAGAAATGCTACACCACCTAAGATAGTCCAAAGCATCCATTTTTCTACTTCTGCTTGTCTTTCATCTTCATTAAGCGCAGGACTATGACCAGCCTCAACAGCCAATACCATTGTAACACTACTCATAATCAGAATGAAAGTCATGATACCAACAAAAACAAGAGGAGCATCTACACCATGAAAAAGAGGCATTGAGTTAAACACCTTCTCTGGAATAGGCCAATATTCTTGAGAAAAAATGAATTCATCAGGGCTTTTTTCAAATGCTGGAAACGCAAAACGAGCTACTCCATACGAAATAAGAAAAGCTCCAAAGGTAAAAACATCGGAAAGAAGGAAAAA
This sequence comes from Bernardetia sp. ABR2-2B, assembly GCF_037126435.1. Taxonomy (GTDB): domain Bacteria; phylum Bacteroidota; class Bacteroidia; order Cytophagales; family Bernardetiaceae; genus Bernardetia. The sequence continues at coordinate 2,064,064 of NZ_CP147020.1, read as the reverse complement.
CCACATCATGAGTTTTCCATAACTTGCCTTTAATGGTTCGTTTCCTCCATCCCACATACTGCGAACAGGCGCATTCATTTGTGGTTTGGTAGGTTCTGCAATAACTTCTGCTGCCATTGTATAAGTTGTATATAGATTTTTGTAATAAGATTTTTTAATAAAATGAAAGTAAGGCTGATTTTGTTTTACAATTTCTCTGCTTACTCCAATTCGATTTGTAGTGTAAAATTAGTTAGAAAACTGCAAATTTCCTTATGTTAGACAATTAAAATACATATTTTTTTGCAATTTAGAAGGGTTAAATACTTTAAATTGTTGAAAGTCAGTATATTTAAGTGTTTTTACATCTCTTTTTTTATCAAAATATTCGTGAAAATTACCAAAGAAAAATATGCCTACTTCAAAAATAAAGAAACTTTATGCAAAAAATATCGCTCTTATTCGTTTTTTGTTTAGCCTTTTGGTAAATGGTTTTACCTTTTTTGGTATTATCGTTTGGAAATGGAGCTTTTTTACTGTCATTTATTTGTATTGGGCAGAAGAAGTAATACGTATTATTTTTAGATTTTTTGAGAATAGAATCAATTATAATAAAAATCAAATTTCTAAAACAGAATTAAAAATCAAAAATAAAGCGACAAGAACAATGCTTTTTCCGATGGCAATTTATTTTGTCTTTATAATTGTAATTGTTGGAATTATCGCCTCTCCTAATAGTGATGCTACACTAAATAATTTGTTTACTGTATTTTTTAAAAATATGGAATTTAATCTCAATTTAGTTTTGGCTGTTTTGACTGAAATAGTAATTCTGATTTATTTATTTAAAAAACTAAGTAAAAATAAATTTGATAATCAAAGTAAAGAAGAGTTGGAAATAGAATTTTCAAGAAAACAACAAGAAGAGCAATCAAAAAACTACGCAAACTTGCAGCAAGATAAATATCAACAAAACTATCAAACAAATACAGACCAAAGCCAAAATCAAGTATTCTCTACGCAAATGTTAGTTTTGCATGTTTCTATTATCTTAGGAACAATGCTATATTTTGCAGCCAATACGGATAAATTACCTATTCAAATAGATTTGGGTGAGGCTGGAAAGTTTGCTTTTGTGATTGTTTTTGCTGCTGTGCAAACGGTGGGAGAGGTGTTGGGGTTTGTCAAGAGTAGGAAAGAGTAACAGACTTTAATAACAAAACTAAGCCTAAACTTTAATACTTTTACTAAAGGTTAGGTTTTACCATAGTTTTCGACTGCTGGGGATTTATTACCTTAGCTTTCTAAGTCATAAGTAAAGAAATCATACTTGATAAATATGGGAAAGTATTCATTAATCCAGTTTCCTTCTTTTTCTTTAAAACTTCCAATTGTACTTTAAAGTATTACTCATTGTCTTTTTAACTTATTCTTTTTTATTGTCTAATGGCTGCAACTGTGGTAGATGAATATGAAATTTCACAACTATCAATCGCACAATAATTACTGTTAGAGCAGCTACTATCTCTGTTATGCCAGTAAGTAGATGAAAGTAATCACAAATAAAATATACTCCACCTCCAGCAATACAAGAAAGTGCATAAATATCTTTACGGAACAACAAAGGGATTTCATTTAGTAATATATCTCTAATAATACCACCCACAGAACCAGTAATCGTTCCCATAACAATACAGACCCAAATAGAAAGCCCTGCATCAATACTTTTGGTTATACCAACGACAGTAAATAAGCCAAGTCCGATTGTGTCAAACATAAATAAAGTGCTTCCTAGCTTGAATAGCTTATCTTTAAATATTAGTGTAGCAATAAGAGCAACCCCTGTGGTTATAAAGTATTTCGCATCTACTATCCAAAAGGGAGGCAAGTTAAGCAATAGGTCTCTCAATGTTCCTCCACCAATGGCAGTTACTAATCCAATAATATATGCTCCAAACCAGTCCATTTGTTTTCCTGTTGCCAATCTAATCCCACTAATTGCAAAAGCAAATGTGCCAAAAAGGTCTAGCAATACGGTAAAGTCAGCTTGTGAAATATTTTCCATTTATTACTTGAATCTATTTTTTTACAGCCATAGTCTAAGGATATAAGAGCCTATCATAGCTTTGTTATTTTATATTTCTGTAATGGCAAAATTACTTCAAATATACTACAATTTTGAAAACTTGCCTTTCCTTTATAAGTTACTCGGTAAAACCAAGCAACGACTATTGGTTGTTTTTATAGGAACTCTTATTTTTTTAAAGCAAAATTTTACAGTTTGTTGCAATATATTTGTATCTTGTTTTTAAAAATAGACTAGACTAAAATTGATTTACTTGCATTTAACTTAGCACCTATTCAAAATTTAATATGAAAATATTTAAAAGGAAAAAACTTTGGCGTTGGCTTTTGATAGGCTTTCTGTTTTTGTTTGTTTTAGTTTTGATTGCTCCTTATATCCTCTACAAAAATCAAGATTTTATTGCTGAAAAAGTAACCGAGAAACTCAATGAAATGCAAGTAGGACATACTACACTCGGTGGACTGCATATATCGCCCTTCAAAAACTTTCCTTATATCTCTGTTGATTTGGAAGACTTAAAGTTTTATTCTTCTAATGACGAAACGCAGCGTCCTGTCTATGCCTTCGATGATGTCTATATTGGTTTTGATGCTTGGAAGCTTTTGGAAGGCGAATACACCATAAAAAAAATCGTCGTACAAAAAGGAGAGTTACATATTATTCGTTTTGAAGATAGCACTATCAATCTTGTTTTGGCAAAATCACTCAACCCAAAAGAACTAAAAACAGAATTAGAAAAAGCCGAAAAAGATAAGGAAAATCACTTTCATTTAGATTTAAAATCTATAGAACTGATTGATGTTTTTGTAGAAAAAGAAGATCGTTTGGAGAATAATCTTGTACAAACGCAAATAAAAAAAGCAAAAAGCACCTTTACCTATAATACTAATTTTATTGATAACCATTTAGATATTGATTTTGAATTGGTAGATTTGAATCTACACAAGATGGATTTCTTTGTAAAAAAACATATCAATATTATCTCTGATATACATTATAATTTGAAAGATAATTATTTAGATATAGACCCAAGCGAGTTGCAAATAGAAGGAGGTGTTTTTGGTTTGGAAGGGTTTATAGATATAGAAAATGATATGGATATAGATATTTCAATTCAAGGAAAAAAACCTGATTTTAAGCTTATAACTTCATTTGCTCCCCCAGATGTTTATGAAAAACTAGAAAGCTATCGAAATAAAGGTGAGATATACTTCAAGGGAATGATTCAAGGCAAACTGACTGAAGGAAATCCAAAAATAGGATTAGAGTTTGGTTGTGAAAATGCTCAGTTTATCAATCCAAATGCCAACAAGTCTATTAGTGATTTGAGTTTTATGGGATATTATACTAATGGCGAAGAACGCAACCTCAAAACTTCTGAAATTTACCTTACCAACTTGAGTGGAAAGCCTGAAAATAGCTTTGTAAAAGGGAGTTTTCACGTCATAAATTTTGATGACCCTTATTTTTCTATTGACTTGCACTCTAGTTTGAATTTAGTATCTCTATACGAACTTTTTGAGCTGGATATGGTAGAAGGCTTACAAGGACAAGCTATTATTGATATGAATATTGATGAACTCTTAGATGCTGATGATATTGAAGGAATATTAGGTGAGCTAAAAGATGGAACAGATAGCCGTATTGTACTCAAAAATGTCAGTTTTTATGCACCTGATTATTATCCACATCCTGTCAAAAATCTTAATTCAAAGGCAAGTTTTATAGGAGGGAAATTACAAATTGATTATTTTGATGTCGAAGTAGAGGATTCTAAACTAGAACTTTCAGGCTTAGTTTCTAATCTTACGGCACTTCTACACAATAAAGATGCTGATGTAGAAGCCGATTTGAAAGGAAAAGCCTCAAAACTAAATTTACCTGTTTTGTTAGCTTTTGATTCTGCGCTTTCCAAAAGTACGACCGAAGTAATTACTAATCTTGTTTTTGATACAAAATTTCTGACCAATACAAAATATATTCGTCAGGCTGATGGTATTCCACAAGGAGAATTTTTGGTGGATAGTTTGTTTTTTGATTTAAAAAATTACGCTCATACTATTCACGATTTTCATATTGATATTCTTATTGACGAAAATGATATTCGTGTAAAGCGTTTTCATGGCGAAATTGATAAAAGTAATTTTGATTTAGATGCTTATCTCAAAAATTATCATGCCCTTTTGCCAAAACACAAAGAAAAACCTGTTGAGTTTTATATTGATATTACTTCTGATAATCTGATATTCAATGATTTGCTGACCTACGAAGGTATAAATTATCTTCCCAAAGAATACAAAGATGAAACCTTAAAAGATTTTGAAGTAGAAGCCTTACTGAATATCAATAGTAAAAATGTACGAGAAAGTAATTGGTTTGAAAATACTGATTTGAAACTTACAGATTTGCACGGAAAGTTTCGTCAGCACAAGCTCAAAATTGAAGGTTTGCACGGCGATTTTAGTCTGCGAAAAGGAGATATAAGTATCAAAAATTTTAGTGGGAAATTGGGTAAGTCAGATATTAAACTAGAGGCACAACTTTTCAATTATCTTGATAGTACAAAAGAATCTAAGGCAAAAGTCAAATTAGTAGCTCAAACTTTAGATGTCGATGAAATAATGGATTATGAAGAGCCAAAAATGATAAATGAAAAAATAACAAAAGTAAATCATGATAGTGTTTTTAATATTTTTAGTGTTGAGTTTCCTAAT